>NZ_JBVHHY010000024.1:0-144607 GCF_055560835.1 Kitasatospora sp. NPDC023120 | reverse complement strand
GACGTTTTCCGCTCCGTTTTCCGGAACTTCATTCATCGGATTCGCTTTCCGCTTTGCCGCCCCGGTCTCCCGCGGCGACTCCGGAACTGTACGGGGACCGACCCGCCACATGCAAATCGCCTCTGCCCGGGATCCCGGGCAGAGGCGATCGGGGTCGGTCAGCGCACCTCAGTGATCTCCGGGCCGCGCGCGAACGGGTCGAGCGAGGCGCCGCCGAAGCGGCTGTCGCCCTCGCCGGCGGTAGCGGCCGCCCCGCCACCGTCGGCCACCATCTGGGCGTCCTCGGGGAGCTTCAGCACGATCGGGTCGCGGGGGGCCATCGGGGCCTCGCCGCGCACGACGACGGTCTGGCGGAAGACCTGCTCCAGGATCCCGGCCATCTCGGGCTGCACCGCAGCCTGGCCCGAGATCACACCGCGGAGGAACCAGCGCGGGCCGTCGCAGCCGACGAACCGCACCAGCTGGACACCCTGGGTGCCGTCCGGCAGCTGCACCGGGACCTGGGCGCGGAGGTGCCAGCCGAGCGGGCCCTCCTCCTCCTCGATGAGGCCGCCCTGCGAGGTGATGCCGTTGGCGATCTCCTCGCGGACCTCGCCCCAGATGCCCTCGGACTTCGGGGCCGCGAAGGCCTGGAGCTGGATGGCGCTGTTGCCAAGCACGAGGGTGGCGGCGACGATCGCGTCACCGGCGACCTCGACGCGCAGCTCCATGCCCTCGACACCGGGGACCAGCAGACCCCCGAGGTCGACTCGTCCCTCCTCGGGGTTCTCCAGCTCCGAGTGGTCCCACGGACCGTCCGGCCTGGGGGCCGGCGGCAGGCCGACCCTGTCGGCCGGGTCCAGCTCGGTCACGTTCTCGCTCTCGGCGGAACCTTCGACGTCATCGGCCGTCTCGTCGGCGCTGATGGCGTCGTCGGCGAGCTGCTCGACAGCGTCCTCGCTCTTCTGGCGACGACGGAACACGGTCACTGTCCTTCCCGGTCCAAGACCGATGCGAATACCTGCTCGGCTTCCTGCGAGGCCGCGGGAATGCTAGACCGCGGCATGGCCGCCGGTCGACCCGAACCCGCCCTCGGCGCGTGCCGACCCGGGCAGCTCCTCCACCTCGTGGAAGCGGGCCTTCTCGACCTGCTGGACGACCAGCTGGGCGATCCGGTCCCCTCGGCGGAAGCTGACTCCCTCGCGCGGGTCCAGATTGACGACGATCACCTTGATCTCTCCACGGTACCCGGCATCGACCGTCCCCGGGGCGTTCACGAGAGCAACTCCGCAACGAGCTGCCAGCCCGGACCGGGGGTGGACGAAGGCCGCGTAGCCGTCCGGCAGGGCGATGGCGATGCCGGTGGGCAGGACCACCCGCTCTCCGGGCGCCAGCTCGGCGTCGACGGTGGTGCGCAGATCGGCGCCGGCGTCCCCGGGCTGCGCGTAGGCGGGCAGCGGCAGCTCGGGGTCGATGCGCTTGATCAGGACGTCCAGCTGCGGGCGGGGGCTGTCACTCAAGGGTTCACCTCAAAGGCTCGTGCGCGCTTCATCAGGTCCGGGTCGTCGAGGACCTTCTCGATGTCCTCGGCACGACCGTGCGTGGTGAAGTGTTCCAGCTTCACCTGGATGAAGAGCGCCGTTGCCCGCACGGCGACCGGTCCGTCCGGGCCGCCGATCCGCGCCTCGGCGGCGCTGTAGATCTTCCGGCCGTGCACGCCGGTGACCCAGGCACGCAGGTGCAGCACCGTGCCGACGGGGACCGGGGAGAGGAAGTCGGTCTCCAGCCGGCCGGTCACGGCGGGGGCGTGCAGCAGCCAGTTGAGCGTCCCGAGGGTTTCGTCCATGGCTGTCGTCAGCACGCCGCCGTGGGCCAGGCCCGGGCCGCCCTGGTGGACCTCGCGGACGGTGAACTCGGCGGTGACGTCGAGTCCCTCGCCGGCGATCGCGTCGATCCGCAGGCCGCCGGGGTGCTGCGGGCCGCAGCCGAAGCAGTGCTCGTAGTGGGAGCCGAGCCGGGTCCCGGGAGCCGGTGCCTCGGGGGCGCGCGGCGGCAGGACGGCGTCCGGCGGCGGGGTGGTCGGGGTCGGCGGCATCGCGGGCGCCGGCCGGTCGGTGGGGGTGCTGGGGGCTGTCGTACCGGTCACGGCGCCCAACCCTACCCAGGGGTAGGTAGGCCCCCGGTGGGGGTGGCGTCCCGCGCCGGGCGTCAGGGCGCCCACAATGGAGGGCATGTACGACGAACGCCTCACGGTGCCGCGCTCCTGGTGGCTGCTCCCGGCCGCGGTGGGCCTCACGCTCGCGCTGATCCTGATCCGGGTCAGCGGCCCGGCCGCGCTGGTCGGGCTGGTGGTCGGGGTCGCCGCCGGCGCGCTCGCGATCAGCAGCTACGGCTCGGCCCGGATCCGCGTGGTCCAGGGCTCGCTGGTGGCCGGCCCTGCCCGGATCCCGGTGGACGCGCTCGGCACCGCGCAGGCGCTGAGCCCCGCCGAGGCGGCGGCCTGGCGCGGCCCGAAGGCCGATCCCCGCGCGTTCATGCTGCTGCGCAGCTATGTCCCGACGGCGCTGCGGGTCGAGGTGAGCGACCCGGCCGACCCGACGCCGTACCTCTATCTGTCGACCCGCTCGCCGATGAGGCTGGCGGAGGCGCTGGAGGAGGCCCGGCGCGGCGCCCGCACCTGAGGGAGCGGGCGCGCGGGCCCGGAGGGCCCCGGAGGACGGGAAAACGGAGAGGGACGGTTCCGCTGCTGCGGGACCGTCCCTACGACTTTGCGCCGGCCGACGAGTCGGCCGGCTCCGTCCTGCCGGGGCCGTCCGGACGGACGGCCCTCGGAACTGCCGTCCGGCCCCGCTGCCCGGGGCCGGAAGGAGCGGTGTGCCGGTCCCGCGGTAGCCGCGGGCACCGGGCCCTGTCCGCCGCGGTGCTCAGGCGCCGCAGTCCCGGCAGATCGGGTTGCCGTTCTTCTCGCTGTAGAGCTGGCTGCGGTGGTGCACCAGGAAGCAGCTCATGCAGGTGAACTCGTCCGCCTGCTTCGGCAGCACGCGGACGGCGAGCTCCTCGTTCGAGAGGTCGGCGCCGGGGAGCTCCATGCCCTCGGCAGCCTCGAACTCGTCGACGTCGACAGAGCTGCCGCCCTTGTCGTTCCGACGAGCCTTGAGCTCCTCGATGCTGTCCTCGTTGAGCTCGTCGTCGGTCTTGCGTGGGGTGTCGTAGTCGGTTGCCATTTTTCGCTCTCCCCCTCCGGGTTGTGCGGCGTGTGCGGTATCTCCAGCGCACGTAACGCATGGGGGGTCGGTCTTGTGCCCGACCCGAGGCGGAGATTTTGCCTTACTTCAAGCCCTGTTACTCAATCGACACTCAGCCGGGGCTCCATCGGGGTGATCCTCGGGGCTGCCGAAGGCCTCACGCTAGGCCATCGCTGACCCTCTCCGCGCCCGGCGATCCGGACACGCACAGTAAGCACCAACGGCGGGGAGTCCCGCCGAATCCCTTGCCCATCAGGGACGCTGACCGATCCGGCGGATCCGCCCGAGGGCGGAATCCGGTCACGGACGGCGATCGATACCTCCGAACGGGTGATCACTCTCCGGGGTTGCCCGAAATCGTGGAGCGACACGGTGTGAGCTTGGTCACGTTAAGAATCTTCCGGGGCAAACCACGGAAAATCCACCCACTCCGACCGCCCGGTGAAGCGCCCTACTCGGCGCTGCGCCGGGCCGCCCGGCGAGCCAGCAGCGCGGCCTGGCGCTCCTCGAACTTCCGCGCCTGGGCGTCCAGCCCGTCCAGGAACACGCCCAGCTCGTTCTGCGCCAGCACACCCTCGGGGCCGAGGCCGCTGATCTCCATCACCTTGAGGTTGCGCAGCACCGGCTGCAGCACGTCGTCGTGGTGGATGCGCAGGTTGTACACCCCGCCGAGGGCGATCTGGGCGGCGGCGCGCTCGAAGCCGGGGATCCCGTGGCCGGGCATGCGGAAGTCGGTCACCACGTCGGCGATGGCGCGCATGGCCTGGTCCGGGGCGATCTCCAGCGCGGCCCTCAGCAGGTTCCGGTAGAAGACCATGTGCAGGTTCTCGTCGTTGGCGATCTTCGCCAGGAGCTGCTCGCAGAGCGGGTCGCCGGCGTACTTGCCGGTGTTGCGGTGCGCGATGCGGGTCGCGAGCTCCTGGAAGGCCACGTACGCGACCGAGTGCAGCATGCTGTGCGCGTTGTCGGACTCGAAGCCCTCGGACATGTGGTTCATCCGGGCCCGCTCCAGCTCCACCGGGTCGACGGCCCGGGTGGCGAGCAGGTAGTCGCGGATGGCTATGCCGTGGCGCCCCTCCTCGGCCGTCCAGCGGTGCACCCAGGTGCCCCAGGCGCCCTCGCGGCCGAACATGGTCGCGATCTCGTGGTGGTAGCTGGGGAGGTTGTCCTCGGTCAGCAGGTTCACCACCAGCGACACCCGGCCCAGCGGGGTCACCTGCGACTGCTCGACCGACCAGGCCTCGCCGCCCAGGACGCCGTCGAAGTCGCGCCCCTGGCTCCACGGGACGAACTCGTGCGGCATCCACTCCTTGGCCACGCCCAGGTGGCGGTTGAGCTCCTTCTCCACGACCTCTTCGAGGGCCAGGATCAGCCGCGTGTCGGTCCAGCCGCTCGATCCGAGCGAGGGGCTGCTCTGCACGGTGCTGCTCTGCACAGGGGCGATGGTCACGGTCTTGCTCCCGGGGGACGGCACGCGCGGGGACGGGCGCGTTGGGCGGGCACGCACCGTGCGGACCCGCCGGCGGGCGCGCCGACGGATCCCACTTACGGTTGCGTAGGTTACGACACCGTAAGTTGCCCGGGCCGGAAAAGACAAGCCGCCCCCGCCAGGCCTTATGTCGTCTTGACGGGCCTGACGGGGGCGGCTGGAAACGGTCGCCCACGGAACGGGCGGTCAGCGCGGGGGTGCGCCCTACGGCGAGGGGATGCGGACCCGCATGGTGAGGCCCCCTCCGGCGCGCGGGGTGGCCTCGATGGTGCCGCCGTGGGCGCGCACCACCGAGCGGACGATGGACAGGCCGAGCCCGACCCCCTTGTCGCTGCGGGTGCGGTCGGCGCCCTTGACCCGGCGGAACGGCTCGAAGATGTGCTCCAGCTCGTACCCCGGCACCACCGGGCCGGTGTTCGAGACCACCAGCTCGCCGCCGCCCGGCACCTCCGCGGTGGCCAGCTCGACCCAGCCGCCCGCGGTGTTGTACCGGACGGCGTTCTGCAGCAGGTTGAGCGCGAGCCGCTCCAGCAGCACGCCGTTGCCCGCGACCACGGCCGGATCCAGCTTCGAGCGCAGCTCGACCTCGCGCTTGTCCGCCTCGGTCCTGGTCTGCTCCAGCGCCCGGGTGGCCACCTCGGACAGCTCCACCGGGCGGCGGTCGGTCAGCTCGTTCTCGCTGCGGGCGAGCAGCAGCAGGCCCTCGACCAGCTGCTCGCTGCGCTCGTTGGTGGCCAGCAGGGTCTTGCCCAGCTGCTGCAGGTCCGGCGAGGCGGCCGGGTCGGAGAGCTGGACCTCCAGGAGGGTGCGGTTGATCGCCAGCGGGGTGCGCAGCTCGTGCGAGGCGTTGGCGACGAAGCGGCGCTGGGAGTCGAAGGAGCGGTCCAGCCGGTCCAGCATGTCGTCGAAGGTGTCGGCGAGCTCCTTGAGCTCGTCGTCCGGCCCGTCCAGCTCGATCCGGCGGTGCAGGTCGGAGGAGGCGACGTCGCGGGCGGTGCGGGTGATCCGGCCGAGCGGGCGCAGCACCCGGCCGGCCATCGCGTAGCCGGCCGCGAAGGCGATCACGGCGAGGCAGACGAGCACGGTGAGCAGCTTGCGCAGCAGGGTGTTGAGCGCCTGGCCGGCCTGGTAGGCCTTGTAGTCGTTCAGCCACTGGTCGAGCGCGGACTGGCTGGTCAGGGTGAGGTTGTCCGGGGTCCGCACCGAGATGCCGGAGCCGTTGAGCAGCAGGTGCGGCTGGCCGACCTCCTGGAGGGCCTGCTGGACGAAGAAGTACATGACCAGCAGCAGCACCACGCCGGCCATCAGGAACATCCCGCCGTAGAGCAGGGTGAGCCGCATCCGGATGGTGGGGCGGAACGGCAGCCAGGCGAGGACGCCGTCGCCGGGGACGTAGGTCTGGTTCGAGCGGGCCGAGCGCGGGGGGTGCAGGGGCTTGGGCGGTACGGCGCGCGGGCCGCCGGCGGGCGCGCCGGAGGGCCCGCCGGCCGGGGGCGGGGTGGTCATGATCGTCCTCTCGGGGCGTCCGCCGGGGGCGGGCGCGGGGTGGTGGATTCCCGGGGGCCGGGCCGCTTCGGGGCGGGGAGTCCGCGGGCGGGTCCCTCTCAGCGGGTCCCGGTGGTCAGATCCGGTAGCCGGAGCCCGGCACGGTGACGATCACCGGCGGGTCGCCGAGCTTGCGGCGCAGCGTCATCACGGTGACGCGCACGACGTTGGTGAACGGGTCGGTGTGCTCGTCCCAGGCCTTCTCGAGGAGCTGCTCGGCGGAGACGACGGCGCCGCCGGCCCGCATCAGCACCTCCAGGACGGCGAACTCCTTGGGGGCGAGCTGGACGGTGCGTCCGTCGCGGATCACCTCGCGCCGGCCGGGGTCGAGCGAGATGCCGGCGCGCTCCAGCACCGGGGGCAGCGGGATGGTCGCGCGGCGGCCCAGCGCCCTTACCCGGGCGACGAGTTCGCTGAAGGCGAACGGCTTCGGAAGGTAGTCGTCCGCGCCGATCTCCAGGCCCTCGACCCGGTCGCTGATGTCGCCGGAGGCGGTCAGCATGATCACCCTGGTCGCCAGGCCCTGCTCGACCACCTTGCGGCAGACGTCGTCGCCGTGGACCAGCGGGAGGTCGCGGTCCAGGACCACCACGTCGTAGTCGTTGACCGCGATGCGCTGGAGCGCGGCCTCCCCGTCGTACACCACGTCGACGGCCATCGCCTCGCGGCGCAGGCCGGTCGCGACGGCCTCGGCAAGCAGCTGCTCGTCCTCGACGACGAGAACCCGCACGGTCGTTGTCCCTTCTCCAGGCCGGCCCCGGAAGCGGACGCACGGCTCCGACGGTGCCTCCATCCTGCCTGGTCCTGCGGTAAAGCAGCGATAAGCTGCCCCTCGGGCACGGGCCCCGGGTCCGCGGCGGTGACCGTTCGTGTCGGTAGCACTCCGCTTGGACTGTGACACCGGCAACTTTCTTCCGCCGGGAGGTTTCCCCGCCCCCTCTGCGGGGAGGACAGCTGCACACCCGCGATCTGGCTCTTGGCCGGTCGCACCCACCCGCCGTGCGTTCATCCGCGCCGGCCCTGGGGCTGGGACATCACCGGGAGCGGCCGAAGGCCGTCTCCGCGCCCGACCGGATCTTCACCGACTGCCGGCCGGGGCGCTTTCACCGGCTGGACCTCCTCGGGGCGGAGACGCACGACCGTGCACGTCCGACACAGTAAGGGGGCCCGTATGGACGCCTTCAAGGCCGGAATCCTGCAGCGCATAGCCAACGCCGAGCAGGACCTGCACCGCGCGATCGAGGCCGGGGACGAGTTCCTCGCCGAGGTGGAGCAGTCCGAGCTGGACGACCTCCGCCGACTCGCCGCCGAACACGGCGTGGACACGGTGCTGGAGCGCCACCGCACCGCTGCCTAACCCGTTCGGCACTTCCGACCCGTCGCCGGAACTCCGGCACCTGCGGCCCTGCGGGGGCCGTGCGAAACCCCAAGCCCTGGCATCCCCTGTATGCCAGGGCTCTTCGCACGTCCGGAACCGGGTGGTCCGGAGCAGAGCGCTCCGGGCCTTCCGGTTCCGGTCGGTTGCGGTCGGCTCCGGGCAGCCGCAGCCGGTCAGTCCGCCCAGGCCCGCAGTGCGGCCAGGCGCTCCTGCAGCGGCTCGTACACGCCCGGGGCCGCGGCCACGGTCAGCTCGCGGTCCGGGCCGTGCCCGGGGCGGCCGCCGGTCAGGGCGCCGGCCTCGGCGGCGACCAGGCAGCCGGCCGCGCGGTCCCAGGGGGCGAGGCCGCGCTCGTAGTAGCCGTCCAGCCGCCCGGCGGCGACGTCGCACAGGTCGACCGCGGCCGCCCCGCCCCGGCGGATGTCCCGCACCTCGGGCATCAGCGCCAGCAGCACCTCCGCCTGGCGCACCCGCACCGACTGGACGTAGTTGAAGCCGGTGGCGATCAGCGCCTGACCCCAGGGCGGCGCCGGGCGGGCCGAGATCGGCCGCCCGTTCAGCCGGGCACCGCAGCCCAGCACGGCGTGGAACAGCTCGTCGCGCGCCGGGGCGTACACCACTCCGACGACCGCCCGGCCGTCCACCTCGGCGGCCACGCTGACCGCCCAGGAGGGCAGCCCGTACAGGTAGTTGACCGTGCCGTCGAGCGGGTCCACGACCCAGCGGACCCCGCTGGTGCCGGGCCGCTCGGTGCCCTCCTCGCCGAGGTAGCCGTCCGCCGGGCGGCGGTCGGTGATCAGCTCCAGCACGAGCTTCTCGGAGGCGAGGTCCATCTCGGTGACCACGTCGACCGGGCTGCTCTTGGTGCCGGCCACGCCGAGCTCGGCGGGGCGGCCGTCGCGCAGCAGGGCGCCGGCCTGCCGGGCCGCGTCCAGGGCGACCTCCAGGAGGTCGTCGAGGAGCCGGTCGTCGGGCTGGGCGGGGGCGGTCACGGAAATCTCCTCCGGACGTGGTCGGTGGACGGTCAGCGCTCGGCGGCGGCCGGGCGCGGGGCGCGCGGGTTGGGGCAGCAGGCCACCGCGCACACGTCGTGGCTGGGGCCGAGGGCGCCGAGGGCGCAGCGGGTCACCTGCTCGCCGCGCTCGGTGGCGGCCCGCTCCAGGACCAGCTCGCGCACGGCGGCGGTGAACCGGGGGTCGGCGCCGACGGTGGCGGCACGGGCCACCGGCAGGCCGAGCTCGGCGGCCTTGGCGACGGCCTCGGTGTCGAGGTCGTACTTGACCTCCATGTGGTCGGAGACGAAGCCGATCGGGACCATCACCACGGCGGGCGCGCCCTCGGCGTGCTGCGACTCCAGGTGGTCGCAGATGTCGGGTTCCAGCCACGGCGTGTGCGGGGCTCCGCTGCGGCTCTGGAACACCAGCTCCCAGGGCCGGTCGGCGACGCCGGTGCGCTCGGCGAGGGCCGCGACGATCAGCCGGGCCACGTCCAGGTGCTGGGCGACGTAGGCGCCGCCCGGTGTGCCGCGGGCCGGGTCGTCCGGGGCGCCGGAGGTCTCGGCCATGGTGTCCGGGATGGAGTGGGTGGTGAACGCCAGCCGGGCGCCGTCCCGGACGTCCTCGGGCAGCTCCGCCAGCGCGGCCACGGTGGCGTCGATCATCGGCTCGACGAAGCCGGGGTGGTTGTAGAAGTGCCGCAGCTTGTCGACCCGCAGGGCGGGCAGGCCCTCCTCGGCCAGGGCGGCCAGGGCGTCGGCGAGGTTCTCCCGGTACTGGCGACAGCCCGAGTAGCCGGCGTACGCGCTGGTGGCGAGCACGGCGATCCGGCGGTGTCCGTCGGCGGCCAGTTCCCGCAGGGTGTCCACCAGGTAGGGCGCCCAGTTCCGGTTGCCCCAGTAGACCGGCAAGTCCAGACCGTGCTCGGCGAAGTCCTTGCGCAGCGCGGCGAGCAGCTCGCGGTTCTGCTCGTTGATCGGGCTGACCCCGCCGAACATGAAGTAGTGCTTGCCGACCTCCTTCAGCCGCTCCTTGGGGATCCCGCGGCCGCGGGTGACGTTCTCCAGGAACGGGACGACCTCCTCGGGGCCCTCGGGCCCGCCGAAGGACAGGAGCAGCAGGGCGTCGTACGGAGCGGCGCCGGAGGGGGAGGGTTTGCGCGCGTCGGACATGGCACCGATCCTGCCACTGAGGGGTCCGATGCCGTCGCCGGGGCCGCGCCGGTGTCCGGAAAATACCGTTTGCCAACCTACGTAAGCTGTGTTGGCCAGCCTCATTCCTTACCCCACGGAGATCCCCCGTGCTGTCCAGCTACCGCCGGATATTCGCCGCCCCCGGCACTCTGGCCTTCTCCTCCGCCGGGTTCATAGCCCGCCTGCCGATCTCCATGGCCGGCATCGGCATCGTGACGATGCTCTCCCAGCTGACCGGGTCGTACGGGCTGGCGGGCGCGGTCTCCGCGACGATGGCCATCGCCGCCGCGGCACTGGGCCCGGCGGTCTCCTGGCTGGTCGACCGCCGCGGGCAGCGCCGCGTCGCCCTGCCGGCCACCGCGCTCGCCGTCGCCGCCGCGATCGGGCTCCTGCTCTGCGCCCACTTCCACGCGCCGTCCTGGACGCTCTTCCTGTTCGCCATCGGCCTCGGCGTCATGCCCAGCGCCGGCGCCATGGTCCGCGCCCGCTGGGCCCACCTCTACCGCGACGACGCCGTCAAGCTGCACACCGCGTACTCCTTCGAGGCCGTCGTCGACGAGGTCTGCTTCATCGTCGGTCCGATCCTCTCCATCGGCCTCGCCACCAACGCCTTCCCCGAGTCCGGCGTGCTGGTGGCCGTGATCGCGCTCGCCGTCGGCATCGTCCTGTTCACCGCCCAGCGCCGCACCGAGCCGCCGGTCCACCCGGCCTCGGCCCACGGCGGCGGCAGCGCCATCCTCAACGGCGGCCTGGTCGTACTGGTGCTGACCTTCGTCGCCACCGGCGCGATCTTCGGCTCGGTCGAGATCGTCACCGTCGCCTTCGCCGACGCCCAGGGGCACAAGGGGCTCTCCAGCGTCGTCCTCGCGGTCTGGGCGTTCGGCTCCGGCCTGGCCGGCGTCGTCTACGGAGCGCTCAAGCTCCGGAGTCCGCTGTCCACCCGCTTCTTCGTCGGCGTGGTGATGATGGCGCTCAGCATGATCCCCATCCTGCTCGTCGCCTCCACCGTGCACGGCATCGGCGGGCTGGTCGCGGCCGGCGTCGCCCTGCTGGTCGCCGGCGTCGCCATCTCCCCCACCCTGATCTCCGCGATGGCCCTGGTCGAACGGCTCGTCCCGGCCGCCAAGCTCACCGAGGGCATGGCCTGGACCACCACCGGGCTCGCCCTCGGCGTGGCCTTCGGCTCCTCGGCGGGCGGCTGGGTGGTCGACGCCTCCGGCGCCGCGGCAGGCTACTGGGTCCCGCTGACCGCCGGCGCACTCGGGGTGCTCGTCGCCCTGACCGGACTCCGCCGCCTGCGCGCCGGAGTCGCGGCGAACGAGCCCGCCGAGGCGGTCGATCGACCCATAGACGTCGAACGGTGAACTGACTAATCTCTCGCCCTACCCACGGGTAGGGCGAGAGCCCTGTCCGGACCGCGCCGACCCCGTTCGGCCACCGAGCAGGAGGCAGCGCAATGCCCCAGGCCAGTACCGCGACCCGCACCCGGTGGACCAACTGGGCCGGCAACCAGAGCGCCGAGCCCGCCCGGGCCGCCGCCCCCGGTACCGCGGAGGAACTGGCCAAGGAGATCCTGCGCGCCGCCGAGCAGGGCCGCACCGTCAAGGCCGTCGGCTCCGGCCACTCCTTCACCTCGATCGCCTCCGCCGGCGACGGCGTCCAGATCCGCCCGCACGCACTGACCGCCGTCCGCGGGATCGACCGCGAGGCCGGCACCGTCACCGTCGAGTCCGGCCTCCCGCTGCACCGCCTCAACCGGGTCCTCGCCGCCGATGGCCTCTCGCTCACCAACATGGGCGACATCGAGGTCCAGACCGTCGCCGGCGCCACCAGCACCGGCACCCACGGCACCGGCCGCGACTCCGGCTCGCTCGCCGCCCAGATCCGCGCCCTGGAGATCGTCCTCGCCGACGGTTCCGTCCGGCGCTGCTCCCCCACCGAGAACCCCCGGCTCTTCCAGGGCGCCCGGCTCGGCCTCGGCGCCCTCGGCGTGATCACCGCGCTCACCTTCGGCGTCGAGCCGGCCTTCCTGCTCACCGCGCACGAGCAGCCGATGGCCTTCGACGAAGTGCTGGAGCGCCTCGACGACCTCACCGCCGTCAACGAGCACTTCGAGTTCTACTGGTTCCCGCACACCGACCGCTGCTCCACCAAGCGCAACAACCGCAGCCAGGGCCCGGCCGCTCCACTGCCCCGGTTCAAGGAGTGGCTGGAGGACGACTTCCTCTCGAACACGGTCTGGGAGGGCGTCTGCCGGGTCGGCCGGCGCTTCCCCGGCTCGATCCCTTCGATCGCCTCGCTGGCCAGCCGCGCCTGGTCCGAGCGCAGCTTCACCGACACCGCGTACCGGGTGTTCACCAGCCCGCGCAGGGTCCGCTTCGTCGAGATGGAGTACGCGGTGCCGCGCGAGGCCGTCGGCGGGGTGCTGCGCGAGCTGAAGGCCATGGTCGAACGCTCCGACTGGAAGGTCAGCTTCCCGGTCGAGGTGCGCTTCGCCCCCGCCGACGACCTCTGGCTCTCCACCGCCTCCGGCCGGGACAGCGCCTACATCGCCGTCCACCTCTACCGGGGCACCGCCGACCAGGGCTACTTCACCGGCGTCGAACAGCTCATGACCGCCCATCAGGGCCGCCCCCACTGGGGCAAGCTGCACACCCGCGACGCCGAGTACCTGGCCGGCGTCTACCCGCACTTCGGCGACTTCACCGCCCTGCGCGACGAGGTCGACCCGCAGCGGGTCTTCGGCAACGACTACCTGCGCCGGGTGCTGGGCGCCTAGTGCGCAGCCGTTCGCAGCCGTCCCGTCAGTTCGCCGGGGTACCGGCGGCCGGCGGCGGGGTCGCCGTCGCGCCGGCCGGCTCGTCTCCGGGCACCGGCGGCGGGGTCGTGGCCTCACCGGTGGGCTTCCCGCCGCCCGCCGACGGGGAGGCGCCGGCCGACGGGCTCGCGCTCGGGCTCGCCGAGGGCGAGGCCGTCCCCGCGCCGGTACCGGTACTCGGGGTGGCGGTCGGCTCCCGGCTCGGCCTCGTCGTCGCCGGGGCCGAGGCGCCGCCCGACGGCGTGGCGTCCGAGCCCTGTCCGCCGCCCGGGCCCGGCCCCTCCGGCGGGGCGTCCTGCGGCCGGGAGGATTTCGGCGCCACCGAACCGCCGAAGGAGGTGCCGTTGCCGGACTCGCCCTTCACCGTCGCCGACACCGGCTGCCCGGTGGCCAGTTCGAAGGCCACGATCGGCGTCATCGCCAGCACGAACACCAGCCCGGACACCACCGCGTAGGACTTCCAGGTCCACCGCCGGCGCGCCCGCACCACCTGCGGCTCGTTCCACTCCGCGGTGACCACCGACTGCTGCGCGGGCAGTTCGGACACGTCGGGCCGCTCGGACCGGTCCGCCTCCACCGGCACCTGGCGCAGCGCGTTCGCCGTCTGGTTGGGCCCCCGGTCCACCGCCTCGCGCAGCTGTTCGCCGGTCCGCTTGAAGAGGTGCTGGAACACCGCGCCACCCGTGGTGGCCCCGACGCTCACCACCGCGGCGCCCATGATCGTTCCGTACACGCCCAGTTCGGAGGCCAACAGCGCGCCGACCACGGCGGCCAGCGCGCTCGCCACGACCTGAGCCACACTCAGATCGATCCGCTTGCGCTCCTCCTTGCCGCCCTCCTCGGCGGGGCTCCGTTCCGGCATCAACATCCCTCGGTCCGTACGACTGTTCTTCGAACAAGACACCCCATCTTGCCCGAAGAAGGACACAAGGGGCGAAAATGCGGTTCTGCGCGCCCGGATTGTGTGAAGATGATCACCGTTCACTCGCCCGTGATCCGCCATCCGGGGCGCGCGCTCTTGAGATTCCCGTGAATCGCGGGAGACTTGAGCGGCGAGCCGCCCCTTTGGGTGCCACGAATGGAGTACTGTTCGTAAAGCCTGAGCCTTGGGTCGACTTGTCGACTGTGCCTACACCGGCAGCTTGACGAGGAGCCACGGAACGGGCACGCACGGCGACGCCGGTCCCGGATCGTCGCGAACACTCCGCGTGCGAGGACGGCCGGGACACCCAGGCGCGACGTCGACCGATGACGTGGCAAAAAGGCAACCGTGCCACAGCGGCGTGCCCGGGCGTAAGCCCGACACGCCGGGGAACTCAGCAAGGTTGTGGCCAGTCGCGAGCGGGCAGGCCACACTCAGTACGGGAGCAGCGACGCAGGTGACGTCGGCAGGCACCACCCGGGAGGTAACCGTGCCCGAACTGCGGGTTGTGGCCGTCAGCAACGACGGCACACGGCTGGTGCTCAAGGCTGCCGACAGCACGGAGTACACCCTCCCCATCGACGAGCGGCTGCGCGCCGCCATCCGCGGCGACCGGCCGCGCCTCGGCCAGATCGAGATCGAGGTCGAGAGCCACCTCCGCCCCCGGGACATCCAGGCCCGGATACGAGCCGGTGCCTCCGCCGAGGAGGTCGCCCAGGCCGCCGGGATCTCCGTCGACCGCGTCCGCCGCTTCGAGGGCCCGGTCCTCGCCGAGCGCGCCTTCATGGCCGAGCGCGCCCGCAAGACCGCCATCCGCCGCAACGGGGAGTCCACCGGCCCGCAGCTCGGCGAGGCCGTCGCCGAGCGGCTCGCGCTGCGCGGTGCCGAGAAGGACACCGAGCGCTGGGACTCCTGGCGCCGCGACGACGGCACCTGGGAGGTCATCCTCTCCTACCGGGCCGACGGCGAGGGGCGCAGCGCCTCCTGGACGTACGACCCGCCGCGGCGCCTGGTCCAGCCCAACGACGACGAGGCCCGCGCGCTGATCGGCGAGAACGTCGAGCGCGAGGAGGAGTCGGTCTTCCCGTTCATCCCGCGGATCGCCCGGCTCCCCCAGGACCGGCCGCCCCGCCCGATGATCGACCGGCCCTCCGCCGACCGCATCATGTCGGCCCGCGAGGTCCGCGAGTCGCGGGAGGCCACCGCCGAGTCCCGGGACTCGCTGACCAGCCTGCTCGACGTGGTCCCCGCCTTCCGCGGCGACCTCGCCGTGGGCAGCCCCACCCCGATCGAGCCGGTGCCCGCCGAGGTCGCCGAGGAGAGCGAGGAGCCGGCCGCGGCCGCCGCGCCGGCCGTCGGCGCGGGCTCGGCCTACGCCGACATCCTGATGCCGCGCGCCGTCGCCCCGCACCGGGAGCGCCTGGTCGGCACCACCGACCGCCAGGCCGAGGCGGACGGCGTCCGGCCCGGGCGCCGGGCCACCGTTCCCAGCTGGGACGAGATCGTCTTCGGCAGTCGGCGCAAGAAGCAGGAGTAGCGGACAGCACAGGGTGAAGGGGCGGGAGGCCGGGCCTCCCGCCCCTTCACCCTGTCTCGACGCCGCGTCTCAGCCCGGCTGGTCGGTGACCGCCACCGGGCGGCCGCCGTCGCTCGACCACTCGCTCCACGATCCCGGGTACAGCGTGGCCGACAGGCCCGCCACCTCCAGCGCCAGGATCTGGTGCGCCGCCGTCACCCCCGACCCGCAGTACACCGCGGTCTCCCGCTCCCCCGCGCCCAGCTCCCGGAAGCGGGCCGCCAGCTCGGCGGACGGGCGGAAGCGCCCGTCCGGGCCCACGTTCTCGGTCGTCGGCGCCGACACCGCGCCCGGGATGTGCCCGGCCCGCGGGTCCACCGGCTCGGTCTCGCCCCGGTAGCGCTCCCCCGACCGGGCGTCCAGCAGCAGCGCGTTCCGGGCCCACGCCGCGGCACCGTCCGCGTCCACCGTCGGCAGCTGCCCCGGCACCGGCTCGAAGTCGCCCTCCGCGGGCTCCGGCACCTCGGCCGTCACCGGCAGCCCGGCCGCCTGCCAGGCCGCGAACCCGCCGTCCAGCACCCGGACGTCCCGGTGCCCGGCCCAGCGCAGCAGCCACCAGGCGCGGGCGGCCGCCATCGACGCCGCGCCGTCGTACACCACGACCGGGCGCTCGGTGCTCACCCCGAAGCCGCGCATCGCCGCGCCGAACTCCTTCGGGTCGGGCAGCGGGTGGCGCCCACCCCGGCCGGGGGCGCCGGGCGGGGCCGCGAGGTCCCGGTCCAGCTCGACGAAGCGGGCACCGGGCAGGTGCCCGGCCCGGTACTCCTCGGCCGCGGTCGGGCCGCCCGGCGCGGCGCCGACCAGCTGGTAGCGGACATCCAGCAGCACCGGCGGGCGCGCGGAGGCGAGCGCCTCCCGCAGCTCGGCCGCGGAGATCAGCGGGGAACCCTCGTTGTAGGTGGTCATGGCCGCCATTGTCGCGCAGCACGCCCGACCCGCCGCTCTTTGTGCTGACTTTGCCGGACTTTCCGCGCGGCCCGAGGGTTGGGCGCCCGTCAGGGTGGAAGCATCACCCTCGCGCCCGGGGTTCCGTGCGCCAACCACCCACGAGGAGGCCCGCATTGCCCGCGGTGGAACTCCGACTGGCCCAGGGCACGCCCTGCTGGGTCAGCCTGCTGACCGACGACCTGGCCGGCGCCCGCGCCTTCTACGGCGAACTGCTCGGCTGGACGTACACCCCGGGGCCCGGCCAGCTCGGCGACTACGTCCGGGCCGAACTCGACGGGGCGCCGGTGGCCGGCCTCGGCGTCTCCACCGCCACCGGCTTCCCGGTGCAGTGGACCACCTACTTCGCCGTGGACGACGCCGACCGCACCACCCAGCTGGTCCGCGAGTGCGGCGGCACCGTCGCCGTCGGGCCGCTGCAGGCCGAGCGCGCCGGACGGATGGCCATCGCCTCCGACGTCTCCGGCGCCGTCTTCGGCCTCTGGCAGGGCGAGGAGCACCTCGGCCGGGAGGCCGGCACCGAGCCCGGCGAGCCGGCCTGGGCCGAACTGCTCACCCCCGACACGGAGGGCGCCGCCGTCTTCTACGCCGCCGTGCTCGACCGCACGGTACGGCCCGACGCGGACGAGAGCTCACTGCTCGTGCGCGGTCGTCCGGTCGCCGGCATCCGGCACCGCGCCGACCTGCGCGACCACCCGCCGCGCTGGCGCACCCACTTCGCCGTCCGGGACGCCGCCCTGACCGCCCGTCACGCGGTGGAACTCGGCGGCCGGATCCTGGTCGAGCCGCACGAGACCGCCCACGGCCGCGCCGCGAGGCTGGCCGACCCGCAGGGCGGGCACTTCTCGGTCCTGCAGGTCTCGTAGGACCTACGCCTGCTGCTCCTCGAAGGGCAGCACGTCCGGGGAGAGCACCGAGACGCGGGCCGTCGCCGAGGTCAGTCGGCGGCGGTGGTGGCGGCGGCACAGCACCTCGTAGCCGACCTCGTCGTCGCTCACCGAGATGTCGCCGATCACCACCTGGGCGCCCTCGACCACCATCACCCCGCCGACCGTACGGGCGTTGTGGGTCGCCCGCGCCCCGCACCAGCAGAGCGCCTCGACCTGCAGCACCTCCACCCGGTCGGCGAGTTCGATCAGCCGCTGCGAGCCGGGGAACAGCCGGGTGCGGAAGTCGGTGGTGATGCCGAAGGTGTAGACGTCGATGTCCAGCTCGTCCACCACCCGGGCGAGCTGGTCGACCTGCTCGGCGGAGAAGAACTGCGCCTCGTCGCAGATCAGGTAGTCCACCCGGCCGCCCGCGGAGAGCCGGTGCACCACGTGCGCGTGGAAGTCGAAGTCGTCCGTCACCTCGACCGCCTCGGCCTGCAGGCCCAGTCGGCTGGAGATCGTCGCGGCGCCCGCCCGGTCGTTGCGGGTGAGGATGATTCCCTGCCGGCCGCGCGCGGAGTGGTTGTGGTCCATCTGCAGCGCCAGCGTCGACTTGCCGCAGTCCATCGTGCCCGAGAAGAACACCAGTTCAGCCATGGGTGGAGCGGAGGCCTTTCAAATCAAGGGAGTTCGGGCACAGAAGAGTCAAGGGAGCGGCTCAGCCGCGGACTTCGAGCAGCGGCACGAACTGCTCGACCGGGGTCATCGAGCCGTGCAGGCCGATCATCGCGGATTCCCCGGGCTCGTTGCGGGAGGCGACGATCGCGATGTCGTCGCGCGCCGCGGCGACCACGTCGCCGATCCGGCCGTACACCCGCTCGTCCACGGTCGGACCGAACCAGCCCGCCTCGATCGCCTGGTCCCGGGTGGCGACCCACATCCGGTCGCCCAGCACCTCGCTCCAGACCGTGTGCACGTCGGCCGCGGCCCCCGGCACCGCGTACACGTGCCGGGCCCGGCCCTCGCCGCCGAGCAGGGCCACGCCGGCGCCCAGCTCCCAGTCCTCGTCGAAGTCGATCCGGTCCTCCGGCGCGATGTCGATCATGCCGTGGTCGGCCGTCACGTACATCGCCGAGCGCGGCGGCAACTGCTCGGCGAGCCTGCGGGCCAGCCGGTCCACCGCGTCCAGGGTCATCCGCCACTCGTCGGAGTCCACGCCGAAGCGGTGGCCGGCACCGTCCAGCTCGCTGACGTAGGTGTACACCAGCGCCCGGTCGTGCTCCGCCAGCCAGGCGGCCGCCTGGTCCATCCGCTCCTCGCCGGTGGTGCGGCCGAGGAAGGTGCCGCCCGACAGCGCCACCCTGGTCAGCGGGGTCTGGGCGAACAGCGGGGAGGAGATCTGCGCGGTCGCCACCCCGGCCTGGTGGGTCCGCTCGAAGACCGTCGGGTACGGCTGCCAGGCGTGCGGCTCGGTCGGCGGCTGCCAGCGCAGCTGGTTCATCAGGTAGCCGGCGCCCGGCACCGCCACCGTGTACCCGGCCAGGCCGTGCAGGCCCGGCGGCGTCCCGGTGCCGACCGAGGCCAGCGAGGTCGCCGTGGTGGACGGGAAGCCCGCGGTCAGCGGGCGGCCGCTGCCGCCCAGCGAGCTCCCGGCCAGCGAGGACAGGAACGGCGCGTACTCGGGGTGGCGCAGCAGCAGCTCCCAGCCCAGGCCGTCCACCAGGAACACCACCACCCGGTCCGCCGGGGCGATCGGCAGCGTCGCGGTGAAGCCGGGGACGCCGAGCCCCGCCGCCACGGAGGGCAGCAGGTCGCACAGCGAACCGCTGCCGTACGGGGGCGCGGGGGCCGCGGCCGGGTCAAGGATCTCGAAGGCGTCGTAGCCGTCGGCAGGAACGAAGGACATGGAACCGGATTCGTAGCGGTCGGTGGCGGCGGCGATCAGGCGCGCGGGCCGTTGTCGATCGTCGCGTCGGACAGCGCCCGGGCGAACAGCAGGGCCTGGGCCACCGTCTCCGGGCCGTCGCCGGCCTCGCTCACCCGCAGTGAGAGGTCGTCAGCCGTCGCCGAGCCGGTGTAGCCGTGGTCGGCCTCGCAGTTCGGGTCCGAGCAGCCGGCCGGCTCCAGGTCCAGGCGCTGCACCGCGCCCCAGCCGATGGTCAGCACCACCTCGCGCGGGAGCGTCCCCGGCGTGTACGTCTCCGGGTTCGCCACCATCCGGCTCAGCACGACCGAGCCGATCCGGTCCAGCCGGACGCTCTCCGTCGAGGTCGTCGCGAACGGCACCGAGGGGCTGCCCTCGGCCCCCGACTGCTCGTCGGTGTGGCTCACCACGAACCTGGTCGGGGTCAGCACCAGCACCGTCACGTGCCGGCGGACCTCGTTGGCGTCGAAGGTCGTCTCCTGGTGCACCAGGTAGGAGCTGATCGGCTCCGGACCCACCGCGGACTCCACCGCCTCGGACACCAGGGCCGGGTAGTAGCCGCTGCGCTCGATCGCCGAGCGCAGGTCCTGAGTGGTGGTGGTACCGGTCTTCGCCATATCTCCATCCTGGCATGGTCCGCCGACGAAGCGGGCGGCGCGGCGCCGAGCTTCGGACAACAGCGCCCGGGCAGGGCGCAACCAAGGAAGGTTACAGCGTGCTCATCGCGCGCGGGCCCAGATCGCTGCGGACCGGCAGGGGTGCGACCCGCACCCGCGCCCCCAGGATCGCCAGCCCGTGCGGGGCCACGACCACGGGTTCGAGGTCCACCGAGGCGATCTCCGGAACGTCGTCCACCAGCTGCGACACCCTGAGCAGCAGTTCCTCCAGGGCTGCGGTGTCCACCGCCTCGGCGCCGCGCCAGCCGAACAGCAGCGGCGCCGCCCGTACCTCCCGGATCAGCCCTGCCACGTCCTGGTCGGTGGCCGGAACCAGTCGGTGCGCGGTGTCGCCCAGCAGTTCGGCCGGAGCGCCGGCCAGGCCGAAGGAGAGGATCGCGCCGACCGCCGGATCGACCGTGGCGCCGATCACGGTGTCCACGCCGCGCGGCGCCAGCCGCTGCACCACCAGCTCGGCCTGCTCGGCGCCCCCGAGCAGCGCGTCCAGCTCGCGGTGGGCACGGCGCAGGCCCGGCTCGCCGGTCAGGTCCAGCCGGACGCTGCCCAGGTCGGGGCGGTGGCGCAGGTGCGGGGCGGTCGCCTTCAGGGCCACCGGGTAGCCGAGCGAGGCCGCCGCCGCGACGGCCGTCGCCTCGTCCGGGGCCGGGAGCGTCGGCGAGACGTCGATGCCGTAGCGGGCCAGCAGCTCGCGGGCCTCGGCGTCGGACAGGGTGATCCGGGCGCCGCCGGGCTGGGTGCGCGACCAGGAGGCGCGGCGCGTAGCGTCTCGGTCAAGGGTGGTGGTGGGCGACGGGCGGGAGATCGCGGTCCGGGCGCTCAGCGCCGCCGCCACCAGGGTGCGGGCGCCGGGCTCGTCGATCCGGTCCAGCTCGGGGACGCGCGCCGTCTCCTCCGCCTCGGCCGTCCGGCGGCGCCACTGCGCGTAGTGCACGGCGTGGGCGAGGGCGTGCACGGCCCGCTCGGGCGCCGGGTAGGCGGGGATGCCGCCAGGGCGCAGCCGGGCCGGGAGGTCGGTGAGCGCCAGGTGGGCGAGCAGCAGCGGCTTGCCCAGCTCCCGGGCGCGCTGACCGGCCTCGAGCAGGGCGGCGGCGATCTCCGGGTCGTCGGAGCCCATCTCGGGGTCGTCCTCGCCGGTCAGCCGGCCGCCCATGAAGGCGTGCGCGGAGGTGCCGATCGGCGGGATGGCGACGGCGATCACCGCGTCCACGGCGGGGTCGGCGAGGGCGACGTCCAGCGCGATCCGGAAGTTCTCGCCGGTGGCGGCGGTGGTCAGGTCGACGGGCGTGCGCGGGCGCAGCCCGGCGCTCAGCAGGGCGTCGTAGGTGAGCAGGCCGAGCGAGTCGGAGTTGCCGACCACTGCGACCCGTTCCCCCGCGGGCAGCGGCTGCAGGGCCAGCAGCTCGCCGGTGTCGTACAGCTCGGTGATGGTCGAGACCCTGATGACGCCCGCCTGTTCGAACAGCGCGTCGACGGTCGCGTCGCGCAGGCCGCTGGCGGTGGCGGGGACGGCGTGGCCGGGGGGCAGGCTGCCGGTATGCCGGGCGCCCTTGACCACCACGATCGGCTTGGCGGCGGCCAGCCGGCGGGCGATCCGGGTGAACTTGCGCGGGTTGCCGAAGGACTCCAGGTAGAGCAGGACGACCTGGGTGGCCTCGTCCTCGGCCCAGTACTGCAGGAAGTCGTTGCCGGAGACGTCGGCGCGGTTGCCCACCGAGGCGAAGGAGGAGACGCCGAGGCCGCGCTTGTGGGCGGCCTCCAGCAGGGCCACGCCGATCGCGCCGGACTGGCAGAAGATCCCGAAGCCGCCGCGGTCGGGCAGGCGCGGTGCGAGCGAGGCGTTCAGCGGGTTCGCCGGGTCGGTGTTGATCAGGCCGAAGGCGTTCGGGCCGATCACCCGCATCCCCGCCGCACGGGCCTGGCGGACCAGGGCGCGTTGCCGGTCCCGGCCTTCCGAACCGGTCTCCGCGTAGCCGGCGGTGACCACCACCAGGCCCTGCACGCCGTGGGCGCCGCACTCGGCGACGGCGGCCGGGACGGCGCCCTCGGGGACGGCGATCACCGCGAGGTCCACCGGTCCGGGAATGTCCAGAATCGAACGGTGGACCGGGACACCGTCCAGTTCGGTGCCGGGCCGGGCGTTGCGGTTCACCGCGTGGACGGGGAACCCGGCCGGGGCGCCGGCCAGCAGGTCGCGCAGGATCGCCCGGCCGACGGTCTGCGGGGTGCGGGACGCACCGATCACCGCGACCGAGCGCGGGGTGAGCAGCCGCTGCACCGAGCGCGCCTCGGCTCGGTGCTCGCGGGCGCGCATCACGGCGAGCGAGCGGTCGGTCTGTTCGAGGTCGAACTCCAGGTGCACCACACCGTCGGCGAAGCTGCGGTGCTGGGTGTAGCCGGCGTCGGTGAAGACCTTCACCATCTTCCGGTTCTCCGGCAGCACCTCGGCCTGGAAGCGGCGGATGCCGCGCTCCTGGGCGACGGCCGCAATGTGCTCCAGCAGCGCGGAGGCCACGCCGCGGCCCTGGTGGGCGTCCTGTACCAGGAACGCCACCTCGGCGTCGGTCCCGGTGTCGGAGGGGCGGCCCTCGGCGTCGATCCGGTCGTACCGGACCGTGGCGATGAAGTGGTCCCGGATGACGACCGCGAGGCCGACCCGGTTCACGAAATCGTGGTGGGTGAAGCGGCGGACGTCCTTGTCGGAGAGCCGGGGATAAGGGGCGAAGAAACGGAAGTACTTGGACTGCTCCGAGACCTGCTCGTAGAACTCCACGAGGCGTCCGGCGTCGGCGGGCGTGATCGGCCGGATCCGGGCCGTACCGCCGTCGCGCAGCAGGATGTCGGCCTCCCAGTGCTGCGGATAGTCCGGTTGCTGCTCGGGGTTCGCTGCCGCGGAGTCGTCCACATTCGTCAGGTTATCCGGCGGCGAGCCGAATGGCGCCGGGGTCGTGCCCACGGCAGGGTGGACGGGACCTTCGGCCCGGGCCACGGGCGGGGTTTATGCCCCGAAAGAAACAATCACAACTCCTGAACGCGGCGGCTCGCAGGGTCACCCGCGTGCAACACTGGTCTAGACAACATGGCCGTTCCCCCGCTCCCACCGAGCACGGCCGTGACCAGCTTCACCGGAAAGGCACGTCTCATGGCTGAGCGCCGCGTCACCATCGGTTGGGCCGAGGGCCTGCACGCCCGTCCCGCCTCCGTCTTCGTCCGGGCCGTCACGGCCACCGGCGTGCCGATCACCATCGCCAAGCCCGGCGGCAACCCGGTCAACGCCGCCTCCATGCTCGGCCTCCTCGCCCTGGGCGCCCAGGGCGGCGACGAGGTCATCCTGGCCTCCGACGCCGAGAACGCCGACGACGCGCTCGACCGCCTCGCCAAGCTCGTCCAGGAGGGCCTCGACGAGCTCCCCACCGCGGCCTGAGCCCTCGCGAACGCCCGATCGAGGTGCCGCCGGATTCCGGCGGCACCCCGATCTGCTGTTGACGGTCAGCCCCTGGCGGTCAGCCGTCGACGGTCGGCTCTTGACGGTCAGCCCTTGACGCAGACGACCTGCTTGAGGTGCGCGACCACCTCGACGAGGTCCTTCTGCTGCTCGATGACCTTCTCGATGTTCTTGTACGCGCCCGGGATCTCGTCCACCACGCCGCTGTCCTTGCGGCACTCGACGCCCTTGGTCTGCTCGGCGAGGTCCCGCGTGGTGAACCGCTTCTTCGCGGCGTTGCGGCTCATCTTGCGGCCGGCGCCGTGCGAGGCGGAGTTGAACGCCGCCTCGTTGCCCAGGCCGCGGACGATGTAGGAGCCCGTCCCCATCGACCCCGGGATGATCCCGAGGTCGCCGGAGCCGGCCCGGATCGCGCCCTTGCGGGTCACCAGCAGGTCGACGCCGTCGTACCGCTCCTCCGCCACGTAGTTGTGGTGGCAGCTGATCACCTCGTCGAAGGTCACCTCGGCCTTGGCGAACTCGCGCCGGACGACGTCCTGGAAGAGCGCCATCATGACTGCGCGGTTGTGCTTCGCGTACTCCTGCGCCCAGAAGAGGTCCTGGCGGTAGGCCGCCATCTCCGGGGTCTTCGCGAGGAAGACCGCGAGGTCCTGGTCGATCAGGCCCTGGTTGTGCGGCAGCGAGCGGGCAACGCCCATGTGGTGCTCGGCCAGCTCCTTGCCGATGTTGCGGGAGCCGGAGTGCAGCATGAGCCAGACCGCGCCAGTCGTATCGACACACAGTTCGATGAAGTGATTTCCGCCGCCGAGCGTCGCCATCTGCTGCATCGCCCGCTCGCGGCGCCACTTGACGTCCTCCGCGATGCCGTCGAAGCGCTGCCAGAAGTCGTCCCAGCCGGTGGCGCGGAAGCCCCGCAGCTTGGCCGGGTCGACCGGGTCGGTGTGCAGGCCGCGGCCGACCGGGATGGCCTGCTCGATCTTGTTGCGCAGACCGGAGAGGTCGTCCGGGAGGTCGTCGGCGGTGAGCGAGGTCTTCACCGCGCTCATCCCGCAGCCGATGTCGACCCCGACCGCCGCCGGGCAGACGGCGTCCTTCATCGCGATGACGGAGCCGACCGTCGCGCCCTTGCCCAGGTGGACGTCGGGCATCACGGCGAGGCCGTGCAGCCAGGGCAGGGAGCTGATGTTGCGCAGCTGCTGCAGGGCCTGACTCTCGACCGTCGCCGGGTCGGTCCACATCCGGATCGGGACCCGGACGCCGGGTACTTCGGTGAACGACATGGGTGAACGACCTCCAGTGGTCGGGTGGTTCGGTGAAATGGGGTGCCGCGCGCATGCGATCCCGGTGCGGCTCGGGGAAGTTCAGGGGTGGGGCTCAGAGGCCCAGGGCGGCACAGGGGGAGTACGGCCTTGGGGAGCGTCGTCGTATGGCTCGCTCGACCCGCATGGTGACCGCCTCCCTTCGTTCGTCCGATCTCGTACGTGTGTGCCGTGCCGGGGGATATCTATCCACGGGACGTCAGCGGCCCGCAAGGGATTAAAAAACGGCGACGGCCCGGCGGAGCGGGTGCTCCACCGGGCCGCGCGCGGACGTGGGGTGCGTCAGCTGACGACGGTGACCTCGCCGATGCCGAGCGCCCGCACGTCGTCGGCGATCGCGGCTGCGTCGCCGACCAGGACGGTGACCAGGCGGTCCGGCGGGAAGGCCGCGACGACCGCCTCGGTGGCGGCGGCGGTGGGCAGTTCGGCGAGCTGCCGGTAGACCTCGGCCTGGTAGTCGTCGGGCAGGTTCTGCTCGACCTGGTCAGCCAGGGTACCGGCCACCGAGCCCGCGGTCTCGTACTTCAGCGGGGCGACGCCGACCAGGAACTGCACGGCCTCGTCGCGCTCGGCGTCGGTGAGGCCCTCGGCGGCGAGGGTGCGCAGGATGGTCCAGGTGTCGGCGAGCGCCGGGGCGGTGGAGGCGGTGTCCACCGAGCCGCTGATGGCGAGCAGCGCGCGCCCGCTGCCGTCGGCGGCGGAGCGCAGCGGCTGGGCGAAGGCGCGGACGCCGTAGGTGTAGCCCTTCTCCTCGCGCAGGACGCGGTCCAGGCGGGAGGTGAGGGTGCCGCCCAGGCAGTAGGTGCCGAGGCTCTGGGCGGCCCAGGCCGGGTCGTGGCGGTCGGGGCCGATCCGGCCGATCAGCAGCTGGGTCTGGACGGAGCCGGGGCGGTCCACGATGACCACGCGGCCCCGGTCGTCGCCGGTGACCGGGGCGTGCACGGAGGCCTCGGCGGCCGTGCCGGTCCAGGTGCCGAGGGTGCTCTCCAGCAGGGCGGGCAGGTCGACGCCGGTGAGGTCGCCGACCACGACGACGGTGGTGGTCGCGGGGCGCACGTGGGCGTCGTAGAAGGCCTTGACGGCGGCGCGGTCGATCGACTTGACGGTGTCGGCGCTGCCGGAGCGGGGCCGGGAGAGCCGGTCGGCGGCGTCGAAGAGCTCGGCGTAGAGGGCCTTGGCGGCGCGCCGGGCGGGGTTGGCCTGCTCGTGGACGATCTCGTCCAGGCGGTTGGCGACCAGGCGCTCGATCTCGGCCTCGGGCAGCGCGGGGGCGCGCAGGGCGTCGGCGAGCAGGGAGAGGCCGCGCTGCAGCCGGGAGGCGGGGACCTCCAGGCCGACCCGGATGCACGGGTGGTCGGCATGCGCGTCCAGGGTGGCGCCGGCGCGCTCCAGCTCGCCGGCGAACTCCTCGGCGCTGAGCGTGTCGGTGCCCTCGTTGAAGGCGCGGGCCAGGATGGCGGCGACGCCGTCGAGGCCCTCGGGCTCGGCGACGAGCGGGGCGTCGAGGAGGACGTCGACGGCGACCAGCTGCTGCCCGGGCCGGTGGCAGTGCAGGACGGTGATGCCGTTGCCGAGCGCGGCCCGCTCGGGGGCGGGGAAGGCCCACGGGCTGGGGGTGCCGGGCTGCGGCTGGGGGTGGAAGGTCATGGCGGGGACGTAGTCGGTGCTCATGCGGCGGCACCCTCCTCTTCGGAAGCGGCGGCGGAGTCGGCGTCGGTCTCGGCGGCGGTCGGCTCGTAGGCGAGGACGGCCCGGTTGTCGGGGTGGAGCCGGGCCTTGGCGACGGCCTGGACCTCCTCGGCGGTGACGTCGAGGACCTTGGGGAGGGCGTCGTTCAGCAGCTTGGGGTCGCCGAACAGGACGGCGTAGCGGCAGAGTTCGTCGGCGCGGCCGGCGACGGTGGTGAGCCGGTCGAGCCATTCGCGCTCGATCTGGGCCTGGGCGCGCTCGAGCTCCTCGGGCGTGGGGCCCTCGGCGGCGAAGCGGGCGAGCTCCTCGTCGACGGCTGCGTCGATCTGCGCGAGGGTGGCGTCGCCGGAGGTCTTGACGTCGAGCCAGCCGAGGCTGGGGGCGCCGGCCAGGCGCAGCAGGCCGAACCCGGCGGCGACGGCGGTGCGGTCGCGGCGGACGAGCCGGTTGTAGAGGCGGCTGGACTCGCCGCTGCCGAGGATGGTGAGGGCGAGGTCGGCGGCGTCGGCCTCGCGGGTGCCGTCGTGCGGGAGGCGGTAGGCGGCCATCAGGGAGCGGGAGGGGACGTCCTCGTGGACCTCCTCGCGGATCTCCCGGCCGATGGTGTCCGGGAGTTCGCCGGAGCGCGGCGGCTGCTTGCCGTCGTGGGCGGGGATGGAGCCGAAGTACTTCTCGACCCAGGCGATGGTCTGCTCGGGGTCGATGTCGCCGACGACGGACAGGACGGCGTTGTTGGGCGCGTAGTAGGTGCGGAAGAACGTCCGGGCGTCCTCCAGCGTGGCCGCGTCGAGGTCGGCCATGGAGCCGATCGGCGTGTGGTGGTACGGGTGGCCGTCGGGGAAGGAGAGCGCGGTGAGCTTCTCGAACGCGGTGCCGTACGGGACGTTGTCGTAGCGCTGGCGGCGCTCGTTCTTGACGACGTCGCGCTGGTTCTCCATGGACGTCTCGTCGAGCGCGACGAGCAGCGAGCCCATGCGGTCGGCCTCCAGCCAGAGGGCGAGCTCCAGCTGGTGGGCGGGCATGGTCTCGAAGTAGTTGGTGCGCTCGAAGCTGGTGGTGCCGTTGAGCGAGCCGCCGGCGCCCTGGACGAGCTCGAAGTGGCCGTTGTTGGAGACGTTGGCGGAGCCCTGGAACATCAGGTGCTCGAAGAGGTGGGCGAGGCCGGTGCGGCCCTTGACCTCGTGGCGGGAGCCCACGTCGTACCAGAGGCAGACGGCGGCGACCGGGGTGAGGTGGTCCTCTGAGAGGACGACGCGCAGGCCGTTGGCCAGGCGGTGCTCGGTGATGGCGATGCCTCGGCTGGAGGCGGGGGCCGGGTTGGCCATGCGCTCGGGTCCTTCCCGTCGTCGATGTCGGGGGTTCGTGTGGCGTCCCCCATTGTGGTGCAACGCGTGGGAGCCGTAATCGTGTCCGCGCGGACCGGGTCGTTCGCCAGGGGCGGAAGAGGGCCGCTGAGCGGGAGTGTCGGCGCGAGGGTCCACAATGGGGGCGCCGCGCCCTGTCGACCGTCGCCCGGTTGACGGGTCCGGCGACAGGACGGCACCGGCCGACCGAGACACACAGCCAGCGACACGTAAGGGAGCCCCGCCGCGATGGCCCGCCGCAGTTCGCAGACCCCGCCGCCCGGAGACTTCGAGGAGCGGATCCTCGACGTCGACGTCGTGGACGAGATGCAGGGCTCCTTCCTGGAGTACGCCTACTCGGTGATCTACTCGCGTGCGCTGCCCGACGCGCGGGACGGCCTGAAGCCGGTGCACCGCCGGATCCTGTACCAGGCCAACGAGATGGGCCTGCGCCCGGACCGCGCGCACGTGAAGTGCGCCCGCGTGGTGGGCGAGGTGATGGGCCGGCTGCACCCGCACGGCGACCAGTCGATCTACGACTCCGTGGTGCGCATGGCGCAGCCGTTCTCGATGCGCTTGCCGCTGATCGACGGGCACGGCAACTTCGGTTCGCTGGGCAACGACGATCCGCCGGCGGCGATGCGCTACACCGAGTCGCGGCTCACCGCGGCGTCGATGGCGATGGTGGAGTCGATCCACGAGGACACCGTCGACTTCGGCCCGAACTACGACGGCAGCGAGCAGGAGCCGCTGGCGCTGCCGGCCGCGTTCCCGAACCTGCTGGTGAACGGCGCGACGGGCATCGCGGTGGGCATGGCCACGAACATGCCGCCGCACAACCTGTCCGAGGTGGTCGCGGCCGCCCGGCACCTGATCAAGCACCCGAACGCGGACCTGGACACGCTGATGCGGTTCGTCCCCGGTCCGGACCTGCCGACCGGCGGGCGGATCGTGGGCCTGTCGGGGATCCGGGACGCGTACGAGTCGGGCCGCGGCACCTTCAAGATCCGGGCGACGACGACGGTGGAGGCGGTGACGGCCCGCCGCAAGGGCATCGTGGTCACCGAGCTGCCGTTCAACGTCGGCCCGGAGAAGGTCATCTCGAAGATCAAGGACCTGGTCAACGCGAAGAAGCTGCAGGGCATCGCGGACGTCAAGGACCTGACCGACCGCGAGCACGGGCTGCGGCTGGTCATCGAGGTGAAGAACGGCTTCGTGCCGGAGGCGCTGCTGGAGCAGCTCTACAAGCTGACGCCGATGGAGGAGACCTTCGGCATCAACAACGTCGCGCTGGTGGACGGGCAGCCGCTGACGCTGGGCCTCAAGGAGCTGCTGGAGGTCTACGTCGACCACCGCTTCAACGTGGTGCGCCGGCGCAGCGACTTCCGCCGCCGCAAGCGCGAGGAGCGGCTGCACCTGGTCGAGGGCCTGCTGGTGGCGCTGGTCGACATCGACGAGGTCATCGCGATCATCCGGTCGAGTGACAACGCGCAGCAGGCGAAGGAGCGCCTGATGGAGCGCTTCTCGCTGTCGGAGACGCAGACCGCGTACATCCTGGACACCCCGCTGCGCCGGCTGACCCGGTTCGACCGGGTGGAGCTGGAGCAGGAGAAGGCGAAGCTCACCGCGGAGATCGCGGACCTGACCGAGATCCTGGAGTCGGACACCAAGCTGCGCAGCGTGGTGTCGTCCGAACTCGGCGCGGTGGCGAAGCAGTTCGGCACGGAGCGGCGGACGGTCCTGCTGGAGGCGGGCGCGGCGCCGTCGGCGGCGCTGGCGGTTCCGCTGGAGGTCGCGGACGACCCGTGCCGGGTGCTGCTGTCCTCGACGGGCCTGCTGGCGCGCACGTCGGACGGCGAGCCGTTCGAGCTGTCGGAGAAGCGGTCGAAGCACGACGTGATCGTGTCGGCGGTGCACGCGACGGCGCGCGCGGACGTGGGCGTGGTGACGTCCGCAGGCCGGGTGCTGCGGCTGCCGGTGATCGATCTGCCCGCGCTGCCGCCGACCCCGTCGCCGAACCTGGCGGGCGGCGCCGCGGTGGGCGAGTTCCTGCGGTTGGAGGCTGACGAGCGGGTGCTGGCGCTGACCACGCTGGACGAGTCCTCGCCGGGGCTGGCGCTCGGCACCGTGCAGGGCGTGGTGAAGCGGGTGGTGCCGGAGTGGCCGGCGAACAAGGACGAGTTCGAGGTGATCGCCCTCAAGGACGGTGACGAGCTGGTCGGCGCGGTCGAACTGCGCACCGGTGAGGAGGACTTGGTCTTCATCACCTCGGACGCCCAGCTGTTGCGCTACCCGGCGGGCCAGGTCCGTCCGCAGGGCCGTCCGGCCGGCGGCATGGCGGGCATCAAGCTGTCCGACGGCGCGCGGGTGCTCTCCTTCACCGCGGTCGACCCGGCCGCGGACGCCGTGGTGGTCTCGGTGGCCACGGCCTCGGGCACGCTGGCCGGCGGCGAGCAGACCACCTGGAAGGTCACCCCGTTCGAGCAGTACCCGCGCAAGGGCCGCGCCACCGGCGGTGTCCGCTGCCAGCGCTTCCTGCGCGGCGAGGACGCCCTCGCCTTCGCGTGGGCCGGCGCCGCTCCGGCCCACGCCGCCACCGCCAAGGGCGCCCCGGTCGACCTCCCCGAGCGCGACCCGCGCCGCGACGGCTCCGGCACCCCGGTCACCACCCCGATCGCGGTGGTCGCCGGTCCGGCGTAACGGCCCGGCGTAACGACCGGGCGCAGCCGCTTGCACCGACGGCCGTACCGAGTGGAGGACGGGGGAGGGACACCCGCGGGTGTCCCTCCCCCGTCGTCTCCGAGGCTCGACGGCCGGATGATCCGGTGAGGGTAGCCTTTCCCGGGTGAGCACCTGTACGACCTTGTCGCGTGAACTTTCGGAGCCGCTGGCCGCGACGGCGGCGGTGGCGAGCACCTGGCTGCTGGTGGAGCAGAACGGGCCGTGGGGTGCGAAGGCGCTGCGCGAGAGCCATCTGGACGCGGCGGTCGGGCGGGCGCTGGAGGAGGCCACCGCGGGGACGGGTGTGCGGGTGGCGCTGGTCCGGCGGCCGGGGCGGCACGCGGACTGCCTGCCGACGGCGCGGCACGAGGTGATCGTGGCGCACACGGTGCCGGGCCGCGGCTGGGTGCGCCGGGCGCAGGTGGCGGATCCGGCGGAGCTGCTGGGGTTGGACTTCGCGGCGCTGGGCGTGGGCGACCACACGGGTTTCGGTGCGGAGCACGTCGGCGGCCCGGTGGCGCTGGTGTGCACCAATGGGCGGCGGGACCGGTGCTGCGCGTTGCTGGGGCGTCCGCTCGCGGCGGAGCTGGCGGCGGCCGGGCACAGCGAGGTGTGGGAGGTCACCCACCTGGGCGGGCACCGCTTCTCCCCCACGATGCTGGTGCTGCCGTACGGCTACGCGTACGGGCGGCTGACGGCGGAGACGGCCAAGGAGGTGCTGGCGGCGACGGCCTCGGGGCACATGGTGCCGGAGTGGTCGCGGGGCTGCTCGGGCTGGGAGCGTCCGGGCCAGGCGGCCGAGCACGCGGTGCGGCTGGCGACCGGGGAGACCAGGGTGGACGCGCTGACGCTCACCCAGCGGGTGGACGGCGAGGGCCGCTGGCTGGTGGCGGTGCTGCACGAGGACGGCCGGGCCTGGGAGGTGGACGTGATCGAGGGCGCGAGCGAGCCGGCGCGTCCGGAGAGCTGCGGCAAGGCGGCGGGGACGCCGTCGCGGATGGACGTGCTCAGCGTCCGGGGGGTCTGAGTCCGGGCCCCAGTACGCGAGGTCCGCGAGGTCCGCGAGGTCCGCGGCGCCCGCGGGGCCTGAGCGGCCGGGGGTCGGGGGGCCTGAACAGCACGGCGGCCCCGCGCCCGTGGGGGTGAGCGCGGGACCGCGGCGGAGGGGGATCAGCTGGTGGCCTTGCCCACGAACTCCGTGGTGTAGGTCTTGGACAGGTCGATCGACCCCTCCTTGCCCTTGACGTCCGGGTGGAAGGCCGCGAGCACCGCGAGCACCGTCTTCGGACCGTCGGCCGGCATCACGCCGTCCGTGGTGAACATCGGCAGCGTCGCCTTGATCGCCGCCGCGTACTGCTCGGCGCCGCCCTGCGCGTAGTCGGCGGGCATCTTCGCGGCGATCTCCTCGGGGGTGTGGGTGGACATCCACTTGAGGGTCTTCACGAAGGCGTTGGCGAGCTTCTGGGTGGTGTCCTTGTTCTTCTCCACCCAGTCGACGTTCATGTACAGCGAGGACGACGGGTACAGCCCGCCGAGCGCCTGGCGCGAGCCCTCGGGGGTGCGCATGTCGTAGAGGACCTTGCCGAGGCCCTTGTCCAGGATGTTGGCGACGGTCGGGTCGGTGGTCATCCCGGCGTCGATGCTGCCCTGCTGGAGCGCGGCGATGAAGGTCTGGCCGGCGCCGACCGCGATCGGGCTGAACTCGCTGACGGCGGTGCCGTTCTTGACCGCGAGGTACTTGGTGAGGAAGTCGGTCGAGGAGCCGATGCTGGTGACGCCGAGCTTCTTGCCCTTGAAGTCGGCACCGGACTTGACGGCGTCGGCCTGCTTGGTGGAGACGATCTCCACCTCGCCCGGGGCCTGGGAGAACTGCACCACGGACTCGACGTGCTTGCCCTTGGCCTGCAGGTCGATGGTGTGGTCGTAGAAGCCGACGGCGCCCTGGACGTCCCCGGCGAGCAGGGCGGTGGTGGCGTTGACGCCGGCGGGCTCGGTCATCAGCTCGACGTTGACGCCGGCCTCGGCGAAGTAGCCGAGCCGCTGGGTGAGCATCGCGGGCAGGTAGATGACCTTGTCCAGGCCACCGACCATGATCTTGACCTTGGGCCCGTCGACCTGCTGCCCGGCGGGGGCGGCGACCGCGCCGTGGCCGGCGGTGGCGGCGTCGTTGGCGCAGGCGGAGAGCGGGAGGAGCAGGCCGGCGGCGAGGGCGGCGGCAAGGACTCTGCCAGTCGGGTGGGGGCGCATGGGTGGGGGTGCCTCTCTCTTCTTTCCGGCAGGGGGAGTCAGCGGCCGTCGCCCGCGTCGGCGGGCTTCCAGCGGAACAGCTTCTTCTCGGCGAAGGTCAGCAGCCCCTCGGTGAGCAGCGCGACGACGGCGAGGATGGTCATGGCGGCGTACACGCCGGCCGCGTTGAAGGTGCCCTGGGCGGCCGCGACGAGCAGGCCGAGGCCCTTGGTGGCGCCGATGTACTCGCCGACGATGGCGCCGATCAGCGCGAAGCCGAAGCTGACGTGCAGGCTGGTGAAGATCCAGGTGGTGGCGGCGGGGATGACCACCTGGAGGGTGACCCTGCGGTTGTCGGCGCCCAGGATGCGGGCGTTGGCGACGAGGTTGCGGTCCACCTCGCGGGCGCCCTGGAAGGCGTTGAAGAACACCGGGAAGAACACCAGCACCACGGCGGAGGCGACCTTGGAGGCCGGGCCGAGGCCGAACCAGATCAGGAAGATCGGGGCGAGCACGATCCGCGGGATCGCGTTGAGCACCTTGATGTACGGCCCGAACACGTCGGCCAGGAAGCGGATCCGGCCGAGCGCGATGCCCAGCAGCACGCCGCCGATGACGCCGATCACCCAGCCGGTGAGTGCCTCGTACAGGGTGTAGCCGATCTGCTCGCCGAGCGAGCCCTGCGCGGTGCCGTGGGTGATCCACTGCCAGATCTGGTCCCAGATCTTCGACGGCTGCGAGAAGTTGAACGGGTCGATGACGTCCGTCCGGGCGCAGACCTCCCACAGCCCGAGGAAGGCGACCAGGACCGCGACCCGGGCTCCGTAGACGGTCAACTTCCGGTTGCGGGCGGCCCGTTCGCGGGCCTCGGTTCTCGTCGTGACGGCCGGGGGCTTCCCGGCGGCGGGCGACGCGGTGCCGGCTGCGGCACCGGACGCGGTGTCGGACTCGGTCTCAAGCGGCACGACCCGCTCCTCTCTCCCGGGTGATGCGCACCTCTTCGCCGAGCGAGGCCCAGATCTCGCGGTACAGCTCGACGAACCTCGGTTCCAGCCGGACGGCCTCCACGGTGCGCGGTCGTGGCAGGTCGACGGTGAAGATCTCCTTGACGGTGGCCGGTCCGGCGGTCATCACGACGACCCGGTCGGCGAGCGCGATGGCCTCGTCCAGGTCGTGGGTGACGAAGACGACCGACGAGCCCGTGCCGGCCCACAGCTCCAGCAGCTGGTCCGACATGAGGGCGCGGGTCTGCACGTCCAGCGCCGAGAACGGCTCGTCCATCAGCAGGATCGTCGGGTCGTTGACGAAGGTCTGGGCGAGCGCGACGCGCTTGCGCATGCCGCCGGACAGCTGGTGCGGGTAGCGGTCCTCGAAGGCGGCGAGGCCGACCCGGCCCAGCCAGTCCCGGGCCCGCTCCTTGGCCTCGGCGGCGGGCACCCCGCGGAAGCGCGGGCCGGCCATGACGTTGGACAGGACCGTGCGCCAGGGGAAGACGGCGTCCTGCTGGAAGACGAACCCGACCTTCGGGTCGATCCCGGTGACGGGCTCGCCGTACACCTTGACCTCGCCCTCGGTGGGCTCCTCCAGGCCGCTGACCAGGGTCAGCGTGGTGGACTTGCCGCAGCCGGTGGGGCCGACGACGGCGACGAACTCGCCCTGGGCGACGGTCAGATCGAGATCACGGACGGCGGTGTGCAGGGCCCCGGACGGGGTGCGGAACCGTTTGGTCGCGCCGGACAGCTCGATCGCCGGGGTTTTGCTCATTCGATCCTCCCGGGTCAGTGCTTGCCCCGGAAAGGTAGGAGCGGTCCCGGCCCCGGCGGGAGCCTTCTTCGCGTAGTGCGACTTCTCCGCGTTGAGGGGTGTTCTGCTCGTTTTGCTTGCGCTACAACTGCGGGGACGCGGCTGACAGAAACACGCCGGAAACGTAGGGTGTCCCGACCCCCGTGTCCCGACCCCGACCCCCGCGGCCCGAAGCCCACCCGAGAACACTCCCCCCCCCCCCCCGCAGAACCGCCCGAAGCCGCCGAGAGGAGGCCCGGATGAAGCTCCCCCACTGGCCCCGCCGGGTCTTCGCACAGCTGCTGCTGAGCCAGACCGTCGTCACCGTCGGTGTCACCGCCGTGACCGCCGGGCTGTTCCTCGCCCCGGTCAGCAGCGAGCTGGACCACGACGCGATGCAGCGGGCGCTGTCGATCGCCCAGGCCACCGCCACCGACGAGGCGATCGCCCGGGCCGCCGACACCCGCGACGTGGTGGCCGCGCAGCGCAACGCCGAGCAGATCCGCCTGGCCACCGGCGCCAGCTTCGTGGTGGTCACCGACCTGGACGGGATCCGGCTCTCGCACACCGACCCGGGCCGGATCGGCTACCGAGTCAGCACCGACCCGGAGCCGGCGCTGGGCGGCCGCAGCGTCACCGCGATCCAGCAGGGCACCCTGGGCCGCACCGCGCGCGGCAAGGTGCCGCTGCGGATGGCGGACGGCCGGATCGTCGGCGAGGTGTCGGTGGGCATCAGCGACGACTCGATCCGCCGCCGGCTGCTGAAGATGCTCACCGGGATCCTGCTGTGCGCGGGCGCGGGCCTGGCCGCCGGTACGGTCGCCACGCTGGCCCTGGCCCGTCGGCTCAAGCGCCGCACCCACAACATCGCGCTGGCCGACATCTCCGCGCTGCTGGTGGAGCGGGAGGCGATGCTGCACGGGATCCGCGAGGGCATGGTGGCGCTGGACGAGCGCGGCCGGATCCGGCTGGCCAACGACGAGGCGGTGCGGCTGCTCGGCCTGCCCGAGGACTGCACCGGCCGCCCGATCGCCGAGGTGCTGCCGCCGGGCCGGCTGGCCGACGTGCTGACCGGGCGGATCACCGGCGCCGACCTGCCCGCCGTCCGGGACGAACGGGTGCTGGTGGTGAACCGGATGGCGACCGCCGACGGCGGAGCGGTGGTGACGCTGCGCGACCGCACGGAGCTGGAGTCGCTGGTCCGCGAGCTGGACACCACCCGCAGCCTGACCGAGGCGCTGCGCGCCCAGGACCACGAGCACGCCAACCGCATGCACACCCTGCTGGGCCTGCTGGAGCTGGGCCGGCACGAGCAGGCGGTGGCGTTCATCTCGGAGCAGTCCGGCTCGCACGCCGTGGTCACCGCGCGGATCGCCGAGCAGGTGCAGGACCCGCACGTCGCGGCGCTGCTGGCGGGCAAGACGGCGGTGGCGGGCGAGCGCGGGGTCCGGCTGGCGCTGTCCCCGGCGGCGCACCTGCCGGACGCGGTGGTGGACGCCCGGGCGCTGGTCACGGTGCTGGGCAATCTGATCGACAACGCGGTGGACGCGGTCGCGCCGAGTGGGGACGGCCGGGTGGAGGTGAGCCTGGCGGCGTCCGGCTCCACCCTCCTGCTGCAGGTCGCGGACAGCGGCCCGGGCGTGCCGGAGGAGCTGCGCGAGCAGGTCTTCGAGGAGGGGTGGAGCAGCAAGGACGCACCCGCGCACCGTCCGCGCGGGCTGGGGCTGGCGATGGTGCGGCGGCTGGTCGAGCGGAGCGGCGGCCGGATCGTGCTCGACACCGGGACGCTGGGCGGCGCCCGGTTCACGGTCGAGCTGCCCGAGGCCCTGCTCACCGATCGGCTCGTGGAGGCGTGATGATCGACGTACTCGTGGTGGACGACGACTTCCGGGTCGCCGACGTGCACGCCGCGTACGTGGCCAAGGTGCCGGGCTTCCGGGTGACCGGCACCGCGCACTCGGCCGGGGAGGCACTGGCCTTCCTGGAGCGCCGCCCGGTGGACCTGCTCCTGCTCGACCACCACCTGCCCGACGAGACCGGCCTGGCCCTGGTGCGCCGGCTCCGGGACCGCCAGGTGGCCTGCGACGTGATGATGGTGACCGCCGCCCGCGACGTGTCGACGGTGCACGCCGCCATGCAGCACGGCGCGCTGCAGTACCTGGTCAAGCCGTTCACCTTCGCCGGACTGCGGGAGAAGCTGGTGGCCTACGCGCAGCTGCGGCACGCGCTGGCCGCCCCCGCCCGTGAGGCCGGCCAGGACGAGGTGGACCGACTGTTCGCGACCCTGCGCAGCGCCGCCGCCCCGGCCGGGCCGCTGCCCAAGGGGCACTCGGCGCCGACCACCGACCTGGTGCTGGGCGTGCTGCGCCGGGAGGGCCGGCCGCTGTCCGCCCAGGAGGTCGCCGATGCCACGGGGCTGAGCCGCTCCACGGCGCAGCGCTACCTCAAGCAGCTCGAACGGGACAGCCGGCTGCGGCTGACCCTGCGGTACGGCGACACCGGCCGCCCGGAGCACCGCTACGGACTCGCGGCCCGGGCGTAGTCCTCGCGCCCGCGTCCACATCCACACCCGGGCCCGCGAACACGGGGGAACCCCGGCGGCCCCAGGCCCGCCGGGGTTCCCCGGGCGCGACGGCTCAGGCCGCGCCCGCACCGGTGAGGGCACGCACCTCCAGCTCGGCGAAGCGGTCCGCGTCGGCCGGCTCGGGCGAGGTGAGCGTCCCGATCCAGCCCGCCAGGAACCCGAGCGGGATGGAGACGATGCCGGGGTTCTCCAGCGGGAACCAGTGGAAGTCGACGCCGGGGAACAGCGCCACCTTGGTGCCGGAGACCACCGGGGAGAAGAACACCAGCACGATCGCGGGGACCAGCCCGCCGTACACCGACCAGACCGCGCCGCGGGCGGTGAACCGCGACCAGAACAGGGTGTACAGCAGGACGGGCAGATTGGCGGAGGCGGCGACGGCGAAGGCCAGGCCGACCAGGAAGGCCACGTTCAGCTGCTGGGCGTAGAGGCTGATCACGATCGCCGCCGCGCCGATCCCGCCGGCCGCGAACCGGGCGACGACGACCTCCTGCTGCTCGCCCGCTCCGGAGCCGGAGCCCTCCGCCGACCGGGAGGCGGGGACCCCCTCGGCCGGGCGCCGGCTCCCGAGAAGTCCCAGGCCGCGCCGGGCCCGCGTCCCTTCCCGCCGCGGCCGGTTGCGCCACGCGCCGGCCCAGATGTCGTGGGCGAAGGCCGCCGAGGAGGCCAGGGTCAACCCGGCGACCACGGCAAGAATGGTGGCGAAGGCGATCGCCGAGATCAGCGCGAACAGCACCACCCCGCCGGTGCTGCCGTTGCCGCCGCCGAGCACCAGGGCGAGCAGCGGGACGGCGGTGTTCCCGGCCGAGTTGGCGTGCCGCACCTCGGCCGAGCCGACGAGCGCGGTGGCACCGAGGCCGAGCACGATGGCCATCAGGTAGAAGCCGCCGACCAGGCCGATCGCCCACATCGTGGAGCGGCGGGCGGCCCGCGCGGTGGGCACGGTGTAGAAGCGGGACAGGATGTGCGGCAGGCCCGCGGTGCCGAGCACCAGGGCGAGGCCGAGGCTGATGAAGTCCAGCCGGCTGGTGAAGCTGTGTCCGTACTTGAGCCCGGGTTCCAGGTAGCGGTGCCCGGCGCCGCTGTGCTGCGCGGCCTGGCGCATCAGCTCGCCGAGGTCGCCGTGGAAGCGGACCACCAGCAGCACGGTGAGCAGCACCGAGCCGGTGACCAGCAGGAAGGCCTTGATGATCTGGATCCAGGTGGTGGCCCGCATCCCGCCGATCGTCACGTAGACGATCATCAGGGCGCCGACCGCGATGATCGTCCAGGTCCGGGCCTGCGCGCTGTCGGTGCCGAGGAGCAGGGCGACCAGCGAACCGGCGCCGACCATCTGGGCGACCAGGTAGAGCAGGGTGACGACGACGCTGGCACCGCCGGCCGCGGCACGCACCTTGCGGCGGCGCAGGCGCAGCGCGAGCACGTCGGCGAGGGTGTACCGGCCGGCGTTGCGGACGAGTTCGGCGACCAGCATCAGCACCACCAGCCAGGCGACCAGGAAGCCGATGCTGTAGAGCACTCCGTCGTAGCCGTACAGGGCGATCAGTCCGGCGACGCCGAGGAAGGAGGCGGCGGAGAGGTAGTCGCCGGAGAGGGCGAAGCCGTTCTGCAGCGGGGTGAAGTCGCGGCCGCCGGCGTAGAAGTCCTCGGCGGCGTTGCCCTGCCGGCCGACCCAGAGGGTGATGCCCAGGGTGACCAGCACGACGACGGCGAACAGCACGATCGCGAGCGAGTGGTGGTCGCCGGTGGGAGCGACGGGGGGCGGGGTGGCGGTGGTCAGCACGGTCGTCACCGTGTCCCTCACCGTGCCGGTCATCAGAGTGGTCATCACGCTCGTCATCGCAGTTGGTCCTGGGTGTCCCAGCGCAGGCCGAGGGCGGCGCGGTCGCGCTCGGTCCGGGCGTTGCGGGCGTAGAGCCAGGTGAGCAGGAAGGTGGAGGCGAACTGCAGCAGGCCGAGCAGCCAGGCCACGTTGAACGGGCCGGCCACCGGGGTGCGCATCAGGTCGGGGGCGGCGGCCTGGGCGGCGACGTACATCAGGTACCAGCCGAAGAAGACGCCAGTGGCCGGGAAGACGAACAACCGGTAGCTGCGGCGGATGTCCTGGAAGGCCGCGCCGGCCTGGACGGCCCGGTAGACCTCGGTGCTGTCGGCACCCCCGGGAGCGGCCTCGACCGCCGGTGCGGCCTGGGCGGCCTGACGGACCGGCACGGCGACGGCCACGGGCTCGACCGGTGCCGGCAGCTCCGCATGAGCGGGAGCCGTACGAGCGGGAGCCTCAGCGGGAGCCGGACCGGCAGGCGCGGGCTGCGCCGGTACGGCCGTTCGGCGGCGCGCGGCCGGCGGCTCGGACGCCGGAACACCGGACGACGGGCCGGCCGGGAGGGCGTCGGAGGCGGTGGCGGCAGCCGGAGCGGCCCACCAGTCGAATCGCTGTCCCTGACCGGGACTGCTCGTCTGCTGTTGTGGCACTGCTGCTCCTGGACGGCCGGACGTGCTGACCCGAACCATGATGGGGGCCTCCGGACAGCGCCTCCGACCATCGCAGATACGTTCACTCGATGAGGTGAGCGATCATCCGACAGACGCTCATCCGACTACTGCTGCATACCGGTGATTCCGTGTCGGAACGCGTATGCGACCGCCTGCGCCCGGTCCCGCACCGCGGTCTTGGCGAACAGGTTGTTGATGTGGGTCTTCACGGTGGCCTGGCTGACGAACAGCCGCTGGGCGATCTCCGCGTTGGAGAGCCCCTCCGCGATCAGCGCCAGCACCTCGGCCTCCCGGGAGGTCAGCCCGTCGGGCAGCTCCCCCGGCCGGGTGGCGGGCCCCTCGGCGCTCGGCGCGGACCCGCCGCGCTGCTCAGACAGCCGCTCCAGCAGCCGGAGTTGGACCTGCGGGGAGAGTCCGGCCGCGCCCGAGCGGACGTCCGTAACGGCCCGGGCGATCTCATCGGCGCCGGCGTCCTTGGTGAGGTAGCCGCGCGCCCCGGCCTGCAGCGCCGGGAACAGCGAGTCGTCGTCGGCGTAGGTGGTGAGCACCACCACCTCGGTCTCCGGGTGCGCCGCCCGGATCCGCCGGGTCGCCTCGACGCCGTCGCAGCGCGGCATCCGCAGGTCCATCAGCACCACGTCCGGGTGATGCCGCTCCACCAGGGCGACGGCCTCCTCCCCGTCCCCCGCGGCGCCGACCACCTCGATGCCGGGCAGCAGCCCCAGCAGCATCACGATGCCCTCGCGCACCACCGTCTGGTCGTCCGCCACCAGCACCCTGATGACCGCCGCCGTCATGCCGGCACCCGCAGCAGCACGCGCCACCCTCCGTCCTCCGGGCCCGCCAGCAGGGTGCCGTCGAGCAGTTCCGCGCGTTCGCGCATTCCCAGCAGACCGTACCCGCTGCCGCTGCCGGCCAGCTCCCGCGGCGACGGCTCCCCCTCGGCTTGGCCGCGCGGCGGGCGGGCGTTGCGCACCTCGAGCTCCACCGCCCCCTCCAGGTAGCGCAGTTCGACGGAGCAGCGGGCGCCGGGGGCGTGCTTGCGGACGTTGGTCAGCGCCTCCTGCGCGGTGCGCCGCACCGCCAGGGCGGACTCGGCGGCGAGCGGCCGGGGCGTGCCGGTGACGACGAGGGCGGCCCGCTCCCGGTCCGTCAGTTCGACCAGGAAGGCCCCGACCGGGGTGAACTCGCCGCGCAGCGCGGACAGCGCCTGCCGGGTCTCGACCAGTCCGTCCTGCGCCATCCGCCGGGCGGCGACGACCCGTTCGCGGATCTGCTCGCGGGCGGTGTCGCCCTCCAGCATCAGCCGGGCCGCCTCCAGATGGACGAGCTGCGCGGAGAGGCTGTGGGCGAGCACGTCGTGGATCTCCCGCGCGATCCTGGCCCGTTCGGCGAGCGCCGCGCTCTCCGCCTCGGCGGCCCGGGCGGCGCGCTCCTGTTCCAGCAGCCGACGGGCGGTGCCGCGCGCCTCCACGTCCAGCCGCAGCAGGTAGCCGAGCAGGGTGGTACCGCCGACGGTGGCGGCGATGCTGAGCCAGCTCGTCGGGGACGCCGCCGCGTACGAGCCCAGCGCGGCCGCCGCCGCGAGCAGCGCGGGCGCGGGCGGCAGCCGGACCACGGCCGTCACGGCCAGCCCGATCCAGAGGAAGTCGGCCAGCGTGAAGGCCAGCCCCCAGTTCGCCAGCCAGGCGGCTCCGATCAGGGCGGCGGTCACCGGGTACGACACCACCGGGCGCTGCTCCCGGCCGGCCCACAGGTAGACCGCGCAGAGTGCGACGGCCGCGGCCAGTCCGGCGGCGGCGGCAGCCGCCGCCCAGCCGGTGTACTTCCCGTCGGAGAAGGTCCCCCAGCCGACGACCGCCAGCAGGACGGTCCGCCCGAGCACCGTGAGGATCCGCCGCGGCCGGCTCTCGGCCTCGCGTTCCAGCCCCTCGCGGGACGGCCAGCGGGTCCAGTACCACCCGGCCACGGCTTCCTCCTCGGTGCTCACGACGGCGGTCAGTGCTGCTGCCCGGCGGTCGTCCGCACGGGCTCCAGCATCCGGGCGCGCCAGTTCACCACGAGCGAGCGGACCAGCAGCATGACCGCCAGGCCGAGCATCAGCGAGCTGCCCGACTGGTGGACGTGCAGCGCCGACCCGATCCCGTACAGGCCGACCCGGACGGCGATCATCCCACCCCAGGCGGCCAGCGTGGCCTTGGTGCCCTTGGCCAGGACGGTGCCGTCGGCGTCCCGCCAGAGCCGGACGGTCCAGCCCCAGACGGAACCCATCGCGAGCACCGTGACGAGGCCGGCGGCCAGCAGGGCGGTCGAGAGCCCGGTGTGCTGATGGTCGATGATCTGCGGGTCGCGCAGCGCGAGCACGCCCAGGATCAGCGGCAGCAGCCAGAACCGGCGCCCGGTGTCCAGCCGCTGGACGCGCATCTGGCGCTGGACCACCAGGACCACCACCGCGACGATCACGAGGAGGTTGGCGAGGGAAAGCATCGGAGTTTCTCCGTCCCGACGGGAGGGCTTCTGCTGACCTCTCCGACGCTACGGACCGGGCCGTTCCCGCTGATCGGAGCCGGGGTGGACCTCGGGTGGAACGCAGAACGCGCGGGCCCTCCACCCGTGGGTGGAGGGCCCGCGCGGACGGCTGCCGTCAGGCGTCGATGCGGGAGCGGTCCAGGGTGGCCGCCGAGTCCACGATGAACTCCTTGCGCGGGGCGACGTCGTTGCCCATCAGCAGGTCGAAGATCCGCTCGGCCTGCTCCAGGTCGCCCAGGTTGATCCGGCGCAGCGTCCGGTGGCGCGGGTCCATGGTGGTCTCGGCCAGCTGGTCGGCGTCCATCTCGCCCAGACCCTTGTAGCGCTGCACCGGCTCCTTCCAGCGCTGCCCCTTGCGCTGGAACTCCAGCAGGGTGGAGCGCAGTTCGGCGTCGGAGTAGGTGTAGTGGTACTTCTCCTGGCCGCGCTTGGGGCTGGTCAGCTCGATCCGGTGCAGCGGCGGCACGGCGGCGAAGACCCGGCCCTGCTCGACCATCGGCCGCATGTAGCGGTGGAAGAGGGTGAGCAGCAGGGTGCGGATGTGCGAGCCGTCGACGTCGGCGTCGGCCATGAAGATGACCCGGCCGTAGCGGGCCTGGTCGATGTCGAAGGTGCGGCCCGAACCGGCCCCTATCACCTGGATGATCGCGGCGCACTCGGCGTTCTTGAGCATGTCGCTCACCGAGGCCTTCTGCACGTTGAGGATCTTGCCGCGGATCGGCAGCAGCGCCTGGAACTCGGAGTTGCGGGCGAGCTTGGCGGTGCCGAGCGCGGAGTCCCCCTCGACGATGAACAGTTCGCTGCGGTCGACGTCGTCGCTGCGGCAGTCGGCCAGCTTGGCGGGCAGCGAGCTTGTCTCCAGCGCGGTCTTGCGGCGCTGGGCCTCCTTGTGCTGGCGGGCGGCGACCCGGGTGCGGGCGGCCGCGACGATCTTGTCCAGCACGGCCCGGGCCTGGAGCTTCTGGTCCTTCTTGGCCGAGGTGAGGAAGGCCTTGAGCTCCTTGGCGACGACGGCGGCGACGATCCGGTTGGCCGCCGAGGTGCCGAGCACCTCCTTGGTCTGCCCCTCGAACTGCGGCTCGGCGAGCCGGACGGTGACCACAGCGGTGAGGCCCTCGGTGGCGTCGTCCTTGGTGATGTCGTCCTCGGCGACGCGCAGCAGCTTGCTCGCGCGCAGCGCCTCGTTGACGGTCTTGGCCAGCGAGCGCTCGAAGCCGGTGACGTGGGTGCCGCCCTTGGGGGTGGCGATGATGTTGACGAACGAGCGCAGGGTGGTGTCGTAGCCGGCGCCCCAGCGCAGCGCGATGTCCACGCCGAGGGTGCGGGTGACCTCGGTCGGGGTCATGTGGCCGAGCTCGTCCAGGACCGGCACGGTCTCCTTGAAGGTGCCCTCGCCGCGCAGCCGCAGCACGTCGCAGACCGGCTTGTCCGGGGCCAGGAACTCGCAGAACTCGGCGATGCCGCCGTCGTAGCGGAAGACCGACTCCTCGATCTGCTCGCTCTCGGTGAGGCGTTCGTCACGCACGACGATGGTCAGACCGGGGACGAGGAAGGCGGTCTGCCGGGCGCGGCTGTGCAGCGTCTCCAGGGAGAGCTTGGCGTCCTTGAGGAAGATCTGCCGGTCGGCCCAGTAGCGGATCCGGGTGCCGGTGCGGGTCTTCGGCACCTTGCGGGCCTTGGTCAGGCCGTTGGCGGGCTCGAAGGGCGCGTCCGGGCTGGTCTCGGTGAAGATGCCGGGGGTGCCGCGGCGGAAGCTGATCGCGTGGGTGTGGCCGCCGCGGTCGACCTCGACGTCCAGCCGGGCGGACAGCGCGTTGACGACCGAGGCGCCGACACCGTGCAGACCGCCGGAGGCCGCGTACGAGCCGCCGCCGAACTTGCCGCCGGCGTGCAGCTTGGTCATCACGACCTCGACGCCGGACAGCCCGGTCTTGGGCTCGACGTCCACCGGGATGCCGCGCCCGTTGTCGCGGACCTCGACCGAGGAGTCCGGGTGCAGCACGACGTCGATGCGGTCACAGTAGCCGCCCAGTGCCTCGTCGACGGAGTTGTCGATGATCTCCCAGAGGCAGTGCATCAGGCCGCGGCTGTCGGTCGAGCCGATGTACATGCCGGGGCGCTTGCGGACCGCCTCCAGCCCCTCCAGGACGAGCAGGTGCCGCGCGGTGTAGTTGGAACCGTCGTCGCCGGCCAGCAGCGCGGACGGCACGGTCGTTTCGGCACTCACGCGGCACTCTCCTCGGTGAAGTTCTGTCTCATCGGTCACATCCGGACGGATCCGGACCAAACGCCAGTGCAGCACGCCGCACCGACATTCGTCGCTCTGCGTGCCCGCACCCCTCCGCCGGGTGCACAGCACGACGGGCCGGCCCCGCGCAGCTTGTACGCGCTGCGCGAACAAGGACCGCACCCGGGTGCGGGCCCGGGGGTGCCATCTCCTCCCGGTAGCACCGGTCCTGGCGGATCGTGGGGCCCGGCGCAGGCTCCGGAACTGCCGTTATGCAGGCTACCGGGGCCCGGGACGGGGCTTATGCTCCAACCCGGCAGAGGATTATGCTACGCGGACCTCGAACCCGATCCCGATCGGACGTTCGAGCCATGGGCGGCTCCCGGGATTCGGCACGCATGAACCACCGGCGCCCGGGGCACGTCCTCATCAACACATGCAGAATCCTCAGAGAAGAAAAGCCACGAGCGGGAACGTTTTCGGCCTGGTTGGATGTTGACCCTGGTACGACAGCTCGTCGAGCTAGAGAAGAGGCGACGTGACTACTGTTCTGACACCTGCGAGCCCGCTCACCGCGGCTGACCGCTGCGACCGCTGCGGCGCCCAGGCCTACCTGCGCGTCGTACTCGCCAGCGGCGGAGAGCTGCTCTTCTGCGCCCACCACGGCCGGAAGTTCGAGCCCGAGCTCAAGAAGATCGCCGTGGAGATACAGGACGAGAGCGGCCGTCTCACCACCACCACCACGACGGCAACGGCCGCCGACGACGAGCGCTGATCCCGGGCGCCACCAGCAGCCAGCGTCGAGCTGTGTCCGGCCGCGCACCACGCGCGACCGGTGAGCCGGGCGACCGATCCCCTCGGGGGCCGGTCGCCCGGCTCTGCTGTTCTCCGGACGGCTCTTCCGCGTTCAGGCGGCCTCCCCGCGTCCACCCGCCACGGGCTCCGCGACCCGACGCGGCATCAGAACGTGACCGCCGCATCACGCGCCGCGATTGCCACGGCGGGTGCCCGGGCGGTCACAGCACCGAGCGCACCGCGTCCACGACCGACGACACCCGCGTGTAGACGCCCGGGTGGGCGGCCTCGGCACAGCCCGTCCCCCAGGACACCAGGCCGACCAGCCGCCCGCCGACGATCAGCGGACCGCCGCTGTCGCCCTGGCAGGCGTCCTTGCCACCCTTCTCCTCGCCCGCGCAGACCATCCCCCGGGCGTCGAACTTGCCGTCCTGCCCGCCCGGGTAGGCGTGCGCACAGGTCTGGTCGGGGACGATCGGCACGTCCACCCCGCGCAGCATGGGCGAGTAGTCGCCGCGCCCGGTGGTGTCGCCCCAGCCGTACACCCGCGCCCTGGTCCCGGCCGCGTACGGCTCGGTCTCGCCCTGGCCGACCAGCTCGACCACCGGCCGGGAGCCCTGGGACTCGGCGAGGGTGAGCACCGCGACGTCGTTCATGTTGGCGGTGAAGCTGTAGTCGGGATGGATCCAGACCGACCGCACCGAGACCTCGCGACCGGAGGTGCCGCGCATGTCGTCCCGGCCGACGATCGCCTTGAGGCCCGGCCGCTCCACCCGGCCCCTGCCCTCGTCGTAGAAGCAGTGCGCGGCCGTCACCACCTTGGTCGGGCTGACCAGCGCGCCCCCGCAGAACTGGCCCGAGCGGCCGCTGCCGAACTGCTGGCGGCTGGACAGCGCCACGATCCACGGGTGGTCGGCGGTGCTCGCGGTGTTGCCGCCGACCACCCGGCGCTGCGCCGCGGCCGGCGCCGCCGCCCCGAGGGCGACCAGCGGGACGGGTACGGCGGCGAGCAGCACCAGTGCGGCGGTCCGGCGGCGGCGGTTCGCCCGGGCGGCGGCCGGGTCCGTCCGGGGCTGGGCGGGCGTCGGCAGGTCAGTGCGGTCCGGCTCGGTCGGCACCGTGACTCCAGGAGGTCGGCAGCAGGCAACCGGCACAGCGTAGGTGACCGACTACGGTGGGCGACCGCTTCCTCCCGCGCCGCCACCCGGACGAGCGACAACCGCCACCCGGACGCTGACGCACGCGGGTCCGAACAGCCGCGAAGGCCCGGAGCCTTACGGCTCCGGGCCTTCGCTTCGACGATCGCCGCCGATCAGTCCAGGTAGTCGCGCAGCACCTGGGAACGCGACGGGTGGCGCAGCTTCGACATGGTCTTCGACTCGATCTGGCGGATGCGCTCACGGGTGACCCCGTACACCTTGCCGATCTCGTCGAGGGTCTTCGGCTGGCCGTCGGTCAGGCCGAAGCGCATCGAGACCACGCCCGCCTCGCGCTCGGACAGGGTGTCCAGCACCGAGTGCAGCTGCTCCTGGAGCAGGGTGAAGGAGACCGCGTCGGCCGGGACGACCGCCTCGGAGTCCTCGATCAGGTCACCGAACTCGCTGTCGCCGTCCTCGCCCAGCGGGGTGTGCAGCGAGATCGGCTCGCGGCCGTACTTCTGGACCTCGATGACCTTCTCGGGGGTCATGTCGAGCTCCTTGGCCAGCTCCTCCGGGGTGGGCTCGCGGCCCAGGTCCTGGAGCATCTGGCGCTGGACGCGGGCCAGCTTGTTGATGACCTCGACCATGTGCACCGGGATGCGGATGGTGCGGGCCTGGTCGGCCATGGCGCGGGTGATCGCCTGGCGGATCCACCAGGTGGCGTAGGTCGAGAACTTGTAGCCCTTGGTGTAGTCGAACTTCTCGACCGCACGGATCAGACCGAGGTTGCCCTCCTGGATCAGGTCCAGGAAGAGCATGCCGCGACCGGTGTAGCGCTTGGCCAGCGAGACCACCAGGCGGAGGTTGGCCTCCAGCAGGTGGTTCTTGGCCCGGCGGCCATCCTCGGCGATGATCTCCAGCTCGCGCTTGAGCTTGGGGGCGAGCTTGTCGGCGGCCGAGAGCTTGTCCTCGGCGAACAGACCGGCCTCGATGCGCTTGGCGAGCTCGACCTCCTGCTCGGCGTTGAGCAGCGGGACCTTGCCGATCTGCTTCAGGTAGTCCTTGACCGGGTCGGCGGTGGCACCGGCGACGGCGACCTGCTGGGCCGGCGCGTCGTCCTCGTCGTCGTCGGAGAGGACGAAGCCCTCCGACTCCTCCTCCGGGCCCTCGGCCTCGGCCTTGTCGCCCGGCAGGGCGACGTCCTCGAGCAGCTCCTCTTCGCCGAGCAGCTCCTCGTCACCCTTGCCGGCCTTGCCGGCGGCGGTCTTCTTGGCGGCAGCCTTCTTGGCCGGCGCGGCGGTCTTCTTGGCCGCGGCCTTCTTGGCCGGCGCAGCCTTCTTCGCCGCGACCGCCTTCACCTCGGTGACGACGGTGGTCGCCTCCTCCACGGTGATCTCGGCGGAGACGGTGGGGGCCGGGGCCGCGGCGGCGGCCGCGACGGCCGGAGCCGCGACGGGGGCGCCGGGGGCGATCCGCACGGGGGGCTTGGTCGGGGCCGACGGAGCGGCCGGGGTCCGGGTGGTGACAGCCTTGGTGGCGGTGCGCTTGGTGGGGCTCTTGGCAGCAACGCTCTTGCGCTTGGCGCCGGCCGGTTCGGCCGCGCTGACCATGAGGTCCACCCCCTCCTCAATCAGCACCTGGTTGAGGCTGCGCATGACGTTCTTCCACTTGGTGACCGGGATCTGGTCCGCCTCGAACGCCTGGCGCACGTCGTCACCGGCGATCTGCCCCTGGGCCTTGCCCCGCTCGATGAGCGCCAGCAGAGCCGCGGACTCGGCGATCTCGGGGGGAAGCGAACGGGATGTGCTGGCCGACACGAACAACCTCTCGGACGATGAGTGGACTCGAACCCGTACCGGCCGCCCGAGCGGGCGGGGAAGGAGATCGCGCGTCGGACGCGCGGTGTCGATTCCGACCGACTCGGGCTTGAGGACTGGGTTTGCAGGACGGCAGCAGCGCCGCGGACCAACACAGCATTCTGACATGTTGGAGTATTCCGGAGCTGCTTCCGCTCAGGACACATCGCTGCTACTCGTCAAGTGTTACGCATGGCCTTCGTGTCGCGGGTCACACCACTTGGCGTCCGCGGCCACCGGGCCGGATTCCATCATCGCGCACTCGCGCCCAAGCCTTTGTCATGGACAAGGCGTATCGCGAGGCTCGGGCGGCCAGCCCCCCCTGCGGGCCGTCGGCATGGCAGGCCCTCCGGCTGCGCCACGCGGTGCGGCCGGAGGGCCCGGGCGTAGCGGACCGCCGGAACCCGGCGCCTCCGCTCGTCGGAGAACAGCCCGCTCAGTGCTCCCGGGGCGCGGGGACGGACGGCTCGACCTCGGGGTGGACGGTGAGCAGCGCCCGCATCGCGACCTCGCCCGCGGCGCCGTCGCCAGCCCCCAGCGCGTCCACCAGCCGGGCGTGCAGGCTCACCGAGGACTCGGAGGGCCGCTCGCAGGAGATCGCCGGGCCGCCCGAGACCTGCAGGGCGCAGGCGACGATCCCGGACAGGTGCTCCAGCATCCGGTTGCCGGCCATCTGCAGGACCAGGCCGTGCAGCTCGGCGTCCGCCCGGGTGTAGGTGGAGAGGTCGGCCTGGGCGGCGGCGTGGCCCATGATCTCGACCAGCTCGACCAGCCGCTGCTGGACGTCCTCCCGGCCGTGGCCGGCCGCCAGCCGGGCGGCCAGCGGCTCGATCGCCCAGCGGAGCTCGAACAGCTCCCGGCGCTGCTCGTCTCGCTGCGGGCCGAAGGCGCGCCACTCGATGATGTCCGGGTCCAGCAGGTTCCAGTCGGTGACCGGGCGGACCCGGGTGCCCACGTTCGGCCGGGCGCTGACCAGGCCCTTGGCCTCCAGCACGCGCAGCGACTCGCGGACGACGGTCCGGGAGACCTCGAAGCGCTGGCCGATCTCCTCGGGCACCAGCGGGCGGTCGGCGCCAAGGTCGCCGGAGACGATCATCTGGCCGAGCTGCTGGACCAGCTGGCCGTGCAGACCGCGGCCGCGGCTGCTGGTGGTCTTGCGGCCGACCCGGCCGATGTCGGACTCGGCGCCCTCCCAGCGGGGCGCCGGCGGGGTCGGCCGGTCGGCGTACGAGAAGCGGTCCAGGTCGCCGGAGCCATGGATGGGCCCTTCGGCGGAACGGGCGGGGGTCATGGTGGGGTGCGCAAGGGTACTCACGCCTCCTTTGTCGGCGATCGGCAGGCGCGGCTTGAGAATTCTCGTGAAAAGCACACGAAAGGGTGATCGACCGTGACTGGATAATTGACTTCTTATCAGGAAGAACCGCTCATTACGGTCACTGCTGGTCGATCTTGGTAACTCGGGGCCGGCGAGACCGGATCGCTTGCGATGACGGGCGGCAGCGCTTGCGGTAGCGGGCGGCTACAGCGCGCGGCGGCGGGCCTGGACGAGCAGGGCGGCGAGCAGCAGGACGGCCGCGGGGGCCGCGACCGCCGCGAGCAGCGCCGGGTCGGTCAGCGACGCGCTCCCGACCACCGCCTCGTGCGCCCCGCCGTAGACCCAGCCGTAGGCCCACTCGATGCCGGACTGGAACGGGAGCAGCTCGGCCGCGCGGGCCGGCCACGGCCGGCCGGTCCGGCGCAGCAGCAGGGCGACACCGGACTCCAGCAGCGGCGGCAGCGCGCACAGCAGCGCCACCCCGGCGGCGGCGCTGCGGGTCAGCGACGCGGTCAGCACCCCGGTCCAGGCGGCGACGACGGTCAGCAGGACGAACGCCAGCAGCGCGGCGGGCATCCCGTGACCGGCCATCAGCGCCAGCGGGGCGAAGGCCCCCGGCAGATCGGACAGCCCGGACAGGCCGGCGCCACTCACCGCCTCCGACACCCGGGCCGACAGCGCGGCGGGCTCCGACCAGGCCGCCACCGCCACCCCGTCCGGCAGCGCGAGGTGCACGGCCACCGTGTCCAGCAGCAGGGTGGCCAGCGCCAGCAGCGCCGCCACCGGGCCGATCACCAGCAGCTTCGCCAGCAGCAGCCGCACCCGGCGCGGGTACGACACCAGCGAGGCCTGCAGCCCCGGGTGGCGCACCTCGTGCCCGTACGAGAGCGCGCCCAGCACGCCAGCGCCGAGGGCGGCGAACGGGAGCGGGATCAGCGGGACGGCGGCGGTCAGCAGCCGCACCCCGGCGGGGGCGGCCAGCGCACCGTCCGAGGTCTGGCTCGCCAGGACGGCGGCCACGGCGGTGTCGCCGATCAGCACGGCGGCGAGCAGCAGCCAGGTGGAACGCAGGCCGCGCAGACGGCGCAGCTCGTAGGCCAGGACACGCACGGTTCACTCGCTCCGGTGGTCGTCGGGGGTGGCGGGGGCGGAGGCGGCGGTGGCGCCCGAGGTGAGGCGGCGGAGCCGGACGGTGTCGTCGGTGAGCAGGTCGGCGTTCTCGCGGCGGGCCGGGGGCTTGGCCCGGGGTGTCTCCTCGGCCGGGACGGGGTCGTCGCGGAAGAGCCGGCCGACGGCGACGGTGGGAGCCGACTCACCGCACGCGGTCCGCTCGGCGGACGCGGCCCGGGGTGCGGGCGCGCCGAGGACGGGGAGGGCGGCACTCACCACCGCGACGGGCAGGGCGCGGGTGGGCAGGGATGCCTCGTCCTGCGGGCGCTGCGCCCGGCGCTGCGGGATGGTGGGCTCGGCGTCGGGATCGCCGGCCCGGACGGCGGGAGGCCCGGTGACGGCTGCCTCGGCCGGGGCGTCGGAGGTGGGTCGGGCGGTCGGGTCGTCGGTCTGTTCGGCGGTCGGGTCGGTGGCCGGTGCCGGGCGGACCCGGAGGTGGCCGGAGCGGCCCGAGGCGACCGGCAGTACGACCCGAGGTGCGGGCTGCTCGACCACCCGGTCGGCCAGCTCGTGCAGCAGGATCCCGTGGCGGTAGGCGAGTTCGCCGATCTCGGTACGGTCGATGCCGGCCACCGCGAGGCCCACGCTGCCGTCCCGGCGGACCTCGGCGCCCTGACTGATCAGCAGGTCCGCCAGTCGCGCCATCTGCGGCCCGCGGACGGCCACTTCGGGGCTGAGCCTGGTGCGGCGGAACTCCGTGACCGGCTGGTCGGCCACCAGGCGGCCACGGTCCAGGGTGACGACCCGGTCCGCGAGCTGCGAGGCCTCCTGCGGGGTGCGGGTGGTCACCAGGACCGTCCCGCCGGCGACGGCGAACGAGCGCAGGAAGGAGTGGAACCACTCGGCGTTGCGCGGCGACAGTCCCTCGGTCGGCGCGTCCAGCAGCAGCGTGCCGGGGTCGCCGAGCAGCGCCGCGGCGAGGGCCAGCCGACGGTGCATGCCGGGCGAGAAGGTGCGCAGCCGCTGCCCGGCGACGGTGGCCAGCCGGGTCTGCTCCAGCAGTTCGTCGACCCGCCGGGCGGGGACGCCGACGGCCGCGGCGAGCATCCGCAGGTGCCCGTGCGCCCGGCGGCCCGGGTGCCCGGCCGGCGCGCCCTCGCCCGCTCCGGGCAGCAGCACGCCGACCTCGCGCTCGGGCCGGCGCAGCCGACGGTAGGGGCGGCCGTCGAAGAGCGTGACGCCCTGGCCCCGTTCGAGCTCGAGCATCAGCCGCAGCGCGGTGGACTTGCCGGAGCCCTCGGTGCCCAGCAGCGCGGTCACCATGCCGGGCCGGGCGTCAAAGGTCAGGTCGAGCACGGCGGGCGGGGCGCCCTTGCGGTAGACCTTGGTCAGTCCGGTGATCTGGATCATCGCTGGCTGCTCCCATGCCGTCGGCCGACCTGCTCGGCGCGGAGCGCCCCCTGATGGGCCGGCATACGCCCGCACGGCTCCGCGCCAGCACACTAGGGGGCGGCGACGGCTATTCCGGGCATTACGGGAACGGCACGGGCCCGCCGACTGCCCACCTCACCCGATCAGGGGAAAATCCGATCCTGCGATTCACGGGACCGACCGCTCGGGGACGTGGACGGGGCTGCCGGCCGGGGTGCGGGCCGGGGGCCGGGGCCGGTCGGGGGCCGGGGCCGGTCGGGGGCCGGGGCCGGTCGGGGGCCGGGGCCGGTCGGGGGCCGGGGCCGGTCGGGGGTGCGGGCCGCGGTCGGTCGCGGCGCTCCGGGGCTAGGCGGGCGGCCAGGGCAGCGGCGGGAGCTTCTCGCCGCCGCAGACCGTCCGGAACTCGTCGACGGCGGCCTGGCCCTCGACGGCCAGCTGGCCCAGCTGCTCGCGCTCGGCGGCCAGCCGCTCCTGCACGGCGGCGATCGTCTCGGGCGCCGCCTGCCCGGCCCGCAGCGCGGCCAACTCCTTCTCGGTGGCGGTGGTGGTCGCGTCCAGGCTCTCGTAGTCGGACGCCAACCCCTCGATGAGGAATCGCTGGTGCGCGCAGTCCTTGAGGGCCATCACGGGGCTCCTGGGGTCCGGAAGGCCTCCGGCCCGGCGGCCGAAGCGTCCACCGACACTCTGCGCCGGGGCCTCCGCGGCCGCAGCCAGGCCGGGCCATTCGGCTCTCCGGGGGCACGGCCGCCGCACGGCCCGGCCGAGCCCGGGCACGCCGGGCGGTGCGCCGTCCGAGCTCGTCCGGCGGGGCTCAGGACTCCGGGCGGAGCATGGGCGGGTTGAGGACGGTCGCCCCGCCGGCGGTGAACAGCTGGGCCGGGCGGCCGCCCTGACGGGTCGTCGTGCCGCCGGAGGGCAGCAGGAAGCCGGGGGTGCCGGTGACCTTGCGGTGGAAGTTCCGCGGGTCCAGCACCACGCCCCAGACCGCCTCGTAGACCCGGCGCAGCTCGCCGACGGTGAACTCGGTCGGGCAGAAGGCCGTCGCGAGGGAGGAGTACTCGATCTTGGAACGGGCGCGCTCCACGCCGTCGGCGAGGATCAGACCGTGGTCGAAGGCGAGCGGGACGCCGTCGGCCGGGTTGTCGCCGAGGAGTTCGCCGACCGGGGCCCAGCGGGCGCTGCTGGCGTCGCCGCCGGCCCGGGGCGTCGGCAGGTCGGGGGCGAGCACCAGGTAGGCGACGCTGACCACCCGCATCCGGGGGTCGCGCTGCGGGTGCCCGTACGTGGCGAGCTGCTCCAGGTGGGCTCCGGCCGCACCGGGGCCGACCGCCTCGTGGCCCGGGGCCGAGTGCGCGCGCAGACCGGTCTCCTCGGCCAGCTCCCGGGAGGCGGCCTCGGCCAGGCCCTCGTCCGGGCGGACGAAGCCGCCGGGCAGCGCCCAGTACCCCTGGAACGGCGGCTCGCCTCGTCTGACCAGCAGGGCGCAGAGCGCGTGGTCGCGCACCGTCAGCACCACCAGGTCAACCGTGACAGCGAACGGGGGGAAGGCCGACGGATCGTAACGCGACATGGCGACGATCATAGTCGTCTCTCTGACGATAAGCACAGGCCTTGCAACCCAGCCCGCGCGCGGCCGGTGGCCCCGCCCGCCCGGCCGGTTCGCGCACGGGCGGGCGGGAACCGCCGGGCCCGGTGCCGGTGGAGTGACCGCCTCAGCGGGCGACGAGCTGCAGGTCCGTGGACGCCTCCTCGACCATCGCCACTCCGATCCGGCTCACCCGGACCGAGAAGGGCTCGCCCGCCACCCGCAATCCGGTCAGCTCCAGCTCGCCGAGCGGCGCGGTACTGGCGGGACGGACCAGGACCCGTCCGCCCGGGACATCGGGCCGGACCCCGGCGAGGGCGAACACCGCGTGCACGGCACCGGCCGCGGAGACCGCCGCCGGTCGGCAGGCGGCCGGGTGCGGCACGGGCGGGCAGCCGGGGGCGCGCTGCTCCCCCGCGTACATCTCCGGCAGCCGCCCCTCGAAGTGGGCGGCCGCGGCGAGCAGGCCCTCCAGCAGGGTGCCGGCCTCGTTCTCGTGGCCGGCCTCGGCCAGCCCGGCGATCGCCAGGGCGGTCTCGTGGACCCGCACCGCCCCGCCGCGGTGGCCCAGCGGGTTGAAGCGGGGGGACTTGGCACTGAGGGTGCGCAGGCCCCAGCCGCTGTCCAGCTCCGGCGCGACCAGGCGCTGGGCGAGCAGCCGGGTCTGCTCGCGGTCCAGCAGGCTCTCGTGCCGGCCGCCGTCGACGGCGAGCCCGGTGTCCAGCAGGTGCACCAGGGAGGAGGCGACGGCGGGCAGCGGCCGGCCGCTCGGGGCCAGCCCGGCAGCGGGGCGGCCGCCCGAGAGGTCGTCGACCCAGAACCGCTCGCGGAACCGCCCGCGCAGCTCGGCGGCCCAGCTCCGCCAGCCCTCGGCGCCGGGGCGCCCGAAGGCCTCCAGCAGCTCGGCGCCGTGCAGGGCGGCGCGGTGGGCCTGCGCCTGGACCTCGGCGCGGGCGGCGGCCGGGTGGGCGGAGCGCTCCTCGACGGGGCGGCTCAGGTCGGTGACGAAGCCGTCCACCAGGCCCTCGCGCAGGGCGGCCAGGGCCCGCTCGGCGGCCGGGAGCAGCTCGGCGACCTCCGCCCTGGGCAGGCCCCAGCGCCAGGCCTCGGCCAGCACGGTGACGAACAGCAGGGTGGCCTCGGTGGCGGTGCAGGTGGGCGGCAGTTCCGGGCCGCCGTGCCGCAGGCCGCCGGGCAGCAGGCCCTCGGTGCGCCCCGGGGCCGGGGCGAGCTGCTGACGGCGGGCCAGCGCGCGGAGGGTGCCGGCGGCGAGCCGGGTGCCGAGCGGCAGGGTCAGCCGGGCGGCCCAGAGCGCGTCGGCCGGGGCGAGGCCGAAGCGCCAGGGCGCGCCGGAGGCCGGGTAGAGGTCGGTCGGGCGGTCCGGGTCGGCGAACAGCAGCCCGCCGAGGGCGTCCAGGGAGCGGGAGACCAGCGCGGCGGCCCGGGAGTCGTCGCTGCGGACCTCCGGCTCGGACCAGGGCAGCGGGACGCCGGTGCCGCGTCCGCCGGGCGGGCGGGGACCGGTGGCGGCGCTCTCCAGTTCGGTGCGCAGCTCGACCGACCAGCGGGCGCCGGGCTGCACCTCCAGGTCCCAGCGGAGCACCCCGGCGCCGGCCAGGACGGCGTGCGGGGAGGGCTTGGCGCTGACCACGGCGCTGTGCCCGGGGCCCGTCCAGCGCAGGCCGGCGGACTGCACCTGGCCCGGCAGGTCGGGCGGGCGGTGCCCGGCGGCGATCTCGGCGACCGGGCCGAGGTCCGTGCCGACGGCGATCTCCAGCGGCAGCCGGGCGGGGCGCGGACCGGTGTTGCGCACGACGACGGTCTCCACGCCGTCCGCGTGGCGCAGCCGCTCGACGGTGAGCGCCGGGTCCGGGTCGAGGTCGCCGGGCAGGCGGACGGCACCGAGGAAGCGGGCCTGGGCGGTGCTGGTCAGCGCGCCCTGGAGCGGCAGCGGTTCCATGCCACCCAGCCGCAGCTCCATCCGGGCGAGCGCCCGGACGCCGTTGCGGTAGAAGCCGTGCAGGCCGTGGCCGCGCAGCTGGCCGTCGGGGCCGGAGGCGGCCATCGCCGGGGCGTTGACGCAGATGACCGCGTGGTGGACAGCGGGGGGCTGCGGGCGCGGTGAGGCGGCGGGGCGGCCCGGGCCGACGGGGGCGCCCCCGGGGCCGGCCGGCGGGACCTGGTCGGGGCGACCGACCGATCTCGGCGCGCCGAGCACGCTCTCGGCCGGCATGGCCTGTGGTGGCCTCATGGCGGTCACCGGACTCTCCTCCCCTCGGCGGTCCGGTGGCCGGGTCAGGCCGGTGGGCCGCGAGCATGCTCGATCGCGTGCTGATGGTGCCGGGCCGGCGGGATCTCCCCGTCGGCGGGTGTGCCGTGTCTGGCCGTACCCGGTGCCGGGTCGTGCCATGCGGTGCCGGTACCGGGCCGGTGCCGACGCCGCCGCGCCGTCGCGTCGGGCCGCCGCCGTGCCCGGCAAGCCGTCGGGTCCGGAGTCCGGACTGCCGTGCCGCCCCGCCCCCTTGGCCCGTGCCCGCCGGGTCGGCCGCCCGGGCCGGGCGCCGGTCGGTCTCCGTCCGGGCACAGGGCCCCCGGGGTGAACGCCGCGCACCGCCGCCAGGTCACGCCCCGCCGCGACGGCCGCCGGTCGGGACCCCCGCCGGGCGGTGGTGCCGCTGCCGTCGGGGCGTCGCCGGGGCCTCGCCACCTGCCCGTCGCCGTCCGGGGCCGGGGCCCGGTTGCGGGCTTGCCGGGCTGTCGTCCGAGCTGCTCGGAGCGGGCGCCGGCCTGGGTCGTCCGCCCGGTCGGACGGAGGGGGGACGGTCGAACCGGCGCTCGACCGCCGCCAGGATACGGTGCGGGGGTCGCGGCGCCCGCACCCGGTGACCCCGTGAACCGCGACGCCAGCGCTGTGACCAGCAGAGACCGAGGAGTTGCATGTCCACCATCAGCCGGCTGCCCGGGATTGTCACGACCGACCACGTCTTCCAGGTCCCCCTCGACCACGCCGCCCCGCAGGGCGAGCAGATCGAGGTGTACGCCCGCGAGGTGGTGGCGGCCGGCCGCGAGCGGGACGACCTGCCCTGGCTGCTCTTCCTCCAGGGCGGGCCCGGCGGCAAGGCCGCCCGCCCGCTCGGCCGGGACGCCTGGCTCGAACGCGCCCTGGACGACTACCGGGTGCTCCTGCTCGACCAGCGCGGCACCGGGCGGTCCACGCCTGCGACCCGGCAGACCCTCGCCCGACGCGGCACCCCGCAGGAGCAGGCGGACTACCTGGCCCACTTCCGCGCGGACTCGATCGTCCGGGACTCCGAGCTGATCCGCACCCGGCTGGTCGGTGCCGACCGGCGCTGGAGCGTGCTCGGCCAGAGCTTCGGCGGCTTCTGCACCCTCACCTACCTCTCCATCGCTCCCGAAGGCCTGACCGAGGCCTTCATCACCGGCGGCCTGGCCGGCCTCGGCAGCTCGGCCGACGACGTCTACCGCGCCGCCTACCCGCGCGTGGTCCGCAAGAACGAGGACCACTACGCCCGGTTCCCGCAGGACGTCGAGGCGGTGCGGCGGATCGCCGCCCACCTCGCGGACTCCCCCGCCACCCTGCCGGACGGCGGGGTGCTCACCGTCGAGGCGTTCCAGGCCCTCGGGCTGCTGCTCGGCGGCGGCAGCGGCTCCGGCACCCTGCACTACCTGCTGGAGGAGGCCTGGGTGGAGGGCTCGGCCGGGCCCGAGCTCTCCGACACCTTCCTGGCCGGCGCCCAGTCCCAGCTCTCCTTCGCGGGCGGCCCGCTGTACGCGGTGCTGCACGAGTCGATCTACGGCCAGCGGTCGGTGGACCAGGGCGGCACCGCCTGGTCGGCCGAGCGGCTCCGCAAGGAGTTCCCGCAGTTCGACGCCCGGGCCGCGCTGGAGTCCGACGCGCCGGTGCTGTTCACCGGGGAGATGATCTACCCCTGGATGTTCGACACCGACCCGGCGCTGCGACCGCTGAAGGAGACCGCGGAGCTGCTCGCCTCCCGCACCGACTGGCCCGACCTGTACGACCGGGCGCGGCTGGCCACCAACAGCGTGCCGGTCGTGGCGGCGGTGTACCACGATGACATGTACGTGGACACCGCCGACTCGTTGGAGACCGCCCGTGCGGTGCGCGGCCTGCGGACCTGGATCACCAACGAGTGGGAGCACGACGGCCTGCGGGTGAGCGGCGGCAAGGTGCTGGACCGCCTGATCAAGATGGCGCACGGCGAGGCGTAGCGACCGGCGGGCCGGTGCGGCGACGGGTGGCTCAGTGGGCACGGCGGCCTCCCCTCGCCGCGCGCCGTACCCCGCGGCACCGGTGCAGACCGCTCCCGGAGCGGGCGGCGGCGGAAGCGCACGCCGCCGCGCGGCCGAGCCGCAGGCCCCGGGCGGACCGCTCCCCGGCCGGCCGGGCGCACCCGGGCGCCGCGGCCCGTCCCGGCGCGGGCAGCAGGGCGACCGGACCGGGGGCGCTCCCGTCCGGCGCCGGCCCGCCGGTGCCCCCGGCGCGGCCGGCACGCCCGCTACGGCCCGGGTTCGGATCGGCCGGGGCCGGCGCCGCGGTCGCGCCCTTCCGCCGGCTGCCCCGGCGGCGTCGGCGGCCGCCGGAGGCCCGGTCGGTCACCTCGGTGGGGGCCTCGCCCGCCGGCCCCGCAGGCGCCGGGGCCGCGGGCGCCGCTCCGTCGCCGGGAGGCGGCGGGTCGTCGGCCGGGGTGGACGCGGGCGCGTGCTGTTCGCGCCGCTGCCGCTGGGCCTCGACGGCGGCCATCAGCGCCCCGGGCGTCATGCCGTCGTTGAGGGACTCGTAGAGCAGCTCGGCCAGCAGGTAGTCCGGGGCGAGCCGCAGGACGTGCCCGAGCACGACCCGGGCCGTCGCGGTGTCCCCCGCGACCCAGGAGGCCCAGGCGAGCAGGGTGAGCGGGGCCACCGCGCAGCCCTCGTACGGCGGCACGGCGCGCCGGGCGAGGAAGCGCCAGAGCCGCTCGGCCGGGGCCAGCTCGGCGGGCCGCACGTACTCGACGCCGCGGTCCCGGACGGTCCGGTCCCGCAGGGCGAGCAGCAGCCGGGCCGTCCGCTCCGGGTCGAGCTCCCGGGCGCCGGCGGCGAACTCGGCGACGGCCTGGTCGAGCAGCCCGATGCCCTGCTCCCGGGAGAGGGAGCCCGCGGCCGCCTCGGCCCGGACGAGCGCCTCGCCCTGGACGGCATCCTCCGGCGGCCCGATCGGGGTCAGCCCGCCGATGATCGCCTTCCGGCTGCCGCGCGGCACCAGGCCGGCGACCGTCGCGGCGGCGGCCGCCGGGCCCGGATCGGGGCCCCGCCGCACGGCGTTTCCCGCCGGATCGCAGCACCCGGTGCCTCGACAGAGGAAAGACCACCAGCGGCCGTCCGAGACGCACAGCGACTCCTTGACCGCGACGCCCCGGCGCCCGAAGGCGGCCCGGAGGTCGTCGGCGAGCGGCCGCAGGCCGTCCACCACCGGCGGGGCGTGCGGCGCGCCGGGATCCTGGCAGAGGTAGAGGAGCACCTGGAGCGGCCGGGCGCCGTGCCGCTCGGAGAGGGCGACCAGCAGGGCGGCCGTCTCCTCCGCGGCGGCCGGCCACTGCGCGGGCGAGTCCGGCAGATCCGCCCGGATCACCCCGCCCTGGCGCAGGTCGGGGCCCTGCAGGCCGACCGCGACGATGCTGTCGTCGGGGTGGAACCCCAGGAGGTAGGGCAGCAGCTCGGCCATGTCGGCCGGACCGCGCATGACGACCGGCCGGTGCTCGGAGGCCGGGCCGAGGGACAGAATGACGTGTTCGTTGTTCATCGCGTTCATGGCCGCAAGAGTGGACGCAATCCGCGAACAGCGCCGAAACCGACTTTTTTCTGTGGATAACTCGGCCTCCGAATTTTCCTTAGCTCATTCGGCGTAAGCGACACGCCCTCCACAGAGTGATTTTTGACTTCCGTTCAGCGGATCAGCGGATGAAATACACCCCGTCTTCCCCTCCCCCGCCTCCCCGGCATTCGCCGCTTGTCGGCGGCACGGGGTTACATGGACGCCATGCAGCAGCCCGACACCCACACCACCGCCACCGCCGACCGCGCCGAGGTCCGGGCGCGGGCCGAGGCCGTCCTGCGCGAGCTCGCCGGCCCCGGCGCCGTCCTGCGCGAGGACCAGTGGACGGCCATCGAAGCCCTCGTGGTCGACCACCGCCGCGCCCTGGTCGTCCAACGCACCGGCTGGGGGAAGTCCGCGGTCTACTTCATCTCCACCGCCCTGCTCCGGGCCCGCGGCGCCGGGCCGACGGTGATCGTCTCGCCGCTGCTCGCCCTGATGCGCAACCAGGTCGAGTCGGCGGCCCGGGCCGGCATCCACGCCCGCACCATCAACTCGGCCAACACCGACGAGTGGGACGAGATCCAGGCCGAGGTCGCCGCCGGGAAGGTCGACATCCTGCTGGTCAGCCCCGAGCGGCTGAACAACCCGGACTTCCGCGACCAGGTACTGCCCAAGCTCGCCGCATCCACCGGCCTGCTGGTGGTCGACGAGGCCCACTGCATCTCGGATTGGGGGCACGACTTCCGGCCCGACTACCGCCGGCTGCGCACCATGCTGTCGGACCTGCCGCCCGGCGTCCCGGTGCTGGCCACCACCGCCACCGCCAACGCCCGGGTCACCGCGGACGTCGCCGAGCAGCTCGGCACCGGCACCTCCGACGAGCACGCGCTGGTGCTGCGCGGGCCGCTCGACCGGGAGAGCCTCACCCTGGGCGTGCTGGCCCTGCCCGACCCGGCACACCGGCTCGCCTGGCTGGCCGACCACCTCGACCGGCTCCCCGGCTCGGGCATCGTCTACACCCTGACGGTGGCCGCGGCCGAGGAGGTGACGGCCTTCCTGCGCGAGCGGGGCTTCCCGGTGGCCTCCTACTCCGGCCGCACCGAGGACGCCGAGCGCCGCACCGCCGAGGCCGACCTGCTGGCCAACCGGGTCAAGGCACTGGTCGCCACCTCCGCGCTCGGCATGGGCTTCGACAAGCCCGACCTCGGCTTCGTCGTGCACCTCGGCTCGCCCAGCTCGCCGATCGCCTACTACCAGCAGGTCGGCCGCGCCGGACGCGGCGTGGACCGCGCCGAGGTGCTGCTGCTGCCCGGCCGCGAGGACGAGGCGATCTGGCGCTACTTCGCCTCGCTGGCCTTCCCGCCGGAGGAGCAGGTGCGCCGCACGATCGACGCGCTGGCCGAGGCAGGCCGCCCGCTCTCCACCGCCGCCCTGGAGCCCCGGGTAGACCTGCGCCGGGCCCGGCTGGAGACCATGCTCAAGGTGCTCGACGTGGACGGCGCCGTCCGCCGGGTCAAGGGCGGCTGGACGGCCACCGGGCAGAGCTGGGAGTACGACACCGCCCGCTACGCCAAGGTCGCCGCCTCCCGGGAGGCGGAACAGCGGGCGATGCGCGAGTATGCGGCGGGCACCGGCTGCCGGATGGAGTTCCTGCGCCGCCAGCTGGACGACGAGCAGGCCGCGCCGTGCGGGCGGTGCGACAACTGCGCGGGGCCGCTGCACACCCCGGACGTCTCCGCCGAGACGCTGGCCGCCGCCCGGGCCGCGCTCGGCCGCCCGGGCGTGAGCTTCGAGCCGCGCCGCCTCTGGCCGACCGGGATGGACGCGCTCGGGGTGCCGCTCAAGGGCCGGATCCCGGCGGGCGAGCAGGCCGAGACCGGCCGGGCGCTCGGCCGACTGTCCGACATCGGCTGGGGCAACCGGCTGCGCACCCTGCTGGCCGAGCAGGCCCCGGACGTGCCGGTGCCCGGCGAGGCGGTGGACGCGCTGGTAGCGGTGCTCGCCGACTGGGCGCGCGGGCCGGGCGGCTGGGCAGGGCCCGCGACGACCGAGGGCGCCCGGCTGGAGCGGCCGGTCGGCGTGGTGACCATGGCCTCCTCGACCCGCCCCCAGCTGGTCGGCAGCCTCGGCGCACGGATCGCCGAGGTCGGACGGCTGCCGCTGCTCGGCCGGATCGAGTACGCGGGCGGGCTTCCGCCGCACGGGGCCCGAAGCAACAGCGCCCAGCGGCTGCACTCGCTGGCCGGGGCGCTGGTCCTGCCGCCGGAGGTGGAGCAGGCGGTGGCGGCCGCCGGCGGGCCGGTGCTGCTGGTGGACGACCTGGTGGACTCGGGCTGGACGGTCACCGTGGCCGCCCGGCTGCTGCGCCGGGCCGGGGCGAGCGCGGTGTTGCCGCTGGTGCTGGCGGTCCAGGGGTGACGGATGGGGAGACGGTCGGCGAGAGAGCACCGGCCGTCACTCGAATGGCCTAACAGAGAGGAGCAGGCCGAGCGATTTGGATCACACCGGTCATCCGGTCCGGAGAAAGGAGTGGTCACCGTGTCGAGGACGGTTCACCTCGCGGTTCGACCGTTGCGGATCAAGGACCGGCGGTGCTCCGGCGGCGCCCGGGCCGCGATGGAACATATGCGGCAGACCATGGGCTATCGGATGGCATTCGTCATTTCATCATTGCCGCCCCGCCCCCGATGCCCCGAGAATTGGGAGGTACCCGAAACTCGGTCCGCCGGACCCGTCCTTCGGCGTACCCAGGCACCCGCCTGCCCGCGGGCCAGGAAGGAGGATCGTGGTCAACGGTATCGACCGAGGTCAGAATCCCCTCTCCCGGAGTTCGACGCCCAGACGGGTGCTGGACGAGGAGACCTGGGCCGACTCGGGGATCCCGTTGCTGCGCGACCCGCGCGAGTTCGTCCTGGAACTGCACCCGCGCCACCTGCCCCAGCCGGGCACGGTCGTGGTCGGCGTCCTGGACGCGCTCCACCGCCTCGCCGCCTCGGCCTCCTTCACCCCCTGGCCGCACGACACCGACGGCTGGCAGCACCGGAACGCCCTGCTGGCACACCTGCGCCGGGTCGTCCCACACGACCTGCGGCTGCCCGAGCCGACCCGCACGGCCGTGCTGCTGCGCTGCCGCGACGGCGCACCCGGCTGGACGGAGCAAGACGGCGCCTGGATGTGGGCGCTGCGGGACGCGGCCGCGCTGCACGGGCTGCGCTGCGGCGCGTACATCGGGCTGACGCCGGCGGGCTGGCAGGTGCTCGGGGACGGCCGGAGCGGACGCAATCCGCACGCGGGTTCGTGGGCGGACGGTCCGGTGCACACCGTGACGGAGCTGCCTCCGCGCTCGGCCCTCGACGCGCCGCGCGGCCAGCGCGGCCTTCGGCAGTCGGTGGAGCAGGGCGAGCCCGTCCGCGAGGTGCAGCGCTCCCCGCAGTCCGAGCCCCCGTGGGTCCCGGCGCGGATCGCGACGGCCGAGCCGACCCGCCGTACCGGCACCGGCTGAACCGCCGAAGCCGCAGAACCTGCCGAGTCGCCGAACTCACCGAAGCCTCCGGACGCAGGCATGGGCACCGAGCACCCGGGCCCGGCAATCCCCGCCATCGCCCCGACCGCCCGGGGCGGGACGGAGTTCGGGCCCGGCGCCGTACGGCACCGGGCCCGGAGGGAACGGCTGCGGTCAGGCGTTGACCGGGCGTCCGGGCGCGGCGCCGGCCACCCCCGCGGTCGCCGGGCCGGCGTCGCCGCAGACCACCAGCAGGGCGGTCGCGCGGCCGAGTGCCTCGGTGTACGCCTCGGCGGCCCGGGCGGGCGTTCCGCCGTTGACCACCAGGACGACCACCTCGCGGCGGGCCGGGCGGGTCAGCGCGGCGTCCGCGTAGAACACGTCACCGCCGTCGGCGAGTTGCGCCCAGTAGCGCTCCTCGCCGAAGGACAGCTCGTGCTGCTGCCAGGGGTGCGTCTCGCCGACCGTCAGCACCAGGATGTCGCCCGGGTTGCGGCCGGAGTCCAGCAGCAGGTCGACGGCGTCGTCGGCACGCTCCACCGCCTCGGCCGGGGTGGCGGCGATCCGCTGGACCTCCACCTGCGGCGGGGCGGCGGCCGGCCGGCGCGGTGCCGGACCGGGCTTGGGGATCAGCCGCGGCGGGCCGGGCCGGGCGGCGCGCGGCGCTGCCGGGCGCGGAGGCGCCGGGCGGGGGCCGGGCACGGCGGCCGGAGTGGCGACGGTGGTGGGTGCGGTGGCGGGCGCGCCGCCGGTGGCAGGCGCGCGGAGGGCTTGTGCGTCCGACTCTCGGGGGAAGGGAACGCCGGGGCCCGGGAGGCTCTCGTGAATCTCCGGCTCCTCGGGGAAGACAGGCATACCCGGATATCTATCAAATGCCGGTCGAACGCGCACGGGCGCCCCACCCATTGGGCACCGAACTCCCTGCACCCCCACTCGGGGCAATTCGCGACGGACCGTCAGAAACCGAGCGTCAACTGTTCGTCGGCGGATCCCTGACCGTCGCCCACACCCTCCCGGACGCGCTTCAGATGACGCCACTTCGGCAGTCCGTCCATGTACGCCCAGGAGATCCGGTGGTGCTCGGTGGGACCGAGTTCCTCCAGCGCGGCGCGGTGCACCGGGGACGGGTAGCCGGCGTTGTCGGCGAAGCCGTACTCCGGGCACCCCTCGCCCAGTTCGGACATCAGGCCGTCACGGTGGACCTTGGCGAGCACCGAGGCCGCCGAGACGCAGATGCAGGACTGGTCGCCCTTGATCACCGTGCGCACCCGCCAGGGGCCGCCCAGGTAGTCGTGCTTGCCGTCCAGGATCACCGCGTCGGGCTCGACCGGCAGCGCCTCCAGCGCGCGGACCGCGGCAAGTCGCAGCGCCGCCGTCATGCCGAGTTCGTCGCACTCCTGCGGCGAGGCCTGCCCGAGGGCGTACGCGGCGACCCAGTCGGCGAGGACCGGGGCGAGCGCGCGGCGGCGCAGTTCGGTGAGCAGCTTGGAGTCGGTCAGCCCCTCCGGCGCCCTGCGCAGGCCGGTGACGGCAGCGCCGACGGTGACCGGTCCGGCCCAGGCGCCGCGCCCGACCTCGTCCAGTCCGACGACGATCCTGGCGCCAGCCCGGCGGAGCGAGCGTTCGACGGAGTGCGTCGGCGGGACGATGGGCATGGTGTGGCTTCCGTTCAACTGGGGCAGCCTCCAGCCTAAGCCCGCCCCACACCCGCCGGATCCGCCGCCCTCGGGGCCGCACCGGGACCGCAGTGGGTCCGCACCAGGCCCGTACCGGGTCCGCACCGGTCCGTACCGGGCCCACCGCCGTCAGGCCGCGCCGGGTTCGCGCGCGAGCCCGCCTCAGGTCTTCAGGCGCGGATCATCGGCTGCAGGACCTCGTCCACCAGCCTGGTGGCGAAGTCCGGCCCCAGGTCCTGGAATCCGCGGATCTTGGCCTGGTAGAGCAGCATCGCCGGAATGACATCGGCCACCAGCGGGGTGGCCGCGCCGGGCCGTACGTCCCCGCGCTCGGTGCCGCGGCGGAGGATCTCCAGGATGGTGGCCGTGGTCGGGCCGATGACCCGGTCGTCGATGAAGGCCTTGAAGACCTCGGCCTGCTCCTGGTCGATCTCGGCCATCAGCGCTTGGAGGGCGGCGCCGACCCGGGAGGTCACCGCGGCCGTGAACGCCCCGATGAGCTGCAGGAGTTCGTCACGGGCGGACCCGAGGTCGGGGGTGTCGTAAGGGCGTGGAAGAGTGGCGTCCAGGGCGTCGATGACGAGTTCGTCCTTGGATGCCCAGCGCCGGTAGAGCGCGGCCTTCCCGGTCCGTGCCGCACCGGCGACCCCTTCCATCGTCAGCCGCGCGTATCCGCCGGAGGTGAGCTGGTCGAGCGTGGCCTCGAAGATCGCGTTCTCCAACTCCTTCCCCCGACGCCTCCCGGGCCGCGCCAGGGCCTGATGGGCGGCCCGCACCGGACAGAGGGCCGGCTCGGCAGTCGACCGGGCACTCGAGGCACCCGGCTCGCCGACCGGGACCACGCCCTCCGAGGCAGCCGAAGGACCCGAGGCACCCGAAGGGCCGGAAGCACCCGAGGCACCGGAGACCGCCGGGACCTCCGCCGACCTGCCGGTCGATCGACCCGACGACCGCCCCGACGACCGACTGGACCGCTCCGCCACCAGGCGCCGCACCAACCGCTCCATCGCCACCACCCTTAAGGAACGCTTGCGTTCACAATCAAGCCCAGGATATCGTCCGGATTAGTGAACGATCCCGTTCCTTCCCGCTCTGCGCAAGGGCGCAGCGCCACACCCGGACACCGGCGGTCCGCCGGGTCCACAGCACCGAGCACGTAGCCAGCAGGGGGCACATTCGTGGCTATCTCCGACACGCTCAGCAAGAACTCACCACCGCCGTCCTCGCAAGGGCGGGGCAAGGGCATCACCCTGACCGTCATCGCGGCGACCCAGCTCATGGTGGTGCTCGACGCGACCATCGTGAACATCGCGCTGCCGCACATCAAGGACGCCCTGAACTTCTCCACCACCGACCTGTCCTGGGTCATCAACGCCTATACGCTGACCTTCGGCGGGCTGCTGCTGCTCGGTGGTCGCGCGGGTGACATCCTCGGCCGCCGCCGGGTGTTCATCTTCGGCACCCTGCTGTTCGGCCTGGCCTCGCTGCTCGGCGGTTTCGCGCAGGACAGCACCCTGCTGCTGGCCGCCCGCGCGCTCCAGGGCATCGGTGGCGCGATCTGTTCCCCGACGGCCTTCGCGCTGATCGCCACCAACTTCGACGAGGGACCGGAACGCAACAAGGCGTTCGGCGTGTTCTCGGCGGTGGCCGGCTCGGGCGCCGCGATCGGCCTGCTGGCCGGCGGTCTGCTCACCGAGTACCTGAACTGGCGCTGGGTGTTCTTCGTCAACGTGCCGATCGCGGTGCTGATCGCGATCGCCGCGCCGCGCTACATCGCCGAGTCCGAGCGCCACCCGGGCCGCTTCGACCTGCCCGGCGCGCTCACCTCGACTCTCGGCCTGGTCGGGCTGGTCTACGGGTTCATCCGGGCCGCCTCGGACGGCTGGTCGGACAGCATCACGCTCGGGTCGTTCGCGGCCGGCGCGGTCCTGCTGGCCGCCTTCCTCGTGATCGAGAACCGCACCGACCAGCCGATCACCCCGATGCACCTGTTCGCAGACCGCAACCGCACCGGCGGCCTGGTGATGATGCTCTGCCTGGCCGCGGCCATGTTCGGCATCTTCTTCTACGTGGTGCTGTTCGTGCAGGGCCCGCTCGGCTACAGCCCGCTCATGGCCGGCGTGTCCTTCCTGCCGATCAGCGTCTCGATCATCATCGCCGCGCAGATCGCGTCCACCCTCCAGGCCAAGTACGGCCCGAAGCCGTTCATGGCGGGCGGCGCGCTGCTGGTCACCGTCGGCCTGAGCTGGCTGACCCTGATGGACAAGGACAGCAGCTACCTGGACGGGGTGCTCGGCCCCACGGTGGTCTTCGGCTTCGGCATGGGTCTGATCTTCGTCCCGGTGATGCTGCTCTCCGTCGCGGGCGTCCCGGGCGAGGAGACCGGGGCCGCCTCCGGTCTGCTCAACTCGATGCAGCAGATCGGCGGTTCGCTCGGCCTGTCGATCCTGACCACGGTCTTCGCGCACTACGCCACGGCCGAGGCCACCGTGCAGCTGCCGAAGTTCATGCAGACCGCGAATCCGGAGCAGCTGGCCTACCTCCAGCAGCACCACGAGTTCCCGGCGGGGACGGACGCCGCCAACACCGTGCTCACCCAGGGCATTTCGCACGGCTTCATCGTGGGCGCCGCGCTCGCGGCGGTCGCCCTGGTGGTCGCGGTCGTCGTGATCAAGGCCAAGGCGAGCGACCTGCCGAGCGGCGACTCCGCTCCCGTCGCGATGCACTGACGTTGCACTGACGCCGCCCCGACGTTGCACTGACACCGACCGGCACCGACCGGCGCTTACGGTCGCTTACGGTCGCTTACGGGCGCCGACGGAACACCGACCGGCACCGGCGGGCACGCCGCAACGACACCCAGGGCCGGCCGGGAGCAGCACGCTCCCGGCCGGCCCTGCCGCTGTCCCGGACACCCCCACCCCCGGTGGGGCTACCAGACCTCGTACCCCAGCCCCGCGCGGTCGCAGGCCCGGCGGCCGATCGTCGAGGAGTCGACCGGCGGCCGCTCCGCCAGGATCTGCCGGGCCCGTGCCACGGTGGCGGCGGTCGCGTACCAGGGCGTCGACCCCTGGCCCAGGTCCTCCCGGATCAGCTCCAGCGCACAGCTCCGCTGCGGCTCGGGGAGCCGGTCCAGGGCGGGCACCGCGTCCGCCGAGAGCGTGCGGACGTTGCGCAGGTCGATGCTCGCGGTGTGCGGGTCGGTCCGCAGCGCCTGCTCGTACCGGGCGACGTTCTGCTCGGCGATGATCGCGTCGGGGCCCATCAGCCCGTACACGGCGACGGTGAGCATCCCGCTGAGGACGACGGTGCGCGGGAGCCAGCCGGTGCGGCCGGTCAGCCCGGAGGCGATCAGCAGCAGGAAGACGACGCCGAGCCAGACCTCGACCACGAGCACCCAGAGGCGCAGCTGGGTGAGCCCGGAGGCGTCCACGTAGAACCACATCCGGCCGAGAGCCGAGGCGACCACGGCCAGTGCGAGCACGCAGAGCAGCCCGAGCAGGATCCTCGCCACCCGGCGGTCGGCGGCGGTGGTGCGCGGCGCCCAGCGCTTGGCGACCGCCACCACGACCAGGGTCAGCACGGTGATCACGCTCAGCTGCCAGAAGCCCTGCCGGGCGTACGCGGAGCGGCTCATCCCGGTGCTGCTGAGCACGGCGTCCGCGCCGCCGAGCACCACCACGGCCTGGATCACCGCGAAGACGCCGAACATCAGGTTCAGCGCGACCAGCGGCAGCGCCCACTCCAGCCGCCGCCGTTCCCGGCCCGGCCGGATCGCCGTCCGGTCCCAGCGGCGCGGGCCGGCCGCGATGTGGGCGAAGCCCAGCGCGGTGAGCGTCCCGATCACGAACAGCAGACCGCGCCCCGGGAACTGGTCGAGGTCGAAGTCCGGGCGGAGGTTGCTCAGCAGGTCCGCCATGGCGGCGTCGGCGCTGGCGAACAGCAGGCCGAAGACGGTCAGCAGGACGGCGGCGACCACGACCGCCTTGAGCACCGGGACGATCCGGCCGCGACCGGGCAGCGGGCGCCCCTCGGTGCTGGTCCAGGCCCACCCCAGGGCGGGCACCAGCTGCCACAGGAGGCCGGGGAGGGCGAGCAGGACGCCGGACCACCGGCGCCCTCCGTGCAGGGCGAGCGACGCCAGGCCGAGCGCACAGAGAACGGCCAGCAGCGTCGGCCAGCCGGCCTCCCAGAGCGCCGGGACGGCGAGCAGGGCCAGGGCGAGCAGGCTCCAGACGACGGTCCAGGGCCGGATCCGGCGGCCCGCCGCGCGGGCGGCGAACCCGGCCCCGACGGCGGCGGCGACACCACAGACCAGCAGGTTCGCCCCTAGGCCGTCGTACAGCAGCCAGGCCGTCAGCAGGCCGGTGACCAGGGCTGCCAGGAGCACCCGGGGCGTGGCCGCCGCCCGGCGTTCGGGTTCGCTCTGTCGCAACCAGCTCCTGGGCGCGCGTGTGCCGGCTGCCCGGTAGGGGCCGGACGGACCGTACGGACCGCCCGCGCCGAAGGGCTCGTAGCGCGGCCGCACCGGCGGGGGCGGCGGATCGGCCGAGGCGGGCGTGGACAGACCGGACATGGGTCCCCCTCAGTGGTCGACGGGCATGCGGAAGCCGCCCTCGGGGCAGTCCGCCGGCGGGCGCGCTCGGCGCCGCCGTCACTGCCGACTGTAGACCATTCTGAACAGGTTCAAAAGTTGATTCTGAACGCGTTCAGAACCACCCTCGCCGCCAGCCTCGCCACCGCCCTCGCCGCCAGCCACCAGCCACCACCGGCCGTGCCCTCGGTGCTCCTCCGGTCATCCCGCCGGTTACCCCTTCACCGAGCCGGCCAGCAGCCCCCGCACGAAGTACCGCTGCAGGCTGAAGAAGACGGCCAGCGGCACGATGATCGACAGGAACGCCCCCGCCGTCAGCAGCTCCCAGCGCCCGCCGAGGGAGCCCGACAGCTGCGCCAGCCGTACCGTCATCGGCGCCACCTCCGGCGTGCCGCCCGCGAATGTCAGCGCGACCAGCAGGTCGTTCCAGACCCACAGGAACTGGAAGATCGCGAACGAGGCCAGCGCCGGGGCGCTCAGCGGCAGCACGATCGAGCGGAAGATCTTGAAGTGCGAGGCGCCGTCCACCACCGCCGCCTCCATCAGGTCGCGCGGCAGCTGGGCGATGAAGTTGTGCAGCAGGAACACCGCCAGCGGCATCGCGAACATGGTGTGCGCCAGCCAGACCGGCGCGTAGCTGCCCTTCAGGTCCACCGCCGGGACCAGCGTCAGCGATCCCAGGTGCGCGCCGCCGGCGAACAGCCGCAGCAGCGGGATCAGCGCCATCTGGAGCGGCACCACCTGCAGCGCGAACACCGTGAAGAAGACCGCGTCGCTCCCCCGGAACCGCACCCAGGCCAGCGCGTAGGCCGCCATCGCCGCGAGCACCAGTGGGAAGACGGTCGCCGGGACGCTGATCGCCAGCGAGTTCACCAGGAACGGCATCAGACCGGTGGAGGCGCCGGAGCCGCCCTCGAACAGCACCGAGTGGTAGTTGCCGAGGCCGAAGTCCGGGTGGAGCAGGGCGCTCCACCAGCCGCTGGAGGTCACGTCCTGCTTGGGGCGCAGCGAGGTCACCAGCAGGCCCAGTGTCGGGATCGTCCAGAGCACCGTCATCGCGATCACGAACACCGAGGCCAGCGGGCTGCTGAAGGCCTTGCGGACCGGACCGCCGGGGCCGCCGGCAGCCCTCGCGGGCCTGCCCGGGCCTCCGGCTGTTCCGGTCAGCGCCTTCGGGACGGAGGTCTTCCGAAGCGAGGTCACCGCACCTCACGCTCCTTCCGCAGCTGGACGATGTTGTAGGCCACCAGCGGCAGCACCGCGAGGAAGAGGATCACCGCGAGGGCGCTGCCCCGCCCGGCGTTGAACTGCACGAAGGACTGCGAGTACATCTCGTTGGCCAGCACCTGGGTGCCGAAGTTGCCGCCGGTCATGGTGCGGACGATGTCGAAGGCCTTCAGCGTGATGATCATGACGGTGGTCAGCACCACCATCACCGTGGTGCGGATCATCGGCACGGTGACGTACCAGAACAGCCGCACCCCGCTCGCGCCGTCCAGCCGGGCCGCCTCCACGACCTCGTCCGGGATCGCCTTGATCGCCGCCGAGAGCACCACCATCGCGAAGCCGGTCTGCACCCAGACCAGCACCGCCATCAGCAGGAAGGTGTTCAGCGGCTGCGAGAGCATCCAGTTCGGCGGGTCCTCCCAGCCCACCGCGACGGCGAGTCGGCTCAGCAGGCCGATCTGCGGCTGCCCGGGGCCGCGCGACTCGTAGACGAACTTGAAGATGATCGAGGCGCCGACCAGCGAGATCGCCATCGGCATGAAGATCAGCGACTTGTACACGGACTGGCCGCGCATCCGGTCCACCAGGAGCGCCAGCACCAGCCCCAGCCCGGTCGCCACCAGCGGTGCGACCACCAGCCACAGCAGGGTGTTGAACAGCACGTCCTGCACCGAGTCGGTGGTCAGCGCCCAGCCGAAGTTCTCGCCGCCGACGAACCGGCTGCCGTCGTCGTTCTGCAGGCTCAGGTAGACGGTGCGGATCAGCGGCACCACCAGGCCCACCGCCAGCAGCAGCACCGCCGGCCCGAGGAACACCGCGACGGCGAGCGGGCGGGCCAGCCTGCCGCGGGCCCGGCCGGCGACCAGGAAGACCACCAGCAGGATGCCGAGGAAGCCCGCGACGGCACCGAAGGTGTTGCCGAACTTGACCGCCGCGTCGCCCCAGGAGCCGGCCGCCAGTCTCTCGGCGGCCAGCGCAGCGGGCGACGTGGATCCGGATACGGACATGACTGTACGTCCCTTCGGGTGCCTTGGGGTGCGGTGGGAAGGGGGCGGGCGGTGCGGGTGGGTGGCCCCGCACCACCCTCGACAGGTGGTCCCGGTGACGCGCCGGAGCGCGTCGGAGCCGGACTGCCGCGACCCGGCCGCAGCGGCCGGACGGTGCCGGTGTCGACGACCCGGCTGCCGCGGTCCGGCCGCTGCCGCCCGGCTACTGCGGCCAGGCGGCGTCGATGTCGGCGGCGGTCTTCTGGATCGACTGCCCCTCGGCGAACCAGGCGGTGAGCGACTTCCACTCCTGCCCGGCGCCGACCGCGGCCGGCATCAGGTCGGAGCCGTCGAAGCGGAAGGTGGCCGCGGGGTCGGTCAGCGCCTCGGCCGACAGCTTGTCGATCGGGTCGGTGTACAGGCTCTTGTCCACGCCCTGATTGGCCGAGACCCAGCCGCTCGCGGTCTTCACCCGGCTGCTCGCCCAGTCCGAGCTGGACAGGTAGTTCTGCACCGCCTGCACCTCGGGCCGGCTCGCGAAGGCGGCCAGGAACTCACCACCGCCCTCGACCGGGTTGGCGACGGACGGGTTCACCGCGGGCAGGTGGAAGGCGAAGACGTCGCCGTCCGGGCCGACCTTGGTGCCCTTGGGCCACTGCGCCTCGTAGAAGGAGGCCTGCTGCAGCATCATGCACTTGCCGCTCAGGACCGGCGTGCCCGCGTCCTGGAAGGTGGTGGTGGCGATCGACTTCACGTCGCCGAAGCCCGCGTTGACCCAGGCCGGGTTCTGCATCCAGTCGGCGACCGTCTTCATCGCCGTGGTGATCTTCTCGTCGGAGAACTTCACCCGGTGGCCGACCCACTGGTCGTACACGTCGCCGCCGTAGCTGCCCAGCACCACCTCCTCCAGCCAGTCGGTGGCCGGCCAGCCGGTGGCCGTACCGGAGGCGATTCCGCCGCACCACGGCTTGGCGCCGCCGGCCTTGGCGATCCGGTCACTGAGCGCCATCAGCTCCGCCCAGGTCTTCGGCGCCTCGTAGCCGGCCGCCTTGAAGGCCTTCGGCGAGTACCAGACCAGCGACTTCATGTTGGCGCTCATCGGAGCCGCGTAGAAGGTGCCGTTGACCGAGCCGTAGGTCTTCCAGATCGGGCTCCACTTGTCCTGGTTGGCGACGGTCTGGGCGGGTGGTTTCACCACCTTGCCGCTCTTCACCATCTGCGCCAGCAGGCCCGGTTGCGGGACGATCGCGAAGTCCGGGGCGTTGCCGCCGGCCACCCGGACCGGCAGCTGCGACTCGAAGTCGTTCGATCCCTCGTAACTGATCTTGATCCCGGTGCACTTGGCGAACTCGGACCAGGACTTCTCCAGGTTGTCCGACTCCGGGCTCAGGATGGAGGCGAACACCGTCACGGTCGTGCCCGAATGCCCGGCGTACGGCTGGTACTTGGCGCAGTCGCCGGACAGCGACTGGGCGGCGGCGCCTCCGCCGTCACCCGAACCGCCGGAACTGTTGGAGCAGGCCGCGGTCAGCGCCAGTGCCGCCAGCAGGGCGGGTACGGCGGCCAGTCGCCGGCGGTGACTCGGTTGCGGCGCGGTCGGGGTGGGGGTCAATGCGGTCCTCCTCGCCAGGGCATGCTGCCGATGGTGGCTGAACGACATTGCGCTGTACCGGAGATGGGCCTACAGGGATCGCGAGCGGGCGGCGGCCGAACTGATCGAAGACGTTAACGCAGCAGCCGCCCTTCGCCAAGGTCCGCGTTCGACTTTCACAAGCCGGTGTCCCGACCGTGCTCCGCGACCAGGCGATTCCCGGATCGCCACCACCAGAAGTCGAAGGCCCCGACCGGAATCCGGACGGGGCCCACCACATGACGATACGTCAGACACTGATCGCGCCGGCTCGGAACAGCCGGATCGGCAGCTCCAGCAGACTGTTCACCACCAGCGACCCGCTCGGCCGCAGCTCGGCGTCCGGCACCGCGAGCGACAGCTCCGGGAAACGGTCGAACAGCGCCGGCAGCGCGATCCCCGCCTCCAGCCGGGCCAGCGGCGAGCCCGGGCACACGTGCGGGCCGTGGCCGAAGGACAGGTGGCGGCTCGGGTCCCGGGTGATGTCGAACAGCTCAGCCGTCACCCCGTGCTGCAGCGGGTCACGGCCGATCGCGTTGTACGAGACCAGCACCGGCTCGCCCGCCGGGATCACCACGTCGCCGACCGGTATTGGCGCGGCGGTGAAGCGGAACAGGAAGTTGCTGGTCGGCGGCGTCCAGCGGAGCGACTCCTCCACCACCGCGTCCCAGGACACCTGGCCCGAGCGCACCAGCTCCAGCTGGTCCGGGTGGGCCAGCAGCGCCCGCACCGCGTTGCCGATCAGGTTCACCGTGGTCTCGTGGCCGGCCGCGATGATCACCCGCAGGGTGGCCGCCGCCTCCGCGTCGGTCAGCGCCCCGCCCTCGGTGTCCGCCGCCAGCAGCACGCTCGCCAGGTCCTCGCCCGGGGCCGAACGGCGCTGCGCCACCAGCTCGTTGACGAAGGCGTTCAGCCCGGCGATGGTCGCCTGGATGCCCGCCGGGTCCGGCTTGATGCCGAAGAACCGCTCGTACAGGTCACGCAGCACGCCGTGGTCCGACTCCGGCACGCCCAGCAGCGAGCAGATCACCGTCATCGGCAGCGGGAAGGCGAAGGCCGTCTTCAGGTCGACCTCCGGCTCCCCCGCCGCCAGGGCGTCCAGCAGCGCGTGGGTGATCTCCTCGACGCGCGGGCGCATCAGCTCCACCCGGCGCGGGGTGAAGGCCTGCGCGACCAGCGCCCGCAGCCGGCGGTGCTCGGCACCGTCCGTGGTCACCATGCTCGGACCGGGCACCGCCAGACCGATCAGCGGCCAGGTCTTCGACACCTCGCCGCGCTGGTAGGCGCCCCAGTGCGCGGCGTCCTTCACCAGCCGGGCGTCCGTCAGCAGCTCGCGGGCCGCCGCGTGCTGCGTCACCGCCCAGGCGGCCACGCCGCCGGGCAGCTCGACCGGCACCACCGGGCCGGCCGCCCGCAGCAGGGCGCCCTCGGCCGCGTTGTCACGGGCCAGCGGGTCGAGGACGATCGGGGCCGGAGCGGCGGTCATCGGCAACTCTCTTTCGGACGACGGGAATCGGACGGCGACGGGCATACCGGAACGACGGGCGCCCGGGACGACGGCGACGGGTACCGGCGGCGACGGGTACCGGCGGCGCGGGCACCGAGGGACACGGACGGATCAGGCCGCGTGGCCCGGGGTGAACGAGACCGGCAGCGCCACCAGCCCGCGCACCCAGGCCGACGGCCGCCACACCAGCGCGTGCTCGGCCACCGCCAGCCGCAGGTCCGGCAGTCGGTCCAGCAGCACCTCGATCGCGGTGGTCGCGATCACCTCGGCCGCCTCCTGCGCCGGGAACGGGCAGCCGTGCTCGCCGTACGAGTAGCTCATGTGCGCCCGGTTGCCCTCGGCCGGGCGACCGTCGGCCTGCCGGACCGACGGGTCCGCGTTGGCCCCGGCGAAGCCCAGCAGCACCATGTCGCCCGCGCCGATCCGCTGGCCGCCCAGCTGGGTGTCCCGGACGGCCCAGCGCCCGGCGAAGATCTGCGTCGGGGTGTCCTCCCAGAGCGCCTCGTTGAGCGCCTGGCTGATGCTGCGCCGACCGCCCGCCAGCGAGGCGGCGAACCGCTCGTCGGTGAGCATCAGCCGCAGCGCGTTGGAGATCCAGTACGAGCACGGCTGGTGGCCGGCGATCAGCAGCACCCGCAGGTCGCGCATCACCTCGTCGTGGGTCAGCCCGACCTCGTGCTCCAGCATCCGCGAGGCCACGTCGGCACCCGGGTGCTCGGCCTTCTCCTCCACCAGGGCGAGCATCAGCTCCAGCAGCCGCTGGGCGCCGGCCGGCGCGTCAGGGCCGCCGTCCAGCATCGCCAGCAGCGCCGTGATCAGCTGCGGCGCCTGCTCCTCGTCCAGGCCGAGCACCCGGCACAGCACCAGCAGCGGCATCCGGTGCGCGTACTCGGCGACCAGGTCGGCCTCGCCGCGCCCGGCGAACTCGTCGATCAGCCGGTCGGCGATCTCCTCGGAGTGCTTGCGCAGCTCGTACGGGTCGATCCCGGCCAGCGCGTCGGTGACCGCGCGCGAACGCCGGCCGTGCTCCTCCCCCTCGGCGTACAGGATCGAGGGCACCGGCGCCATCATCGGCTTCAGCGGCCAGTCGGCGGGCAGCGTCTCCCAGGCGTGCCAGCGGCTGGAGTCGCGGCCGAACAGCTGCGGCTGACCGGTCACCAGCTGCAGCTCGCGGTAGCCGATGACCAGCCAGGCGGGCACGCCGCCGGCCAGCTCGACCGGGGCGACCGGGCCGTGCGCGGCGCGCAGCTCGCGGTAGAGCTGGGCCGGGTCGGTCTGGAAGCGCGGCCCGTACAGCGGCGTGGCGCCGGCGTGCGCCGGGCAGCCCGGGGGCGGGGTGACGGCGGGCTCGGTCACGGGGTGCTCTCCTCGTACATCGCGGTGGGGGCCGCAGCCGGGGCGGCCTCGTCGGCTCCGGCCGGATCGGCCTCGTCGGTCCCGACCGGATCGGCCTCGTCGAGCCCGGCGAGATCGGCCCCGGCCAGGGCGGCCAGGTGGTGGACCAGTTCGATCAGCACCCGCTTGCCTGACTCGCGGTCGCGCGCGTCACAGTCCACCAGCGGCACCTCGGCCGGCAGGTCCAGCGCCTCGCGGACCTGCTCCAGGGTGTGGGTCTGCTCGCCGAAGTTGTTGCGGGCCACGATGAACGGGGTGCCGTGGTGCTCCAGCCGGTCGATCGCGTACCAGGAGTCCTCCAGCCGCCGGGTGTCCACCAGGACGACCGCGCCCAGGGCCCCGCTGAACAGCCGGTCCCAGAGGAACCAGAAGCGCTCCTGCCCGGGCGCGCCGAACAGGTACAGCACCTGGCGCGCGGAGAGGGTGATCCGGCCGAAGTCGAAGGCGACCGTGGTGGAGCGCTTGCCCCAGGCGCCGTCCGGGTCGATGCCCTCCCCCGCCCGGGTCATCACCTCCTCGGTGTTCAGCGGGCGGATCTCGCTGACCGAGCCGACCAGCGTGGTCTTGCCCACGCCGAAGCCGCCGACCACGACGATCTTCAGCGCGTTGTCGGCGGTCGCCCGCAGCGGGGTGCGCGGGGCGGCGGGCCGGACGTCAGAGCCGTTGGAGGCCATGCAGCACCTGCTTCAGCGTGTCGAGGTCGGGCAGCCGGGCCTTGTTCGGCGCGAACCGGGGGTGACGGGCGGTGACCGCCCCGGACTCCAGCAGGTCGCCGAGCAGGATCTTCACCACCGAGACGGGCAGCCCCAGCTCCGCCGCCACCTCCACGACGGCGGTCGGGGCCTCGCACATCCGCAGGATCCGGACGTGCTCCGACTGCATCCCGGGCGCCGGCTGCCGTTCGGCGACGATCAGGGTGACCAGGTCGAAGGCGTTCTCCGGGGCGCGGCTGCGGCCCTTGGTGATGGTGTAGAGGCGGTCCGGGTCGTCGTCGCGGCCCGGCAGCACCGGCCCGTCGGTCATATCCCCGCGCCCTCTTGTGTGGTGGCGCTCCCGTCCACGGCCGCGGCTGCGGCTCCGGCCTCCTCGGCGGCCTCCGCGTCGCGGGCCGGCGCGCTGAGGTGGACGCCGATCTGCTCGATCAGGCCGTGCATGTTGTGGCCGACCACGCCGACGTCCGCCTCGTCGTCGGTGACCACCGCGAGGTGCGCGCCCTCGCCGGCCGCCACGATGCACAGGATGCCGCCGTGGAACTCGGTCATCGACTGCCGCACGCCGCCGCTGCCGTCGCCGAACTCGATCGAGGCGCCGTGCGCCAGGCTCTGCAGGCCGGAGGCGATCGCGGCCAGCTGGTCGGCCTGGTCGGTGCTCAGCCCGGCGGTGTGGCAGAGCTTGAGGCCGTCGGCGGAGAGAACCAGGGCGTGCCGGGTGCCGGGGGTTGCCGCCAGCAGGTTTTCCAACAGCCAGTCGAGGTCGCGATCGGGGGCGCTGCTCATCAGGTGTCCTTACTCGGTGACGGGGGAAGCGTCGGGCGTGGTGTCGGGGTCCTTGGCCGGCGTCGGCATCAGCACCGGAGCCGGCGTCGCTGCCGGGAGCGCCGTCGGGGCCGGCGTCGGCGTCGGGTTCCCGGTGGAGTGCTGCTCGCCCTCCACCGGACGGGCCGCGGCCCGGCGGAACGCGCCGAACCGGGCGGCCGCGCTCGCCGCGTCGGCGCGTACGGGCTTCGCGGGCCGGTCGGTCGCCGGGGCGGTGGTCAGGGTCTGCCCGCGACGCCGCTGCGGCAGGCCGCTGTCGGTCATCCAGGCGGGCGCGGGCGCCAGGGGGGCGGCGGCGACGGGCGTGGGAGAGACGGGGGTGGCGAGCGTGGCCGGAGCGGCAGGCGCCGGAGGCAGGGGCGCGGGCGCTGGGCGGGCGGGGGTGAGCGCGGGGCGCGCGGACTCTGCGGCGGGCGCCTGCGTCGGGGCCGACACCGGGGCGGGCGCCGGAGCCTGATGCGTGACCAGCTGCTGCGGGATCAGCATCACCACCCCCGTACCGCCGCGGGCCGACGGCCGGAAGGAGATCTGCAGCCCGTGCTTGCGCGCCAGCACGCCGACCACCGCGAGCCCCAGCCGGGTACCGGCGGAGAGCGTGGCGAGGTCCAGCGGCTCGGCGGAGACGGCCCGCTCGGCCCGGCGCAGCCAGCTCTCGCCCAGGCCCAGGCCACTGTCCTCGACGGTGACCGCCAGCCCGGCCGGCACCTCCTCGACGTAGACGTGCACCTCGGACGGCGGGGCGGAGAAGTTGGTGGCGTTGTCCAGCAGCTCGGCCAGCGCGTGCATGACACCCTCGGCGGCGTACCCGGCGACCGCGGCGGTGCTGGCGTTGTGCAGCCGCACCCGCTGGTAGGCGCCGATCCGGCCGAGCGCGCCGCGCAGCACCGACTCCACCGCGATCGGCTTGGCCCAGCGCCGCCCCGAGCGGGCGCCGGTGAGCACCGCGATGCTGTCGGCCATCCGGCCCGCCTGGGCGGTCGAGTGGTCCAGGCTCAGCAGGTCCCCGAGGACCTCCTCGTCATGCCGGTGCTGCATCTCGCGCAGCTCGGCGTGCATGCTCGTGGCCAGCGCCTGCACCCGCCCGGCCGCGGTCGCGCAGACCGCGAGCGCGGCGGCCCGCAGCCGCTCGCCCCGGCCGATCTCCTCACCGACCGCGCGCAGCAGCGCGTACTGGGGGTGCTTGCGATGGGCGGCCAGCGCGCTGTCCACCGCCGCGCCCCCACGCAACTTCTTCACCACCTCGGGCAGGACACCCTCGGCGATCCGGTCCAACTCGGCGCGCTCGGCCTCGACCCGTACCCGCTCCGCCTCCGCGCCGGCCCGCTCGGCGTCCAGCTCGGCCCGCACCCGGGCCAGCTCGGCGTGCGCGGCGGCGACGTCCGCCTCGGCCCGGGCCTTCTCGGCGCGGGCGGCGTCCCGCTCGGCCTCGGCGGCGGTGGCGCGGCCCTTGGCCGCCGCCTCGGCCTGCCGGGCGGAGCCGGCGACGACCAGTGCCGTCGTCGCCTCCCGGTGCTGCTCCTCCACGTCCTCGGCGAGCTTGTGGGAGCGCTCGGCGCCGATGGCCGCGAGGCCGACGGCGATCAGCCACAGGACGGTGACGGCGCCCACGGCGAGGGCGGTGAGCGGCTGGTGCGCGTCCAGGGCCCGGGCGACCCCGACCGGTGCGGCGACCAGCGCCAGCAGGACGGCGGCCGCCGTCAGGGCGACGGTGCGCGGCGCGGGCCGTCGGCGCGGCCAGCCGTCGGGGCTGGTGGCTTCTCTCATCGGTGCGGTCCTCGGCAACGTCGGCGGGCGGCGGCGCGGCGGCGGGTCGGCGACGGTCGCGACCGCCGACAGCTGGTCGGGCGCATACCAGACCGCCCGGCGACGTCGCGAAACGTCTCCGGGCGGCTGATCGGTTCACGCTTTGGGCCGATCATATCGATTCAGACATTGGCCTCAAGCGGCCAGTTGACGGGCAGTCTCCTTCATCCACGTCCCGTACACCGATTGGCGACGCAACCGCCGCACCACCGGGTGGCCCGGTTCACCGCCGGGGCTCAGCCCAGCTTCCGCTCGACCGTCTCCCGGACGGCCTTCGGATCCAGCCCGTGCTCGGCGATCACCCGCGCCCCGAGGCCCTCCCCCTCGCGCAGCACCCCGAGCAGCAGGTGCCCGACCGCGATCTCCCCCGACTTCAGCCGCAGCGACTCCCGCAGCGACAGCTCCAGCACCTTCTTGGCCCGGGCCGTGAACGGGATGTGCCCACCGAACCCGCCGCCGGAGCGGAACCAGCCCCGGCGCTTCGGCTCCTCCTCGGGCGGGGCGTCCAGCGCCCCCTCACCGAAGACCGATTCGACCGCCTCCCGCACCGCGTCCAGGTCGACCCCGATCGAGGCCAGCGCCTGCGCCTGGCCCCCCTCCCCCAGCAGCCGGCGAACCGCCTGCCGCGCCGTTCCGTGGTCCAGCCCCGCCTCCGTCAGCACCCCGACGGCCGGGTCCTCCGGCCGCCTCAGGATCGCCAGCAGGAGGTGCTCCGTCCCGAGGTAGCCGTGCCGCAGCTCCCTCGCCTCCCGCTGCGCATCGACCACCACCTGCCGCGCCACAGGGGTGAAACGCTCGAACATCGCTCAGCCTCCGTCCTCGTCACCGCGGATACCGCGCTTCGCGTACTTCTTGTGCACCGCTTGCCTGGTCACCCCGAGGCAGACCGCGATGTCCTGCCAGGACCAGCCCTGCGACCGGGCGCTGCCCACCTGCAGGGCCTCCAGCCGGTCCGCCAGATCACGCAGGGCGCGGACCGCCCGGAGCCCCACGGCGGGGTCACGACTGCTCGCCGCGGCCGCGAGTTCTCCGCTCTCGCTCATGCTGTCAACTCTGGTTGACACCCGCGCGGATGTCAACCAGAGTTGACATCTTGGGGGGCGCCCTCAGCGGCCCCCGAACCGCCGGTCCAGCGCCTCCTCGAAGGTCCCCGTGCCCACCGCCCGTTCCGGCGCCAGGTTCCCGCCCTCGCGCAGCCCCCGGCCGACCGCACCCGGGATCCGCAGCGGCAGCAGCAACCGCCGCTTGCCCGCCGCCCGCAGGTACGCCTCGGCCAGCTCCCGGTACGACCGCACCTGCGGCCCGGCCACCTCCGGCGCGAACCCGGCGGGCTCCTCCCCCACCAGCCCGGCCACCGCCGCGGCCACCTCCCGGACGTCCACCGGCTGGAACCGGACCCCACCGGGCGCCGGGAACACCGGCAGCTTCGCCGAGGCGTCGAAGATCTTCAGCAGCAGGTCGTGGAACTGCGTCGCCCGCAGCACCGTCCACCCCAGACCCGACTCCCGCACCACCCGTTCACAGGCGAGCTTCGCCCGGTAGTACGCGAGCGGCACCCGGTCGATCCCCACGATCGACACGTACACGAGGTGCCGCACCCCGGCCTCCCGCGCCCGCTCCACCAGCGTCCGCACCCCCGACACGTCCGCCTTCTTCTGCGTGGTCGCGCAATCCACCACCACCTCGACCCCGGCCATCGCCTCCGCGATCCCGGCTCCGCTCACCAGGTCCCCGACCACCCACTCGACCCCGTCACCCCCGTCCCGCACCCGCCGGCTCAACCCCCGCACCGCCACCCCGCGCGCCACCAGCAGCCGCACCACCTCCCGCCCCAACGTCCCCGTCGCCCCGGTCACCAGCACCGTCCCGTTCACCACGCCAATTCCTTCCGTCGAGTACCTCTCACCCCTACGGACCGACCACCGCCCCGATCCGTGACATCGGCATCCGGAAACGCAGAAAGGCGGGGCGAGGACGTGAAGTCCTCGCCCCGCCTCAGGTATTCACCTCATCGGGTGAAACCGGGGTCGAACACGGTCAGCTGCAGCCGCTGGTGGAGCCGCAGCCCTCGCAGAGGTAGCAGCTGCCGGCGCGGCGCATCTTGGTGCCGCAGGAGAAGCAGAGCGGGGCGTCGGCGTTGAGGCCGAGCTGGATCTCCATCAGCTCCGTGGAGTTGTGGGCCTGCTTCGGGGCCGCCTTGGGCGTCTCGGCGGCCGGGGCGGGCTTGGAGACCACCGGGGCCGACTGGGCGAGCGACTCGGTGTCGAGCTCCTCGGCCTCCAGCGGCTCGTACGAGCCGGTCTCCAGGTGGCGCTGGCGCTCCTCGACGGAGTGGATGCCGAGCGCCGAGCGGGTCTCGAAGGGCAGGAAGTCCAGCGCCAGGCGGCGGAAGATGTAGTCGACGATCGACTGCGCCATCCGCACGTCCGGGTCGTCGGTCAGACCGGCCGGCTCGAAGCGCATGTTGGTGAACTTCGAGACGTAGGTCTCCAGCGGCACGCCGTACTGCAAGCCGACCGAGACGGCGATGGAGAAGGCGTCCATCATGCCCGCGAGGGTCGAGCCCTGCTTGGACATCTTCAGGAAGACCTCGCCGAGGCCGTCGTCCGGGTAGGAGTTGGCGGTCATGTAGCCCTCGGCGCCACCGACCGTGAAGGAGGTGGTGATGCCCGGGCGGCCCTTGGGCAGGCGCTTGCGGACCGGGCGGTACTCGACGACCTTCTCGACCGCGGCGGGGGCCTCGGCCTCCTCGGCCTTCTCGTCCTTCTTCTTGGCCGAGAGCGGCTGGCCGACCTTCGAGTTTTCGCGGTAGATGGCGAGCGCCTTGACGCCCATCTTCCACGCCTCGAAGTAGATCTCCTCGACGTCCTCGACGGTCGCGGCGGCCGGCATGTTGACGGTCTTGGAGATGGCGCCGGAGATCCACGGCTGGATCGCGGCCATCATCCGCACGTGCCCCATCGGCGAGATGGAGCGCTCGCCCATCGCGCAGTCGAACACCTCGTAGTGCTCGGGCTTCAGACCCGGCGCGTCCACCACGTTGCCGTGCTCGGCGATGTGGGCGACGACCGCCTCGATCTGCTCGTCCTGGTAGCCGAGGCGCTTGAGGGCGCGCGGGACGGTGCCGTTGACGATCTGCATCGAGCCGCCGCCGACGAGCTTCTTGAACTTGACCAGGGCCAGGTCGGGCTCGACGCCGGTGGTGTCGCAGTCCATCATCAGGCCGATGGTGCCGGTCGGGGCGAGCACCGAGGCCTGGGCGTTGCGGAAGCCGTTCTGCGCACCGATGCGCACGACGTCCTGCCAGGTCTTGTTGGCCGCCAGCCAGACCGGGGCGTCCAGCTCGTCGACCGAGACGGCGTCCAGCGAGGCGTCCGCGTGCTGCTTCATGACCTGCTGGTGCGCGGCCGCGTTGCGGGCGTAGCCGTCGTACGGGCCCACCACGCCGGCGAGTTCGGCGCCGCGGCGGTAGGCGGTGCCGGTCATCAGCGAGGTGATGGCGCCGGCCAGGGCGCGGCCGCCCTCGCTGTCGTAGGCGTGGCCGGTGGCCATCAGCAGGGCGCCGAGGTTGGCGTAGCCGATGCCGAGCTGGCGGTAGGCGCGGGTGGTCTCGCCGATCTTCTCGGTCGGGAAGTCGGCGAAGCAGATGGAGATGTCCATCGCGGTGATGACCAGCTCGACGACCTTGGCGAAGCGCTCGGCGTCGAACGAGTCGTCGTCGCGGAGGAACTTCATCAGGTTGAGCGAGGCGAGGTTGCAGCTGGAGTTGTCCAGGTGCATGTACTCGGAGCAGGGGTTGGACGCGTTGATGCGGCCGGACTCCGGGCAGGTGTGCCAGTGGTTGATGGTGGAGTCGTACTGGATGCCGGGGTCGGCGCAGGCCCAGGCGGCCTCGGCCATCTTGCGGAACAGCTTCTTCGCGTCGACGGTCTCGATGACCTCGCCGGTCATCCGGGCGCGCAGGCCGAATTCGGTGCCGTTCTCGACGGCGGTCATGAATTCGTCGGAGACGCGGACCGAGTTGTTGGCGTTCTGGTACTGGACGGAGGTGATGTCGTCCCCGCCGAGGTCCATGTCGAAGCCCGCGTCGCGCAGGGCGCGGATCTTCTCCTCCTCCTTCACCTTGGTCTCGATGAAGGCCTCGACGTCCGGGTGGTCGACGTCGAGCACGACCATCTTGGCCGCGCGGCGGGTGGCGCCGCCCGACTTGATGGTGCCGGCCGAGGCGTCGGCGCCGCGCATGAAGGAGACCGGGCCGGAGGCGTTGCCGCCGGAGGAGAGCAGCTCCTTGGAGGAGCGGATCCGGGAGAGGTTGAGGCCGGCGCCGGAGCCGCCCTTGAAGATCATGCCCTCTTCCTTGTACCAGTCGAGGATCGACTCCATGGAGTCGTCGACGGACAGGATGAAGCAGGCGCTGACCTGCTGGGGCTGCTTGGTGCCGACGTTGAACCAGACCGGCGAGTTGAAGCTGAACACCTGGTGGAGGAGGGCGTGGGTCAGCTCGTGCTCGAAGATCTCGGCGTCGTCCTTGGTGGCGAAGTAGCCGTGCTTCTCGCCGGCGGCGCGGTAGGTGAGCACCACGCGGTCGATGATCTGCTTGAGGCTCCACTCGCGCTGCGGGCTGCCGACGGCGCCGCGGAAGTACTTGGACGTGACGATGTTGACGGCGTTGACCGACCAGAAGTCGGGGAACTCGACGCCGCGCTGCTCGAAGTTGATCGACCCGTCACGCCAGTTGGTCATCACGACGTCGCGCCGCTCCCAGCGGACCGCGTCGTACGGGTGCACGCCAGGAGTGGTGTGGATGCGCTCCATCCGCAGACCGCCCTTCGGGGCCTTGGCGCCCTTGGCCGCGGCCTTCTCGGACTTCGACCCGCGTGCGGAACCGCTCGTGGTGTCTGTCACTTCTCGCTCCTCCTCCTGGGCAAACGCCCGTAGTGCCCTGAAAAGTCCGGGCACCGCTGGTTCGTTCTTCCGGTGTGCGGGCAGGCGGAGACCCTGCCTGTGTTCGCACGGTTTGTAGTGTTCTGCGCCCCGTTTCCGGGCACGCCGGGGCCCCGCGGGGCCTTGTGGTGCGGCTAGGCCCCCGCCTGGGGGCCGGTGGCCGACGCCTCCTAGGGCGCGGCGGCGGAGACGGACACGCAGGCGTCGTCCGTCTCCGGGGTGAGGGGCTGCTCGGCGCGGAGTTCCGCGATGGCGGCCTCGAAGTCTTCCAGTCCGTCGTACGCCTGGTACACGCTGGCGAAGCGCAGGTAGGCGACCACGTCGAGTTCCTTGAGCGGGCCGAGTATGGCCAGGCCCACGTCGTGGGTGGTCAGCTCGGCGTTGCCGCTGGCCCGCACGCACTCCTCGACCCGCTGCCCGAGCTGGGCCAGCGCATCCTCGGTGACCGGTCTGCCCTGGCAGGCCTTGCGGACGCCGGTGATGACCTTCTGCCGGGAGAACGGCTCGGTGACGCCGCTGCGCTTGATGACCATCAGCGCGGCCGTCTCCACGGTGGTGAAGCGGCGGCCGCAGTCCGGGCACTGCCGACGGCGGCGGATGCAGCTGCCGTCCTCGGTGGTCCGGCTGTCGACAACGCGGCTGTCGGAGTGCCGGCAGAAGGGGCAGTGCACCTCGGGATCCCTCCCTGGCAGATCGTGCGGACCAGTTGAGTCTATGCGATGCGCCCCCGGCCTCGGCAAGCTGATCATGCGCCGTGACCACTACCACTTGGGCACGGAGAGGACTGTAGCCACTACATCTAGGTCCCAGGGGGACGCGGCACCCCTGGCGTGTCGGTGTGGATCGGGGCGCCGATTAGACTGCCCGGGTCGGATTCCGGTCGAACATTTACTCGATGTACAACAAAGCCTTGATCGAGTCAGCCAACTCCCGAATAATTCACTCGAACGTGTGTTTGGCGCAACCTTTCGATAGGAGGTGCGTTGGGCTGGAAAGGGAGAGGACAGCCGTCGAGAGGGGCCGCCGTGAACACGATCGAAACCAACACCATCCCGGTGCAGGAACACTCCCAGTTCAAGGTGGGGCAGCGCACCACGAATCAGCAGAGTGTGGATATCAGCATGGACCGCAGCGAAGACCACCATCTCTCCGGTACGGCCCTTTCCGGCTCGAACCGGGTGCCCGACCAGCCGATCGAACACTCCCCCGCCATGGATGACACCCACCCCTCGCCCGCCCGCGCGATGCCCGGCCGCCCCCCCGGCATCCGGACCGACGAGGCCGGCCTCACCGAGCGCCAGCGCCGGGTGATCGAGGTCATCCGGGACTCCGTCCAGCGCCGGGGCTACCCGCCGTCCATGCGCGAGATCGGCCAGGCCGTCGGCCTGTCCAGCACCTCCTCGGTGGCCCACCAGCTGATGGCCCTGGAGCGCAAGGGCTTCCTGCGCCGGGACCCGCACCGCCCCCGCGCCTACGAGGTCCGCGGCGTCGAGGTGGCCCGCCCCAACACCGCCGAGACGGCCGGCCGCCCGTCCACCTCCTACGTGCCGCTGGTGGGCCGGATCGCCGCCGGCGGGCCGATCCTGGCCGAGCAGACGGTCGAGGACGTCTTCCCGCTGCCCCGGCAACTGGTCGGCGAGGGCGAGCTGTTCGCGCTCACCGTGCGCGGCGACTCGATGATCGAGGCGGCGATCTGCGACGGCGACTGGGTCACCGTGCGCCGCCAGCCGGTCGCCGAGAACGGCGACATCGTGGCCGCGATGATCGACGGCGAGGCCACCGTCAAGCGGCTCAAGCGCGAGGACGGCCGGATCTGGCTGATGCCGCACAACCCGGCGTACGAGCCGATCAACGGCGACAACGCGACCATCCTGGGCAAGGTCGTCGCGGTCCTGCGCCGCCTCTGACCGCCCCCACCCCCGCGGGACACCCCGCGGGGCCGCACACGGGGACCGCAGACACCGGGAAGGGGCTCCACCGCATCCGCGGGGGAGCCCCTCCGGCGTTCCGTCACCCCCCGGGGCCCGGGCCTCAGCCCCGCTTCACCACCGGACGCACCGGCGCCGCCGAGGCGTCGATCGCCGCCAGCGAGCGGCGCACCTGGTTGCGGTCGGTGGTGTACCAGAACTCGGGCATCGAGGAGCGGAAGAAGCCCCCGTACCGCTTGGTCTCCACCCGCGGGTCGAGCACCGCCACCACGCCCCGGTCGTCCGCAGCGCGCACCAGCCGGCCCGCCCCCTGCGCCATCAGCAGTGCCGCGTGCGTCGCCGCGACCGCCATGAAGCCGTTCCCGCCGCGCTGTTCGACGTCCTTCTGGCGGGCGCTCATCAGCGGGTCGTCCGGACGCGGGAACGGGATCCGGTCCATCACGACCAGCTGGCAGGCCGATCCGGGCACGTCCACGCCCTGCCAGAGCGAGAGCGTGCCGAACAGGCAGGTGGACGCGTCCGAGGCGAACTCCCGGATCAACTCGCCCAGGGTGTCCTCCCCTTGGAGCAGGATCCGGTGGTCCAGCCGCTCGCGCATCGCCTCGGCCGCCGTCTGGGCGCCGCGCATCGAGGAGAACAGGCCCAGCGTCCGCCCACCCGCCGCGTCGATCAGCTCGGCCAACTCGTCGAGCATGTCAGGACGTTCGGGGTCGCGCCCGGGATCGGCCAGGTGCTTGGCGACGTACAGGATCCCCTGCTTGGGGTACTTGAACGGCGAGCCGACGTCGATCCCGCGCCAGAACGGGACGGCGTCCTCGCCGAACCCGGCACCGCCCTCCGGGTTGTCCCCGGCCGTGCGGATGTCCGGCAGCCGTGTCTCGGCGGGCAGGCCGACCGAGGCGGCGACCCCCTTGAAGTCCCCGCCGAGCTTCAGCGTGGCCGAGGTGAGGACGACCGAGCGCTCCTTGTACAGCCCCTCGCGCAGCAGCCCGGAGACGCTCAGCGGGGCGACCCGCACCGAGGCGGTGCCCAACCCGTAGCGGTCGCTGCGCTCGATCCAGACCACGTCGTACTCGGAGTCCTCCAGCAGCCGCTCGGCGGTCTCGTGCAGCGTCTCGACGGAGGCCATCGCCTGCTTGCGGACGGCGTCCTCGTCGCTGAGCCCCTTGTCCCTGGTCTCCCCCAGCGAGGTGATCACCTGGCGGGAGGCGTCCCGGATCGCGGTGACCGCATACGCCAGGTACTCGGGCAGCTCCTCGACCCGGCCGGGCTGGGCGGTCTCCATCAGGCCGTGGTAGTTCTCGGCGGCGGCCTGCAGGGCGTCCACGGCCTTCTCGTTGGCGAGCCGGGCGGCCCGCTTCACCGCCCGGTTGACCGCGCCGACGGTCAGCTCGGCGGTGGCCGCGCCGGTGACCCGGTTGACCAGCTCGTGCGCCTCGTCCACGATCAGCAGCCCGTGCTCGGGCAGCACCGGCGCGCCCTCGATCGCGTCGATCGCGAGCATCGCGTGGTTGGTGACCACGACGTCCGCCAGCTTGGCCCGCTCCCGCGCCTTCTCGGCGAAGCACTCCTGCCCGTACGCGCAGCGGGTGGCGCCCAGGCACTCCTTGGAGGTGACCGAGAGCTGGGCCCAGGCCTTGTCGGAGACGCCGGGGCTCATGTCGTCGCGGTCCCCGGTCTCGGTCTCGTCGGCCCAGTCACGCAGCCGCAGGACCTCCTGCCCGAGCTTGCCGGTGGGCCCGCCGAGCGCGTCCACCGGGTCGAACAGGCCCTCGCCCTCCTCGCTCGGGGTGCCCTCGTTGGCCCGGTGCAGGCACAGGTAGTTGGAGCGGCCCTTGAGCATCGCGAACAGCGGGCGGCGGCGCAGCACCGGGTGCAGCGCCTCGACGGTGCGCGGCAAGTCCCGCTCCACCAGCTGGCGTTGCAGCGCCAGGGTGGCGGTGGCGACCACCACGCGGTCCCCGTGGGCGAGCGCGGGCACCAGGTAGGCGAGGGACTTGCCGGTGCCGGTGCCGGCCTGGACGAGCAGGTGCTCGCCGTGGTCGACGGCGTCGGCGACGGCCTCGGCCATCCGGACCTGGCCGGGGCGCTCGACGCCGCCGACGGCCGCCACCGCGGCGTGCAGCAGTTCGGGGATCCGCGAGCGCGGGACGGCGACGGCTTCCCCGGCCTCGTCGCCGAGGTCCGCCGCGCGCGGGGACTCGGAGTCGGGGGATTCGGAGTCGTGGGATTCGGAGTCGTTCGTCATGACCCTCCCACCCTACGGGGCGGGGGTGACAATCCGGTCCCGTCGCGCGGGCTGCCGCACGTCCACCGACACCAGTGCGTTCGGCACCGTGCCGAACCGGGCGGCGTGCGGGCGGTGCGGGCGGTCCTGGTAGCCGTCGAGGACCAGCCGGTTGCGGTTGAGGCAGAGCCGGTCGATCCGGGGCCGGAACAGGTCGAACAGCTCGAAGCGCTCGCGCAGCTCGGGGAAGCGGTCCTGGTGGCGCAGGACCTCGGCGCGCAGCAGGGCCCAGAACTCGGTCTCGGGCAGTCCGGTCTGCGCCTCCAGCAGTGGGGCGAGGTAGCGGAAGACGCCGATGAACAGCCCGGAGTGGATGAACTGGCAGAGGTCCTGCGCGCTGTCCCGCAGCAGGACGTCGGCCACCTCGGCGGGCAGGTCGCGCAGCTCGGGCAGGTCCTGCGAGCTGAGGTTGACGTCGTCCACGAAGTCCTTGACCGCGAGCCGGGCCGGGGTGTCGCGCTCGTCGAAGACCACGATGGCGTTCTCGCCGTGCGGGGAGAAGACCAGCCCGTACCGGTAGAGGAAGTGCAGCAGCGGCGGGAGCATCGCGGCGAACAGCCGGCCGGTCCACTCGGCCGGGGTGAGTCCGGAGCGGGCGATCAGCTCGGCGGCGAGCGCCCGCCCGTCGGAGCCGGTCTGCAGCAGGGCGGCGAGGGTGCGGGCGCGTTCGCCGGTGTCCAGGAAGGGGCCGAGCGGTTCGCGCCAGATCGCGCCGAGCAGCTCCTTGTACTGGTACGGCGCCTCGGGCATCTCCCGGTACAGCGGGTGGTCGACGGTGACGGAGGCGATCTCGCCGAGCAGGATCACCCGGCATTCGTCGCGCAGGAACGGGTCGGCGTCGCGCAGTCCGTGCAGCCAGGCGGTGACGGCGGGCGCGGCGAGGGTGCGTTCGGTGGGCAGGCCGCGCCAGACCAGGGTGTTCAGGATGGACAGCGGCAGCTTGACGGTGCAGCGCTCGGGGCGGGCGGTGTTGAAGAAGGAGCGGATGGACTGCTGGGGCAGCCGTGGGTCGCCGTCCGAGGTCAGCGGGACGATCTCGCCGGAGGCGATCCAGGGCGCGAACAGCGGCAGGATCGTCTCGTCCCACTGCCAGGGGTGGACGGGCAGCAGCAGGTAGTCGTCGGCGTCCGGGCCGAGGGCGGCGCGCAGTACGTCCGGGTCGTCCAGCTCGCGGGCGTACAGCTGCTCGGGGTGCTCCAGGCCGGGTACGCCGCGGTACTCGGCGAGCCGGCGGTGGACGGCGATCCAGGGCAGCGGGCGCGGGCTGCGGGCCTCCGGTGCCCAGCGGGCGGCGTCGGCGGCGGAGAAGCCGATCCGGCCCTTGTTGGGGACGATCCAGGGGTGGCCGCCCTGCCGGCCTTCCAGCGCGGCGTGGTCGAGGTCGGCGAGTTCGGCGGCGGTGAGCGCGGTGGCGAGCTGGCGGGCGTCGGCGGTGAGGGTGGCGGAGAGCTCGCGGATCAGGTGGGCGGTGGTCTCGCCGAGCATCCCGAGGGTCTGCCGGGCGTACGGGAGGAAGCGCAGCGGGTCCAGGCCGTCCGGTCGGGAGCACCGGACCGACTCCGGGTCGACCTGCCAGCCGTCGTAGGCGCCGCGCCGGGCGGTGAAGCGGTACTCGGCTTCGGGCAGCTTCACCAGGTACTCGCCGTCGAGGGCGCCGGGGACGGGTGTGAGCAGGTCCTCGTAGGCGAACTCGCCGAGCATCTTGGCCAGCAGGGCCCGGCCGGCCCGCTGCCAGTGCCCGGCGGTGAGGTGGGGGGGCAGGTAGAGCGGCGGTTCAGCGGCCGACGGTTGCGGCACGGGTCAGCTCCTGGGGGCGAGGGAGGACGGGGGTCCGGTCGAGGGGGGCGGTGGTGGGCGGCGCGAAACCGGTCCAGGCGGTGCGGTCGGGCAGTCGGTGGACGGTCCGGCCGGTGACGGCGTTGAGGATCACGGCGGCGCGGTGGGCGCCGAGCCCGAGGTCGGGCGCGCCGACGCCGTGGGTGTGCAGTTCGGCGTTCTGGACGTAGAGGCCGCCGGTGAGCCCGGGCCGGGTGGCGACCCGGTGGTCCAGGTCGACCCGGTAGCGCCCGGCCTCGTCCCAGTCGATCAGGTCGGCGAGCGGTTCGAGCGCGGCCGGGCGGGCGGCCCGGTAGCCGGTGGCGAGCACCACGGCGTCGGTGCGCAGGACGTGCTCGGCGCCGGAGTCGTTGTGCCGGCAGTGCAGTTCGAGGCCGCCGCAGGGGCCGGGACGGGTGTCGGTGACGGCGGTGCCGGGGGTGATCTCGACCGGGGCGGTGTCGATCGGGCGGCCGATGGTGCGCTCGTAGAGGTGGTCGTGGATCTCGGCGAGGGTCTCGGCGCTGGCGGCCTTGTGCAGCTGCCACTGGGCGGCGACCAGGGCGTCCCGGACGGGCCCGGGCAGACCGTGGAAGTAGCGGGTGTAGTCGGGGGTGAAGTGCTCCAGGCCGAGCTTGGAGTACTCCATGGGCGCGAGCGCCCTGGTGCGGGTGAGCCAGCGCAGCCGGACGCCGTCGTCCTCGTGGCGGCGGAGCAGGTCGAGGAAGACCTCGGCGCCGGACTGCCCGCTGCCGACCACGGTGATGTCCCGGGCGCCGGACAGGTCGGCGCGGCGGTCCAGGTAGTCGGCGGAGTGGAAGGCCCGCGGGTGGCCGGCCAGCCCGGCGAAGGCCTCCGGCAGCACCGGCCGGGTGCCGACGCCGAGGGCGAGGTTGCGGGCCCGCACGGAGGACTTCCGACCGGTCGCGGTGTCGGTCAACTCGACCCGGTAGCACGGGTCCTCGCCGGCTGCGTGGTCCCAGTGCAGGGCGGTGACCTCGGTGCCGAAGCGGCAGTTGGCCAGCCGTTCGGCGGCCCAGCGGCAGTAGTGGTCGTACTCGCGGCGCGGCAGTTGGAAGCGCTCGGCGAAGTAGAACGGGAACAGCCGGTCCTGCTCGCGCAGGTAGTTGAGGAAGGACCACGGGTTGGTCGGGTCCACCAGCGAGACCAGGTCGGCGAGGAACGGCACCTGCATCCGGGCCCCGTCCACCAGCATCCCGTGGTGCCAGCGGAACTCCGGGCGCTGGTCGCAGAAGAGCGTGCGCAGGCCGGGGACGGGCTCGGCGAGCGCGGCGAGCGAGAGGTTGAACGGGCCGATGCCGACGCCGAGCAGGTCGTACGGCGGCGGCGATGCAGGGGTGTCCACGGGATGTCCTAGGCGGGATCGGGGCTAGGCGGGGTCTGGGCAGGCCGGGGTCTGGGCAGGTCGGGATCGGGCTAGGCGGGGTCTGGGCAGGTCGGGATCGGGTCCGGGGCTGCGGATCGGGGGCGGGGTGCTCGGCCGCGCACCATCAGGGCGGCGCGCTTGTCGGGCAGGTCGAGTTCGCCGGCCGCCCGGAACCCGGCCCGTTCGAAGGCCCGGACCGAGCGCCGGTTGCGGACGTCCGGTTCGGCGACGACCCGTTCGCAGGACGGGCGGCGGCACAGGATCCGCTCCGCGAGGGCGGCCAGCAGGACGGCGCCCAGCCCCCGGCCGCGGCTGGCGGCGGGGCCGAGCAGCAGGTGGACGCCGGTGTCGTGCGGGCGGGCCGGGTAGTGCGCGGCCAGCGGGTCGAGGTCGGCGCGGTAGACCTCCCAGTAGCTCATCGGCTCGCCGTCGAGCAGGCCGAGGCAGGGCAGGCTGCGGCCGTCGCCGTCCAGTTGGGCCCGGACGTGCCGGTCGGTGACCTCCGGCGGGCCGGAGAGCTCCCAGAAGGCGGCGACCTCGGGGTCGTTCATCCATCCGGCGAGCAGCCCCAGGTCGGCGGGCAGCCGGACCGGGCTGAGCCGGAACTCGCCGGCCGGGGTGGGGATCGCGCCCCACCCGGGCAGGTCGTCCAACATCAGCCACCCGCCACCGGGTTGGGGATGTCCACGTAGACGGACTGGCTGGCGACCGGGCCGACCAGCTCGTCCATGCCGTTGATCCGGGTGAGCAGGTTGGCCTTGCAGGGCAGTGTGGGCGCGTCCAGCAGCAGCCCGGGCAGCGAGGACCGGGTGGCGGCGACCCGCGGTCCGGCCAGGAACCGGCGCAGCGCGGCCAGCAGCACCGTCTCGTCGGCGAGCCGCTGGGAGCCGAAGGCGCCGATCAGGCCGAGGACGTGGTTGATGCCGAGGTAGTAGGCGAAGTGGTGGTCGATCACCGGGTCGGGCAGGAAGGTGTCGCTGTCGGCGCCGAGTCCGGGCAGCCGGGCGGTGAGCCGCTCGGCGGCGCTCTCCCGGTAGTAGTAGCCCTGGTTGTCGCGGTAGCGGCCGCCGCTCGGCCAGCCGTCGTCGTCGAGCAGGACGAGGCTGTTCTGCTGGTGCGCCTCCAGGGCGATGCCGCCCCGGCCGTCCAGCCACAGGACGGGCAGCACGACGGCGTCCAGGTAGCGCAGGAACCATTCGGCGGCCACGGTCGGCAGCGGGCGGCCGCAGCGCGCGGCGAGCGCCCGCAGGGTGTCGCCGAGCCGGGACGGCACGGTGTCGCCGGTGCCGAGCGGCTGCTCGGCGACCAGCCCGGCGACGCACAGCGCGCGCTCGGCGGGGGCGAACGGCTGGGCGCGCAGCACGGTGTCCAGGCCGCCCGGGTCGCCGAGCGCCGGATGGTCGACGCCGATCCAGGCCGGGTCGCGGACGATGTCGAACCCGGGGTGGACGGCCCGCCACTCGGCGGCCAGTCCGCTCTCCAGCAGCCGGTGCATCTCCAGGCCGCGGTGCAGCTCCTTGCGCAGGTTCTCCCGGCGGGAGTTGGTGATCCGCAGGCCGAGCGAGAGCTTGAGCATCCACGGGGTGCCGGGCCGGTAGACGGTGCGCACCGAGGAGGTGGGGTGCCAGGGCTCGCCGGCCGGTCCGAGGTCGTGCAGCAGCCCGTCGGCGAGCAGTGCGGCGACGGCCGGGCGGTGGGCGAGTTCGCGGGCCTGCCAGGGGTGCAGCGGCAGGGCGGCGGTGCCGGGCGGCAGCGCGAGGCAGCCGTCGAGCAGGCCGGCGGTGAGCTGTTCGGCGCTCTCGGCGACGGCGGAGCCCGCGGCGAGCAGCCCAAGGTCCACGGCGTACCAGTGGAGCCGGAAGGAGCCGTGCAGTTCGGGCGAGTAGGCGACGCTCTGGGCCGGGCCGAGGCCGTCGCGGCTCTTCGGGGTCGGGTGCAGCGGGTGGCCGAGCAGCAGGGACTGCTCGGCGGCGAGGAACTGCGAGCGCTCCGGGCCGCCGGGCGCGGCGGCGGTCCGGCGGTGGGCGAGGATCTCGGCGGTGCGGACCACCGAGTCGGCGACCCGCCCGGCGAGGTCGGCGATCTGCCCGGGGTCGGGCCGCTCGGCGGCCGCGGCGGCCAGCAGTGCGGCGGCGGTGACGGCGTCCACCGGGGAGTCGGTGCCCTCCCCTCCGGTCGCGAGGGTGGCCGGGCCGAACCGGTGCCAGCCGCCGGGCGACCAGTAGCGGACCGGGGCGGTGAGCCGGGCCGCCCCGCCGAGGACGGCGATCCGCAGCCGCCCGTCCGGCCCGGGCCGGGCCCCGGTCTCCCGCGTCCAGCAGCGCAACAGGGCTTCCAGGGCGGCCTGTTCGGCGGCGACGGCGGGGTCGGGGTGCAGCAGCGGGTCGGGCTCGCGCAGGTGCTCCTCACTCGGGGGCTGCCCGGGCAGCGGCAGTTCGGGCGGGGCTCCGGTGAGGGCGGTGCTCAAGGCTGCTCCTTGGGGCGCGTGGGGGTGCGGACGCGCACTGTGGTGGAGGGGGTCGGCGGGCGCTCGCACCGTCGCGTCAGGTAAGGGTTACCTATCCCTGAGGGGTGATCACAAGGACGGCTCACTCGTCCGGGTGAAGATCGGGGATTGTCCGCCAACGGGGCCGAAAGCCCTGCTGTGCCAACCGGCCGACCGCGTCCGTGTCACGGATCGGTGACCCCGCCGCGCCGCCGCAACCCGGGGGGCGGGCACGGCCGTCCTCGTCCGCGATGGAAGACTCCAGGGCGGCAAGCCGCCGCACCGTAGACCGACCGAGCACAGGGGGAATCGCACAGATGCCTACGATCCACCGGTCAGCCCTGGCCGCCGCCGTGGTCGCGGGGACGCTGCTCGCCGTGAGCGCCTGCGGGCCGGACGGCCCGGCGGGCGACGGCGCGGGCAGCGCCGCGCCGCCGCCCTCCTCGGCCGCCGCGAGCGGCGGTGCGGGCGGGGGCGGCGTGATCGGCGGGATCACCCTGCCGTCCGGCCTGCCGACCAGCCTGCTGGAGGGCCTGCCGAGGTCCTGGGACGACCTGAAGAAGTGGAAGTTCGAGGACTGGGACAAGTGGGCGTCCAAGCACGTCTTCAACAACCCGGTGGTGAAGGACTTCTGGGACCCGGACAAGATGGGCGACTCCAAGCCCGCCGACCCGGCCCCGCCCGCCACCAAGCCCGCCCCGGCCACCCCCAAGCCCGCCACCGACGACGGCGTGACCGACCCCGAGCCGCCGGTGGTCAACGCCGTGGCGCAGCCCCGCCCGTACACCAAGCAGCCCTCCGGCAAGGTGTTCTTCTCCGCCAAGGGCGGCCGCGGCAACTGCTCGGCGACCGTGATCGCCGACCCGCAGCGCCCGGGCAAGAGCAACCTGGTCTGGACGGCAGGCCACTGCGTGCACGAGGGCAAGGGCGGGAACTTCTACAAGGACCTGGTCTTCGTGCCCGCCTACAACAACTCGGGTGCCTCCAGCGGCGGCAAGCGCGCCCCGCTGTCCGAACTGGCCCCGCTCGGCACCTGGTGGGCCGACCAGGTCACCACCTCGCCGCAGTGGATGGTCGAGGGCGGCGGCACCGGCGACGCCGCCAACCAGTACGACTTCGCCGTGATGCGCGTGCACAACCAGAACGACACCGGCAAGTCCCTGGAGGAGACGGTCGGTTCGGCCGTCCCGGTGTGGTTCGACGCGCCGCGCGACAAGCTCGCCGTCTCGGCCGTCGGCTACCCGCTGCTCAAGCCGTTCGACGGCCAGGAGCTGTACAAGTGCGACGGCGGCAAGCCGACCCGGCTCTCCTTCGACGCCAAGCGCCCCTCGATGCTCACCATCGGCTGCAACATGACCCAGGGCTCCAGCGGCGGCGGCTGGTTCGCCACCATGCCCGACGGGAAGACCGCCCTGGTCAGCAACACCTCGATCGGCACCCAGGAGCACACCTCGCTCAGCGGCCCCTACCTGGAGGCGGTCGCCAAGCAGGCCCTGGACTGGATCTCCAGGAAGCAGTAGCCGCCACCGGGGGACGGTACGGAAACACCAGCACAGCACGGGGGACGATGCAGCATGCCCAGAACCACCAGTCGGCGCCGCCGCGCCGGGACGGCCGGCGCCGCGCTGCTCGCCGTGACCGCCCTGGCCGCGGCGGCCTGCGGCCCGGCCGGCCCCGCCAGGCCCGCCACCCCGCCCCCGGCCCTCCCCAAGTCCGCGCCCACCAGCCTGGGCGACCTGACGGGCTGGAAGCTGGAGGACTGGACGAAGTACGTCGCCGACAGCAGGTTCGCCAACGACACCGCCCCGGGCTACTGGTCCCCCGCCCGGATGGACGCGGCCAAGGCCCGGCCCACCCCGGAGTACTCGCTCACCGCCCCCGCGGCCCAGGGCGTCGAGCGGGACGCCCCGCCCGCCGTCGTCCCGGCCGAGCCGCAGCCGCACCCGTACGGCCAGGCCGCCGCCGTGGTCGGCCGGCTCTTCCTGACCGCCCCGCAGGGCGACGCGGCCTGCTCCGCGACCGTGGTCTCGGACCCGGTCAACCCCGGCCGCAGCAACCTCGTCTACACCGCCGCGCACTGCCTGCACGACGGCAAGGGCGGCGGCTGGCTGAAGAACCTGGTGTTCGTCCCCGGCTTCAACCGGGACGGCCAGGCGAGCCACGGCAAGCCGTACCCGGACGCGCAGGCCGCCCCGTACGGCCGGTGGACGGCGGTGCACGCGCTGGTGTCGCCGACCTGGCTCCAGGAGACCGGCGTCGGCGCCCACAACCAGTTCGACTACGGGATCCTCCGGGTGCGCGCCGAGAACGACTCCGGCAAGTCCCTGGAGGAGACGGTCGGCGGCTCGGTCCCGATCTGGTTCAACGCCCCGCGCGACCAGATCACCTCGGCCGCCGCCTACGGCTACCCGGTCGAGCGGCCCTTCGACGGCATGGAGCTGGACCACTGCGACTCCCCCGTCCCGCCCGCCCGGCTCTCCTTCGACCGGACCCGCCCGCCGATGTACGTGATCGGCTGCGGCATGACCGCCGGCTCGAGCGGCGGCGGCTGGTTCGTCACCAGGGACGGCAAGCCCAACCTGATCAGCGTCGGCGCGATCGGCAACCGCAACCCGGCCGGGTACCAGGCCGGCCCCTCGCTGCAGGAGCAGGCGAAGCAGGCCTTCGACTACTTCGCCAAGAACGTCAGGTAGGCCGCGGAGCACGCGGAGGCGGCCCGCGGGCACACGCAGGCGGCCCGCAGGCACACGCAGGCGGCCCGCAGGCACACGCAGGCGGCCCGCGGGCACGCGAGAGGGCCCCCGGGACCAGTACGGTCCCGGGGGCCCTCCGTCGCACTCGTGCTCGCGCCTCAGCCCTGCAGGGCCACCGCGAAGTGCTCCAGCTCGGCGGCCAGCTCGGCCGGCACCTTGGCGTGCACCAGGGTGCCCTCGGCGGTGTGCTCGGTGGCGAGCAGCTCGCCCTCCGCGTGCACCCGGGAGACCAGCGCGCCCTGGGTGTAGGGCACCAGGGCCCGCACCTCGACGGCCGGTCGCGGCAGCTCGTCGTCGATGAGCTTCAGCAGCTCGTCGATGCCCGCGCCGCTGCGCGCCGAGACCACGATGGCGTGCGGCTCGCGGCGCAGCAGGCGCTGCAGCACGTGCGGGTCGGCGGCGTCCGCCTTGTTGATCACCACGATCTCGGGCACGTTCTGCGCGTCGACCGAGACGATGACCTCGCGGACGGCGGCCAGCTGCGTCTCCGGCTCGGGGTGCGAGCCGTCCACCACGTGCAGGATGAGGTCCGCGTCGGCGACCTCCTCCATGGTCGAGCGGAAGGCCTCGACCAGGTGGTGCGGCAGGTGCCGGACGAAGCCGACGGTGTCGGCCAGGGTGTAGACCCGCCCGCTCGGGGTCTGGGCCCGGCGCACGGTCGGGTCCAGGGTGGCGAACAGCGCGTTCTCCACCAGCACGCCCGCGCCGGTGAGCCGGTTGAGCAGGGAGGACTTGCCGGCGTTGGTGTACCCGGCGATGGCCACGGACGGCACCTGGTGGCGCCGGCGCTCCTGGCGCTTGGTGTCGCGGCCCTTCTTCATGTCGGCGATCTCCTTGCGGAGCTTCGCCATCTTCTCGCGGATCCGGCGCCGGTCGGTCTCGATCTTGGTCTCACCGGGACCACGGGTGGCCATGCCGCCGCCGGACGAACCGGAGCCGCCACCACCCATCTGCCGGGACAGCGACTGACCCCAGCCTCGCAGCCGCGGCAGCATGTACTGCATCTGCGCGAGCGAGACCTGCGCCTTGCCCTCCCGGGACTTGGCGTGCTGGGCGAAGATGTCCAGGATCAGGGCCGTCCGGTCGACGACCTTGACCTTGACCACGTCCTCCAGGTGGATCAGCTGGCCGGGGGTGAGCTCACCGTCGCAGACCACGGTGTCGGCGCCGGTGGAGGCGACGATGTCGCGCAGCTCCTTCGCCTTGCCGGAGCCGATGTACGTCGCCGCGTCGGGCTTGTCGCGGCGCTGGATGACGCCGTCCAGCACCTGGGAGCCGGCGGTCTCGGCGAGGGCGGCGAGCTCCGCCATGGAGTTCTCCGCCTCCTCCAGCGTGCCGTCGGTCCAGACGCCGACGAGCACCACGCGCTCCAGGCGGAGCTGGCGGTACTCGACCTCGGTGACGTCTTCGAGTTCGGTGGAGAGGCCGACGACTCGCCGCAGGGCTGCGCGCTCGCTGCGGTCGTACTGGTCGCCGTCGTAGTGGTGGCCGAGGTCCTCGTCGATGGCCGCGAGGTCCTCGTCCATGAGGGCTTCCGCCCGCAGACCGTCGATGCGGCGCGTGGCGTCGGCGTGGTCGCGGGTGTCGAACGTGGAGGTCATTCTGTCCTTTGGCTCGCTGGTACGGGTGGCCTTCGGGGACCGGCGGGCGGTCCCGTACGGAGTCTGCCCAGCTGCCGCCCCGGTTACCGTCCGGGCGGGGTGAGCTACCCCTCAGGTCCTCGGGTGCCACCCGGGCTCCTGTGCCCTGTGAACGCCGCGGACCGGCCGTGAATTCCCCATGATGGTCCCACGCCCGGCACCGGCCGGTCATCCCCATTTCGGGCGCGGCGGCGTCCGGACGACGGAGACGGCGGGCCGGCGGGCCTATCCGACCTCCGGGGCGTGCGGGCGGCTGACGTCGTACACCCCGGAGACCCGCAGCATCGCCCGCATCAGCCCGGGCAGTGCCCCCGGCTCGGGCAGTTCCACGGTGTAGGTGTGCCGGACCCGCGACTCCTGCGGCGGCTCGACCTCGGCCGAGACGATGCCGACGCCCTCGGCGGAGATCGCCGCGGTGACGTCGGCGAGCAGCCGGGGCCGGTTCAGCGCCTCGGCCCGCAGGGTGGCCCGGTGCCCGGCGGCCGGGGCGTCCTGCGGCTGCCAGCGGACCTCCAGCGCGGCCCGTCCGTCCGCCCGCATCCGATCCCCCGCCGGGCAGCCGGTGCGGTGTACGGCCACCGCGCCGCCGCGGATCGGGTAGCCGGTGACCTCGTCCGGCGGGACGGGCGTGCAGCAGCGCGCCAGCCGTACCGTCGCCCCGGGCCGTCCGGCCACGGTGACGGGGGCGGACCGCTTCTCGCCGGTGCGGCGGCCGGGCGGGGCGGGCAGCGCCGCGGCCGGGCCGGTGCGGACCGCCGGCGGCCGGGCCGGGGGATCGGCCAGCCAGCGCTCGATGGCGAGCCGGGCGGCGGGGGTGCGGGCGTGCGCCAGCCATTCGGGGGCGGGGCCGGAGGGCTGCCCGCCGCCGGCCGGGAGGGTCTCGGTGAGCACCGCGATCAGGTCGCCGTCCTCCAGCACGGTGGAGAGCGCGCTGAGCCGCCCGTTGACCCGCACGCCGATACATCGGTGGCCGGTCTCCTCGCCGAGCAGGTAGGCCGCGTCCACACAGGTGGCCCCGGCCCTCAGCTGAAGCGTTTCGCCGCTCTCCGCCACGACGGTGATCTCGCGGTCTCCGGCCAGGTCGGCGGTGAGCGCGGACCAGAAGGCGTCCGGGTCGGGCGTCTCCTGCTGCCACTCCAGCAGCCGGCTGAGCCAGCCGGGCCGAGCCGGGTCGGTGCGGTCCAGCTCGTCGGTGTCCTGGGCGGCGCCGGCCGGGGACGGGTCGCCCAGCGCGACCACCCCGGTCTCGGCGACCTCGTGCATCCGGCGGGTGCGGACCAGCACCTCGACCACCGCGCCGCCGCTCAGCGCCACGGCGGTGTGCAGCGACTGGTAGAGGTTGAACTTGGGCGCGGCGACGAAGTCCTTGAACTCTCTGGGCAGCGGCGTCCAGCAGGTGTGCAGTTCGCCGAGCACGGCGTAGCAGTCCGCGTTCTCCTCGACCACCACCAGCAGCCGCCCGAAGTCGGCCGGCCGCGGCCCCTGCGGCCACCCGTCCGGCCCGGGCGTGCCGGAGCGCTTGAGCAGCACCCGGTGCAGCGAGACGCAGTGCCGGGGCCGGACGGTCACCTCGGCGGCCACCCCGGCCTCGGCCAGCTGCCGGGCCAGCTGCCGGGCGAAGGGCTCCAGCACGGTGTCCGGTTCGGCCTCGTGCCCGGCCATCAGGGCGCGGGTGCGGGCGTGCTCCTCCGGGTGCAGGGTGGCGAAGACGATGTCCTCCAGCTCCGCCTTGAGCACCTGGATCCCGAGCCGTTCGGCCAGCGGGATCAGCACGTCCCGGGTGACCTTGGCGATCCGCGCCTGGCTGGCCGGCTTCATGTGCCGGATGGTGCGCATGTTGTGCAGCCGGTCGGCCAGCTTGATCACCATCACCCGGACGTCGTCCCCGGTGGCGACCAGCATCTTGCGGAAGGTCTCGGCCTCGGCGGCGGCGCCGAAGTCGACCTTCTCCAGCTTCGTCACCCCGTCGACCAGGTAGGCGACTTCGGGACCGAACCCGGCGCCCACCTGCTCCAGCGTCAACTCGGTGTCCTCGACGGTGTCGTGGAGCAGCGAGGCGACCAAGGTGGTGGTCCCGGCGCCGAGTTGGGCCAGGATCATGGTGACGGCCAGCGGGTGGGTGATGTACGGCTCGCCGCTCTTGCGCTTCTGGCCGCGGTGGCTGGCCTCGGCGAGCCGGTACGCCCGGGCGAGCAGGCCGAGGTCGGCCTGCGGATGGTGCTGCCGGTGGACCCGGACGAGCGGTTCCAGGGCGTCCGGCACGGGCGGCCGGCCGGTGGCCAGTAATGCGGCCCGCCCGGCCCGGCCGAGGGCGGCCCGGCCGAGCAGCTCTCCGAGGGGCCTCCTGGCCCCGGCCTGCCGTACGGTCGTCGGCTGCCCCGTCAGGGACTGCCCGGCTTCGATGGTCATCGGCGCACCTCCGGCAACGGTCGCCGGGTGCTGCCCCTCCCCATGGGGCGACCCGGTGGTCCATGCTACCGAGCAGAGCACGTTCCGCGACGCCGTGATTCCCGTCCGCGACCGGTATCACCCGATCGGGGGGATTCGTCGCCGTACGAAATGGGCAAACCGGGCTGTCAGCTCCGGCGGACGGCCTCCCACCAGCGCTCGTCCAGCCGCCCCTCGGCCACGATCACGGCCGGCCCGGTCATCTCCACCCGGCCGTCCGGGTGCTCGGTGATGACCAGCCGGCCGCCCAGCACGTCCACGGTGTACGCGACGGCCTCACCGGTGACCGCCGGGTCGGCGCCGTCCCGGCGGATGGCGGCCACCGCGACGGCGCAGGCGCCGGTGCCGCAGGAGCGGGTCTCGCCCGAGCCGCGCTCGTGCACCCGCATCGCGACGTGCCGCGGGCCCCGGTCCACCACGAACTCGACGTTGACGCCCTCCGGGTAGGCGCCCTCGGGGCTGGTGAGCGGCGCGGCGAACAGGTCGCCGGCATGGTCCAGGCTCTCCACGAACGCCACCGCGTGCGGGTTGCCCATGTTGACGTTCAGTGCGGGCCAGCGACGCTCGCCGACCGCGACCTCGATGCCGTCCGGTCCGGGCAGCCGGGCGCGGCCCATGTCGATGGTGACGTCACCGGGCGTGCCGTCCTCGGCGTCCTCGGCGACCTTCGCGGTGAGCACCCCGGAGCGGGTGGCGATGGCCAGCTCACCGGGCTCGGCGAGGCCCGCCTCGACCAGGAAGCGGGCGAAGACCCGCAGGCCGTTGCCGCACATCTCGGCGATGCTGCCGTCGGAGTTGCGGTAGTCCATGAACCACTCGGCCCGGTCGGCCATCCCCGCCGAGGCCGGGTCGGCGGCCGAGCGCACCACGCGCAGCAGCCCGTCCCCGCCGAGGCCCGCCCGCCGGTCGCACAGCGCGGCGACGGTCCCGGGACCGATGTCCAGCGCGCCGTCCGGGTCCGGGACGATGACGAAGTCGTTCTGGGTGCCGTGCCCCTTGAAGAAGGGGATGCCGCCGTGCCGAGGAGAGGATGCGCTCACCCTCCCGATGGTACTGAGCCGACGAGCGGGCCCTCAGCGCAGGTAGGCGACCCGCCAGACCGCGAGTGCGCAGGCGGCCAGCGCGATCAGGGTGTAGAGCACGATCGCCTTCCAGCCGGCCCGTTGCCCGGAGCCCCGGCGGGGCAGCCCCGGCCACTTGTAGCCGGCGTGCCGGGCGGCCATCGCGCCCCAGCCGACCGAGGCGGCGGTGAGCAGCAGCCCGAGCATGCCGACCATGGTGGCGCGCGCCCCGGCCGAGCCGAAGGCGAGCGGGAAGGCGAACATCAGCGAGCCGAGGGTGCCCACCAGCGCGATCGGCAGCGTCTGCCACCAGCGCAGTCGGCGCAGCGGCCGGATCTCCCGCTCGTGCACCGCGCCGCCGGGCGGAGTACGGGTGTCCAGGGCGGGCACAGCGGTCGCGTACGAGGTCGGCGCCTCCAGTCCGGTCAGCACGGGGAGGTCTCCCATCGTCGACTCGTCGAACTCCTCGGCCGGCGCGGTGACGCTCCCGCTCTGGCCGGGTTCGGGGCCGGTACCCGTCGACACACGGCCTCCCCTGACAGTTCGACACGAGCGGACTCGCGGCCGGACGCGGTCGGCCCGTTCGGCCGACCCTTATGGCATCGATGATGGCATGTCCAGAGGGGCGTTCCGGGGCCTGACCGGGGTCGACGGGTGATCCGTGGCCATCACGTGATCGGGCCGTGACCGCCGGTTCGTCCTGCACGGTCACCTGCGCGCGCAGGTGCACCGCCGAATTGGCCGGAACCCGTCCTACGCGGCCGGAACTCCCTGACGGCCGATCAGTTCGAGGGCGTTCTCCAGCAGCTCGACGGGGTCGGTGCCGGCCGGCCGGGAGAGCCAGTGGATCCGGTCGTCCCGGCGGAACCAGGACTCCTGCCGGCGGGCGAAGCGCTTGGTGGCCCGGACGGTCTCGGCCCGCGCCTCGTCCTCGGTGCACTCGCCGGCGAAGTGGTCGAGCACCTGCTGGTAGCCGAGCGCCCGGGAGGCGGTCCTGCCCTCCCGCAGTCCGACCTCCTCCAGCGCCCGCACCTCGTCCAGCAGCCCGGCCTCCCACATCCGGTCCACGCGCAGCGCGATCCGCTCGTCCAGTTCGGGGCGCGGCACGGCGACGCCGATCTGCACCGCCTCGTAGACGGCGGTGTTGCTCGGCAGGTTGGCGGTGAACGGCTGCCCGGTGATCTCGATGACCTCCAGCGCGCGGACGATCCGCCGCCCGTTGCTCGTCAGGATCGCCTCGGCCGCCGCCGGGTCCAGCTCGGCCAGCCGCCGGTGCAGCGCGAACGGGCCGAGCTGCTCCAGCTCGGCCTCCAGCCGGGCCCGGACCTCCGGGTCGGTGCCGGGGAACTCCATCTCGTCGATCGCCGCCCGGACGTACAGTCCGGAGCCGCCGACCAGGACGGGCGTGCGTCCGGCGGCGAGCAGCCGGTCGATCTCGGCCCGGGCGAGGCGCTGGTACTCGGCGACGCTGGCGGCCTCGGTGACGTCCCAGACGTCCATCAGGTGGTGCGGCACCCCGCCGCGCTCGGCCATGGTGAGCTTGGCAGTGCCGATGTCCATGCCCCGGTACAGCTGCATCGAGTCGGTGTTGATCACCTCGCCGTCGAGGCTGCGGGCGATGGCGACGGCCAGGTCGGACTTGCCGGCGGCGGTCGCGCCGACGATCGAGATGACGCGCGGGGTACGGAGGCTGCTCACCGTTCCAGTCTCGCAAAACCCCCGCGGCACCGGAGACCGGGCTGCCGGTCTCCCGCCGCTGCGCGACGATATGGCTGTTCCCGGGACCGTTTCCGGCCGTTTCCCCTGGTGATGCCCCGTTTGCGAACACTTCGCCGAGCACGGACGTTGTGCAGGAGACGGGGACCGAAGGACGACAGGGAAGGGTGAGACCGCCATGGGTCTGATGGACAACCTCAAGGGCAAGGCCGAGGAGCTCAAGGAGAAGGCCAGCGAGCTGGCGGGCAAGCACAGCGACCAGATCGAGCACATCGTGGACAAGACCGGCGGCGCGATCGACAAGGCGACCAGGGGCAAGTACAGCGACAAGATCGAGCACGGCGCCGGCAAGGCCAAGGACGCCGTCGGCGACTTCGCCCACAAGCCGAAGCCGGGCGAGCCCGGGCAGCCCCCGCGGTCCTGACCGCCCGAGCGGACTCAGCTCCAGGCGGCCACGAAGTACCCGACCCCGTAGGGGGCGTCCTGGTAGCCCAGCCGCCCGGTGAGGCCGGCGCCCTCGGCGGCGCCGGCCAGCACCTGCCAGGGCGCCCGGCCCTCCGCCTTGAGTTCGGCGGCCAGGCCGGCGTCCAGGGCGGCGAGGGCGGGCAGGTCGGCCGAGCCCAGGGCGGCGGCCAGCGCGGCGTCGAAGCCCTCGGCCCGCTCGTCCAGGTAGCCGGGTGCCTTCACCGAGCGGCAGGCGCTGCCGTCGCCGAGCACCAGCAGGGCGACCCGGTCGGCGAGCCCGGCCAGGCCCTGCCCGAGGCCGAGCATCCGGTCGGCCGGGGCGTCTGCGGGCACCGCGCAGGCGTGCGTCGGCAGGGTCACCCCGGCGCGCTCCAGCAGCCAGGCGCCGACGGTCAGCGAGGGCGCCAGCTCCGGCCCCTCGACCCGGTCCCCGGGCAGCTTGGCGACCAGCGGCACCCCGTAGCGGCGGAAGGAGCCGGCCCCGCCCTCGGTCCACACCTCGGCCTGCGGGCCGGTGCCGACCACCACGACCAGCTGCGGCCCGGCCGCGACCAGCGCCGCCAGCGCCTCGTCGCAGGCGGCGCGCAGCGCGTCCAGCTCGGCCGCCGCCCCGGCGGCGATCTCCGGGACGAGCAGCGGCGGACAGGGGCACACGGCGGCGGCTACCAGCATGTGGATCACTCTAGCCAACGACAACGGCGGCCCAGCAGGACTCGGGAGTCCCACCGGGCCGCCGGTGTACGAGCAGCGCGTCAGTCGCCGCAGCAGGCCCCGCCCGCCGGGGCGGAGAGCGGCAGCGCGGCCGGGGCGCCGATGGACGGCAGGCCGAGCATCACGCCGGCCGGCTTGGCGGCGGGCTTGGCCTGGCGCTTCTCCCAGGCGTCGCCGGCCCGGGTGCGGCGCACCGCGAGCGCCGGGCCCTCGGCGAGCAGGTGGTGCGGGGCGGCGTAGGTGATCTCGACGGTCACCATGTCGCCCGGGCGCACCGGCTCGTCCGGCTTCGCGAAGTGGACCAGCCGGTTGTCGGGCGCGCGCCCGGAGAGCCGCCGGGTCTGGTCGTCCTTCTTGCCCTCGCCCTCGGCGACCAGGATCTCCAGGGTCCGTCCGACCTGCTTCTTGTTCTCCTCCCAGGAGATCTCCTCCTGGAGGGCGATCAGCCGGTCGTAGCGGGCCTGCACGACCTCCTTCGGCACCTGGTCCTCCATCTCCGCCGCCGGGGTGCCGGGGCGCTTGGAGTACTGGAAGGTGAAGGCGTTGGTGAAGCGGGCCTCGCGGACGACGTGCATCGTCTCCTCGAAGTCCTCCTCGGTCTCGCCGGGGAAGCCCACGATGATGTCGGTGGAGATCGCCGCGTCCGGCATCGCCTCGCGGACCTTCTTGATGATCCCGAGGAAACGCTCCTGCCGGTAGGAGCGGCGCATCGCCTTGAGCACCCGGTCCGAGCCGGACTGCAGCGGCATGTGCAGCTGGTGCATCACGGTCGGGGTCTCGGCCATCGCGGCGATCACGTCGTCGGTGAAGTCGCGCGGGTGCGGCGAGGTGAAGCGGATCCGCTCCAGGCCCTCGGTCTGGCCGGCGGCGCGCAGCAGCTTGGAGAAGGCCTCGCGGTCGCCCAGGTCGGAGCCGTAGGCGTTGACGTTCTGGCCGAGCAGGGTCACCTCGATGACGCCCTCGTCCACCAGTGCCTCGATCTCGGCGAGGACGTCGCCGGGGCGGCGGTCCTCCTCCTTGCCGCGCAGCGCGGGGACGATGCAGAAGGTGCAGGTGTTGTTGCAGCCGACCGAGATGGAGACCCAGGCGGCGTACGCGGAGTCGCGGCGGGTCGGCAGGGTGGAGGGGAAGGTCTCCAGCGACTCGAGGATCTCGACCTGGGCCTTCTTCTCGATCGCGGCCCGCTCCAGCAGCGCCGGCAGGTGCCCGATGTTGTGGGTGCCGAACACCACGTCGACCCAGGGGGCGCGCTTGACGATGCTGTCGCGGTCCTTCTGGGCCAGGCAGCCGCCGACGGCGATCTGCATGCCCTTGTGGCGGGTCTTGACCGGCGCCAGCTGGCCGAGGTTGCCGTACAGCTTGTTGTCGGCGTTCTCGCGCACCGCGCAGGTGTTGAACACCACCAGGTCCGGGTCGCCCTCGGGCCCGGCCTTGACGTAGCCCGCCTCCTCCAGCAGCCCGGACAGCCGCTCGGAGTCGTGGACGTTCATCTGACAGCCGTGCGTGACGACCTTGTAGCTCTTCAATCCGCTCTCACCGCTCACCAGACCAGGGTACGGGCAGCCGCGAAGCGCTTTTCCCGGAGCTTCCCCCTCCCCGGTCCGGCGGCCTCCCCCGCCCGCCGCGGCGACCGTCCCCATCCCTTTCACAGAACTTTCCCCTTCCCGTTCCACTCCCGTTCGGCCGGAGCGCCTGGCAGTATCCCTGGCATGGCCCCCACCTCCCCGTCCCGTCTCGGCGCCGCCGTCCGCACCGCGGCCCGCAGCCCGCTGTGGCGGACGGTGCTGGTGCTGGTGCTGCTGGTCGCCGGGTTCGGCGGCTGGTGGCTGTCGGCGGGCCGCTCGCCGGGGTACCCGCGCGGGGAGGTCCGCTTCGCGACCGGCGTGCAGCGCGGCGTCTACGACCGGTACGGGCAGCTGCTGCAGGCGCACGTCTCCCGGACGATGCCGGGGGTGCGGCTGGCCCTGGACAACACCGAGGGCTCGATAGACAACCTCACCCGGGTGATCACCGGCCGGGACGCCTTCGCGATCGCCACCGCCGACGCGGTCGCCGACTACCAGGGCCCCGGCAAGGAGCGGATGCGGGCGATCGCCCGGCTGTACGACGACTACCTGCAGCTGGTCGTCCCGGCCTCCTCCCCGGTGCGCCGCACCGCCGACCTCAAGGGGTTGCGGGTGGGCGTCGGCCTGAAGCAGTCCGGGGTGAACCTGGTGACCAAGCGGCTGCTGACCGCGGCCGGGCTGAACCCGGAGCACGACATCGTCGCCGTCCCGGCCGGGGTCGGCGAGGCCGCCGACGCGCTGCGCGCGGGCGAGCTGGACGCCTTCTTCTGGTCCGGCGGCCTGCCCACCAGCGCGCTCACCGACCTCTCCGACCACGTCAAGATCCGGATCGTGCCGCTGAACGACCTGTCCGAGGCGCTGCACAGGGCCGAGGGCGGCGGCACCGACGCCTACCGGGCGGCCACCATGCCCAAGGGCACCTACCCGAACGCCGAGCCCAAGGACGCCGTCGCCACGGTGGCCGTGCCCAACCTGCTGATCACCCGGGACGACGCGGACCCGGGCCTGGTCGAGGGCATGACCCGGGCGGTGATCGACAGCCGGGACCAGATCGGCGCCCAGGTGCACGCCGCCCAGCTGGTCGACCTGCGCACCGCCGTCTACACCGATCCGCTCCCGCTGCACACCGGCGCGGCGCGCTACTACCGCTCGGTCAAGCCCTAGCCTCGCTCAGGGCCCGGCGGTCACTCCGGCCGCGGCACCACCAGCGTCACCGCGAGCCCGGTCGGCTTGACCGGCGCGAAGGCGAGCGAGCCGCCGCCGGCCGCCAGCAGGGTGCGGGCGATGGACAGGCCCAGCCCGGAACCGTCCACGTTCTGGTGCCGCGGGCTGCGCCAGAAGCGGTCGCCGGCCCGGGACAGCTCGTCCTCGGTGAGGCCGGGCCCTGCGTCGGTGACGGTCACCGCGACCTCGTCCCGGCGCACCGCGACCCGCACCCGGACCTCGCTGTCGGCCGGGCTGAACTTGATCGCGTTGTCCACCACGGCGTCCAGGGCCGAGCCGAAGCCGATCGGGTCGGCCATGCCGATCGCCAGTGCGGGGCCGTCCCAGCGCAGCGCGATCCCGCGCTGCTCGGCGACCGGCCGCCAGGCGTCCATCCGGGCCAGGGTGAGCTCGGCGAGGTCGGTGCGCTCCGGCTCGGGGCGGGCGTGCTCGGCGGTGGCCAGCCCGAGCAGGTCGTCCAGCACCCGGGCCAGCCGGGCGCCCTCCTCCCGTACGCCGCTGAGCTCCTCCTCGTGGCCCTCGGGGAGCTCCAGACCGAGCACCTCGACCCGCAGCAGCAGTGCCGAGAGCGGGTTGCGCAGCTGGTGGGAGGCGTCCGCGACGAAGGCCTTCTGCTGGTCCATCGCGAGCACCACGTGGTCGGCCATCTCGTTGAACGAGCGCGCCAGCCGCTGCAGCTCGGGCGGGCCGCCGCCGGGGGCGACCCGGGCGGCCATCCGGCCGGTGGCGATGTCGTGGGTGGCCCGGTCCAGGGTGCGCACCGGGCGCAGCACCCATTCGGTGAGCCGGACGGCCAGCAGCACGGCGACGATCATCGCGGCGGCCTCGCCCGCCACCAGCACCAGCCACTTGTGCACCACCCGGGTGCGCAGCGCCCCGGTCGGGGACTCGCTCAGCACCACCGCGACCACGTCGCCGTCGCGCACCACCGGGGCGGCGACGGTGATGGTGCGGTCCGGCGTCCACGGCCAGACCTGCGGCGGGTTGTGGCTGCGCCGCCCGTCCAGCGCCTCCTGGAAGGCCTGGGCGCCCCAGCCCGAGGCGGGCACCCGCCAGTTCCCGGGCGCGGCGGCGATCGGCAGGCCGTCGCGCTGGAAGATGCCCAGGCGCACGCCGTACAGGTCGAAGTAGCGGCTGACCTCGGCGTCGATCGAGTGCTGGCGGCTGAGGTCGCCGGGGGCCGGGTCCGGCTCGCCCTTGCGGGCGGAGTCGTTGGCTCCGGAGGTGGGCAGGTCCTGGGCGAAGCGGGCGGCGTCGTCGAGCCGGTCGACGACCACCCTGGTCTGCTCGGCCGCCGCGACCGCCGCCGCGAGCGGCAGCCCCAGGGCGGCCAGGACGCAGAGCATGAGGGCGATCAGGATGCCGAGCAGGCGGGTGCGCACGTGCGGTCAGTGCTCCGCGGGGGCGTTCGGGGCCGGGTCCGCCGCGGCGGGCGCCGGGCTCTCGGGGATCAGCCGGTAGCCCACGCCGCGGACGGCCTCGACCAGGCCGGGCAGCGCGAGCTTGTTGCGCAGCGAGCCGATGTGCACCTCGAGGGTGCGCCCGTTGCCCTCCCAGCCGCTGCGCCAGACCTCGCTGAAGATCTGCTCGCGCCGGTAGACCACGCCCGGGCTCTGCGCGAGCAGGGCGAGCAGGTCGAACTCCTTGCGGGTGAGCGGCACGTCGCGTCCGTCCACGCTGACCCGGCGGCGCTCCCGGTCGATCCGGATGCCGCGGGACTCCAGCGGGCCGCGCTGCTGCGGTACGGCGTCGGGCGCGGGCACCGACACCGAGGAGGGGGCGGCACCGCGGCGGGCCACCGCGTGGATGCGGGCGAGCAGCTCGCCCATGTCGTACGGCTTGGTGACGTAGTCGTCGGCGCCCAGGTTGAGGCCGTGGATCCGGGAGCGGACGTCGGCACGGGCGGTGACCATGATCACCGGAACGCCGCTGCCGGCCCTGATCCGGCTGCACACCTCGAAGCCGTCGCGATCGGGCAGCCCGAGGTCGAGCAGCACCACCCGGTACGGCTCGTTGCCGTCCGGCACCAGGGCGTCCAGTGCCTCGTGCCCGCTGCGGGCGTGCCGGACCTGGAAGCCGTGCCGGCCCAGCACCGCGACCAGCGCGGCGGCCACGCGTTCGTCGTCCTCGACGAGCAGCAGTCGCATCCTGTTCTCCTCCTTCCCCCATGTGATCACCGATGATCACCGAACCGATCGGTCAGGCCCGGTCCTGCGCAGTATGGGCCAGCGAGCCGCCCGGCGCCAGGTTCGACCGCGCACCGGGCTCGTGGGGGACGGGGAGCACCGGCGCGGATTCCCGCTGTGACATGCCCCGTCGGCGCCCTTGCGAACAGTGCGCGCCCACCGTGTGGCCGTTTCGTGATCCTCAAGTTCCGCTCAGATCGGCTGACGCCGCGCGGTCACGCCTCCTATGGTCGGCCCACCGGGGGCTGCGGCTCCGCCGGTCGCGGCTCCCGGATTCGCACCACCATTGCCTCCCAAGGGAGTTGGGACTTCTCAGGTAGGCACGTTTTCGATACAGAGGGAGCAGGCGCGATGACCGAGAGCCCCGCACAGGACTCCACCCCCGCAGCCGCCCCGCTGGTCGTGCTGAGCAACGTCAACAAGCACTACGGCGCATTGCACGTACTGCAGGACATCGACCTGAAGATCGCCCAGGGCGAAGTGGTCGTGCTGATCGGCCCGTCCGGCTCGGGCAAGTCCACGCTCTGCCGGACGATCAACCGGCTGGAGACCATCGACTCGGGCACGATCACCATCGACGGCCGGCCGCTGCCCGCCGAGGGCAAGGAACTGGCCCGGCTGCGCGCCGAGGTCGGCATGGTGTTCCAGGGCTTCAACCTGTTCGCGCACAAGACCGTGCTGGAGAACGTGGTCATCGGCCAGGTCAAGGTGCGCAAGGTGCCCCGCGCGCAGGCCGAGAAGACCGCCCGGGAGCTGCTCGAGCGCGTCGGCGTCGGCGCGCAGGCGGACAAGTTCCCGGCCCAGCTCTCCGGCGGCCAGCAGCAGCGCGTCGCGATCGCCCGGGCACTGGCGATGAAGCCCAAGGTGATGCTCTTCGACGAGCCCACCTCGGCGCTCGACCCGGAGATGGTCAACGAGGTGCTCGAGGTCATGCGCCAGCTGGCCGCGGACGGCATGACGATGGTCGTGGTCACCCACGAGATGGGCTTCGCCCGCTCCGCCGCCAACCGCGTGCTGTTCATGGCCGACGGCAAGATCGTCGAGCAGAACACCCCGGACGCGTTCTTCACCGCGCCGCGGTCGGACCGCGCCAAGGACTTCCTCTCGAAGATCCTCCACCACTGACGCTTCGAGACCACGCGGGGCCGCCTCCGGCAACGGCGCCGATCGACCCTGCCCGCGCACAACTTCCAGACGCCAGAGCCCGGTTGACACCGCGGCCCAGCCCCAGGAGAACACCCTCATGAGGACTTCCCGCACCCTCGCCGTCGCGCTCTGTGCCGTCGCGCTCACCGCCACCGCCGCCTGCGGCAAGGACGGCACCCCCGGCGGCGCCGCCGCCAGCTCCGGCAACGCCGCGAAGCCGCCGACCTACACGGTCAAGACCGACGCCAAGATCGACTCCCCGGTCATCGCCGAGGCCAAGAAGCGCGGCCAGCTGATCATCGGCGCCAAGGCCGACCAGCCGAACCTCGGCTGGGAGGACGTCTCCAGCGGCGACCGCAGCGGCTTCGACATCGAGATCGCCAAGATGATCGCCGCCGACCTCGGCTTCACCCCGCAGCAGATCAAGTGGCAGACCCTGGTCTCCTCGCAGCGCGAGCCGGCCATCGACAAGGGTCAGATCGACTTCTACGTCGGCACCTACAGCATCAACGACGAGCGCAAGAAGACCGTCTCCTTCGCCGGCCCGTACTACATCGCCGGCCAGGACCTGCTGGTGAAGCAGGACAACACCTCGATCACCGGCCCGGAGAGCGTGAACGGCAAGAACGTCTGCACCGCCACCGGCTCGACCTCGATCAAGAACATCCAGCAGTACGGCCCGAAGATCACGCAGTTCGACACCTACTCGGCCTGCGTCGAGAAGCTCCTCTCCGGCGAGGTCGACGCCGTCACCACCGACGACGCCATCCTCAAGGGCTACGCCTCCAAGTACGCCGGCAAGCTCAAGGTCGTCGGCAAGCCGTTCACCAAGGAGAACTACGGCGTCGGCCTGAACAAGAACGACACGGTGCTGCGCAACGCCATCAGCGACGCCCTGAAGGCCCACGAGGACAACGGCGACTGGAAGAAGGCCTACGACGCGACGCTGGCCGCCTCCGGCTCCGCCGCGCCCGACGTCCCGGCCCTCGACCGCTACTGATCCGCCCGGGCATCGATCCGCCCGCCGCACGACATTCCCGACCCTGATTGAGAGGAGGGCCGCCGGATGGGGTTCCTGTTCGAGGACGACAACTTCGCGTTGTTCCGAGACGGCTTCCTGCAGACGATCGAGCTGAGCGCGCTCAGCGCACTGCTCGCCCTGCTGCTGGGCACCCTGCTGGCGGCCTTCCGGGTCTCCCCGGTGCCGGTCCTGCGCGCCTTCGGCACCACCTGGGTGACGCTCTTCCGCAACACCCCGCTGACCCTGCTGTTCTTCGCCGTCACCTTCGGCCTGCCGCCGCTGGGCGTGCACTTCAGCCACCTGGCCTTCGCGGTGCTGGCGCTCGGCGGGTACACCGCCTCGTTCGTCTGCGAGGTGATCCGCTCCGGCATCAACACCGTGCCGCTCGGCCAGGCGGAGGCCGCCCGCAGCCTCGGCATGACCTTCGGCCAGACCCTCACCATGGTCGTCCTGCCGCAGGCCGCCCGGACCGTCCTGGCCCCGATGAGCAGCGTGTTCATCGCCCTGCCGAGGAACTCGGCGATCGCCGGCGCGTTCAGCGTCCCCGAGCTGTACAGCGCCCAGCAGACCTTCTCCGAGCGCGGCTACTCGATCTTCGCGATCTTCTTCTGGGTGGCCTGCGCCTACCTGCTGATCAGCGCGACGGTCGCCACGCTCTTCCGCTTCCTGGAATCCCGACTGGCGGTGGCCCGATGAGCGAGCGCAGCGAGCGAACGATCAAGAGGTGCGCGGGGGCGAGTGCCCCTGCCGAGCGCAGCGAGGTGGGCGCATGAGCCTCTTTCAGCGCCAGGCATCCGCCAGCGTCCTCTACGACACCCCCGGCCCGAAGACCCGCGCCCGCTACCGCGCGTTCGGCGTCCTGTCCCTGATCGGCGTCGCCGGGCTCCTCTGGTACGTGATCAGCGCGCTCGCCGACAATGGCCAGTTCGACGCCGACCTGTGGGACCCGTTCCAGTACACGTTCGTCCAGCAGATGATCGTGGACGGCCTGATGTCCACCCTGGAGGCCTTCGGCCTGGCGGCGGCGTTCTCGCTCACCCTGGGCGCGCTGCTGGCCGCCGGGCAGCTCTCCGACCACAAGCCGGTCCGCTGGGTCTGCGTCGGCTTCGTCCAGTTCTTCCGGGCGATGCCGCTGCTGATCCTGATCGTCGGGCTCTACTACGCCTTCTTCGCCAAGGACCCGATGTGGGCCCTGGTGCTCGGGCTCACCCTCTACAACGGCGCGGTCCAGGCGGAGATCATCCGCAGCGGCGTCAACGCCGTCCCTCGCGGACAGGGTGAGGCGGCCTATGCCCTCGGCATGCGCAAGACGCAGGTGATGAGCGGCATCCTGGTGCCGCAGGCGGTCCGCTCGATGCTGCCCTCGATGATCGGCCAGCTGGTCGTCACCCTCAAGGACACCTCGCTCGGCTTCATCATCACCTACAACGAGCTGCTGTTCATGGGCAAGAAGATCGCCAGCCAGCCGATGAACGCCGCCGGGTTCCCCTACATCCCCGTGGTGCTCGTGATCGGCCCGATCTACATCGCCATGTGCATGCTGCTGACCGCGCTCGCGCGCTGGATCGAAGCACGTGGCCGTCGCGGCGCGAACCGGCGCACTTCAGCTGCTGCTTGACGGACACGCAGGTGAACTGTTGCATTGCTCTTCGTGACACCTCCCGGGAGCATCCACGCGGCATATGCGGCAGCGGTAACTGACGCCGGCCGATCGGCCGGTTCGTGCCCGGAGGTCCCCTCATGGACCCGGTGATCGTGGTCGGGGCCGGACCGGTCGGTCTGGCCCTGGCCCTCGCCCTGGCCCGGCACGAGGTGCCGACCATCGTCCTGGACGAGGGCTCCGGGCTCTGCCCCGAGGGCCCTCGCAGCCTCGTCATCGGCGCCGACACGGCCGCCTTCCTGACCCGGATCGGCTACCCGCGGGCCGTCTCGGACTCCGCCCTGTGGGACTCCTTCACCATCTGGCGGCGCCGCCAGGAGATGCTGCGGATCGACCTCACCGACTCGCCCACCTTCCACCTCCCCCAGCACCGCCTCCAGCGCGGCCTGCGCGACGCCCTGACCGGCACCCCGCTGATCAAGCTGGTCCCGCTTCACCGCGTCCTGGAACTGGAACAGGACCGGGACGGCGTCAGCGTCCGCACCGTGGGCACCCAGGACGGCTCCACCACCTGGTGGCGCGGCAGCCACCTGGTCGGCTGCGACGGCGCGAGATCCACCGTCCGCAAGCTCCTGAAGATCCGCTTCCCCGGCCGCCCGGCGGTCGACCGCAACGCCATCGCCACCGTCCGGGTCGACCTGCCCTTCGACGGCGCCCGGTTGCACCGCGAGCCCCCGTGGCGCGGCGACCGCGAGGCCTCCGCCCGTCCGCTGCCGGACGGCGTCTGGCGGCTCGACTGGCGGCTGCCCCCGGGCCGCCCCGCCCCCACCGAGACGGTCGACCCGCACGCCACCTGGCCGGGCATCGTCACCGGCGACACCCTGCTCACCCGGGTCACCTCCACCCTCACCGGCTGGTGCGGCGGACTCCCCCGCTTCGAGCTGCTCGCCGCCGCCGACCACACCGCCCAGCAGCGCCTCGCCGCCCGGTTCCGGGTCGGCCGCTGCTTCCTGGCCGGCGACGCCGCCCACCTGCACGGCGCGCTCGGCATGCAGAACCTCGCCGACGGGCTGCGCGACGCCGACAACCTCGCCTGGCGGCTCGCCCTCGCCTGGCACCTCCACTCCGGCGGCCCGCAGCCCGGCGGCTCGCTGCTGGACGGCTACGAGGCCGAGCGGCGCGGCGCGGTCGGCGCCCGGCTGCGCGCCGTCGACCAGTCCATGCCGCTGCTGCGCCCGCTGCGCGGCTGGCAGCAGACCCGGCGTTCGCTGCTGGTCGGCGGTTTCCGCAAGCACGCCCCGCTGCTCGCCGACGGCCAGCTCGGCACCGGACGCTTCGGCGGCGCGCCCGCCTACCCGGCGGCTCCCTCCGGCGTCCCCGGGCGGGTCCCGCTGCAGCGCGGCGCGCGCGGCGCCACCACCTCGCTCAGCGAACTGCTACCCGCCACCGCGCCCGGCGTGCTCGTCCCGGACCTGCCGGTGCTCGCCACCGACGGCACCCCCGACCACCTGCACGCCCGCCTCGGCGCCACCTTCCTGCTGCTGCTGGTCGCACCCGGCACCGCCGTCTGGTCGTCCGAGCACTGGCTCGGCGCCGGTCTGATGCCCCGGCTCGCCGAGGTCGCCGCCGCCCTGCCCGTCCCCGCCGAGGTCCTGGTCACCGAGGAGTACCCGGGCGCCGGACCGCACACCGTCCTGCTGATCCGCCCCGACGGGCACCTGGTCGGCGTCACTCAGGGCGCCGTCGCCGAGGACCTCCTCGCCTTGGCCGACCGCGCCCGCGGCGGCCCCGCCACCCTCGCCCCCGCCCCGGAGCACGCCCCGGAACCCGCGCCCGAGCACACCCCGGAGCGCGCCGACCGGCACGCTCCGCAGCAGGTCGACTCCCCGAGCTAGGGTCCGTTCGGCGACCAGCGAGCCCGGGTGGGGTCACGAGGCGGTCGACAGTCGGCCCGGTCCGCACCGGGACCCGTACGGGACTGCCGCTACTCCCAGGCGCTCTCCGACGGCTCGCCCTCCTCCTCGTCCAGCGCACCGCGCACCACCCGGAAGGCCAGCCCCTCGGAGTAGCCGCGCCGGGCGAGCACCCCGACCAGCCGCCGGGTGCGGACCTGCCGGTCCAGCCCCCGGGTGGACCGCAGCTTGCGCTCGACCAGGGCCCGGGCCGCCTCCTCCTCGTCGTCGTGGTCGACTTGGGCGAGGGCCTGCTCGACCAGGTCGGCGGCCACCCCCTTGGTGCGCAGCTCCTGGGCCAGCGCCCGCCGGGACAGACCGCGGACGGCGTGCCGGGACTCCACCCAGGCCGCGGCGAAGGCCGCGTCGTCGATCAGCCCGACCTCTTCGAGCCGGGTGAGCACCTCGTCGGCTACCTCGTCCGGGATCTCCCGCTTGCGCAGGGCGTCGCCGAGCTGCTTGCGGGTCTTGGCGGCACCGGTCAGCAGCCGCAGACAGATGTCCCGGGCGCGGGTCTCCGGATCGACCGACTCCTCGGACTGCCTCTTCCGGGAGCCACGGCCGACGCGCTCACCGGACGGCTCCTCGTCGAACAGCCCCTCGCCCGGCGGCTCTCCACCCGGCGGGCCCTCGGCGGATCGCCCGCGCCGGCTGCGGCTCCGGCGAACGCCGGAGCGGGAGGTCGAGGCGGCCGCACCCCCGTGACCGGCCGCCCCGAACGCGCCCGTGCCGCGTTCCGTCTCCTCCGCGGCGGACGCGGGCAGGCCCGCTGCGGGCTCCTCGGCCGCCAGCGCCGAGCGCCGACGACGGCGGCCGGTGGGCAGCTCGGAGGCGGAGAGCAGCCCGAGCGCCTCGACCGAGACCTCCGCCGGCTGCTCCCACTTCGAAGCCGGCCCGGGCGCCGCGCCGCGCGCCACCCGGGCCGGGGCCCTGTCGGACTCCGGCTCCTGACCGGACGTCCATCGCGCGGTGGACGGCCGCTCCCACCGCTCCCGGCGTGAGCGCGACGGCGCGGGAGGCTCCGGCGCGGGAGGCTCCGGCTCCTCCGCGACCGCGGCGAACCAGTCCGGCGGCCCGTAGTCGTCGTCCTCCGGGCCCGCCGGGCCGCCGCCCACCGTGTCGTACTGCGTCAACGGCTCAGGCCTTGGCCGCCGCCGTCTTCTTCGCCGCGGCCGTCTTGGCGACGGTCGCGGTGATCGGCTTCGCGGCGCCGTCGGCGGCGGCGGCGTCCGCCGTGCCCTCAGCCGGCTCCTCGGTCTTCGGGCCGATGCCGAGCTTGCCCTTGATCTTCCGCTCGATCTCGTCGGCGAGCTGCGGGTTGTCCCGCAGGAAGTTGCGAGCGTTCTCCTTGCCCTGGCCGAGCTGGTCGCCCTCGTAGGTGTACCAGGCACCCGACTTGCGGATGAAGCCGTGCTCGACGCCCATGTCGATCAGGCCGCCCTCGCGGCTGATGCCCACGCCGTAGAGGATGTCGAACTCGGCCTGCTTGAACGGCGCGGCGACCTTGTTCTTGACCACCTTGACGCGGGTGCGGTTGCCGACCGCCTCGGTGCCGTCCTTCAGGGTCTCGATCCGGCGGATGTCCAGACGGACCGAGGCGTAGAACTTCAGCGCCCGGCCACCGGTCGTGGTCTCCGGCGAGCCGAACATCACGCCGATCTTCTCGCGCAGCTGGTTGATGAAGATCGCGGTGGTGTTCGACTGGTTCAGCGCACCGGCGATCTTGCGCAGCGCCTGGCTCATCAGTCGCGCCTGCAGACCGACGTGCGAGTCGCCCATCTCACCCTCGATCTCGGCGCGCGGGACGAGTGCCGCGACCGAGTCGATGATCACCAGGTCGATCGCGCCGGAGCGGATCAGCATGTCGGTGATCTCCAGGGCCTGCTCACCGGTGTCCGGCTGGCTGACCAGCAGGGCGTCGGTGTCCACGCCGAGCTTCTTGGCGTACTCCGGGTCGAGCGCGTGCTCCGCGTCGACGAAGGCGACCGTGCCGCCGGCCTTCTGGGCGTTGGCCGCCAGGTGCAGGGTCAGGGTGGTCTTGCCGGAGGACTCGGGGCCGTAGATCTCGATCACGCGGCCGCGCGGGATGCCGCCGACCCCGAGGGCGACATCCAGGGCGGTGGATCCGGTGGAGATCACCTCGACCGGCTCGTTGGCCTTCTCGCCGAGGCGCATCACCGAGCCCTTGCCGAACTGCCGCTCGATCTGGGCGAGCGCGGTTTCCAGGGCCTTCTCGCGGTCCGTACCTGCCATGGCTTTTTCCCTCGGGTTCTGTGCTGTGCGCTTCATCGTCATCGACGCTAGCGCGTCCCACTGACAAACGAGCCCGACCGGGCTCGCCCTGTGGAAAACTCTTCGCCGGAGAGTACAAAGAACATTTGTTCGATTCAAGCCTCGCACGTCCGCGCGGTGGCGCCCCGGTCCCGCCGCCCGGGCGCCGCCCCCGGCTCAGTCCCCGTCCCCGCCGACCATCCGGCGCAGCCGCCGCGCCGCCTCCCGGCGCAGCTCCCGGCGGGCCCGCCGCTGCTCGCCCCGGTCGATCCGCGGATCGGTGGCCACCTCGTACCGCCGCACGTACGTCCCGACGAAGCCCTGCAGGGTCGCCGCCGCCGGGATCGCGATCAGTGCACCCACCGCGCCGAGCAGTGCCGCGCCCGCGATCACCGCGCCGAAGGCCACCGCCGGGTGCACGTCCACCGTCCGCGCGGTGATCCTCGGGTGCAGCAGGTAGTTCTCGACCTGCTGGTAGACCACCACGAAGACCAGCACCCAGAGCGCGTCCACCGGCTCGACGGTCAGCGCCACCAGCACCGGCAGCGCCCCGGCCAGGTACGTCCCGATGGTCGGCACGAACTGCGACATGACGCCCACCCAGACCGCCAGCGCCGCCGAGTACGGCAGGTCCAGCAGCGCGAACATCACCCAGTGCCCGGCGGCCGACACCACCGCGAGCAGCGCCCGGGAGTAGAGATACCCGCCGGTCTTGGCGAGCGCGATCTCCCAGGCCCGCAGCACCTCGCCCTGCTTGGCGGGCGGCAGCAGCGAGCAGACCGTCCGGCGCACCCGGGGGCCCTCGGCGGTGAAGTAGAAAGTGAACAGCCCGACCGTGAAGGCCTGGAAGAGCCCGCCGATCACGGTGGAGGAGACGCCCCAGACGTTGTCGGCGGCCTGCTGGGCGTAGTTCTCGATGGTGCCGGAGTCCTTGAGCAGCTTCTTCTGCAGCTCGCCCAGCGACAGGTCCTGGTGGAAGGTCCGGTTGATCCAGCCGATCAGGTTGTCGACCAGGTGCGGCAGGTCCCCGGCGATCTTCGCCACCTGGTCGACCAGCAGCGTGCCGAGCGCCGCGAGGAAGCCGAGCACCGCGATCCCGACCGTGACGAACACCAGGAGGGTGCCGACGCCCCGGCGCACTCCGCGGGCCGCCATCCGGTCCACGGCCGGCTCCAGCGCGAGCGAGAGGAAGAAGGCCACCAGCAGCATCACGAAGAGGTCGGTCAGCTGCCGGAAGGCCCAGTCGGCCAGCTGGAACAGCCCGACCAGCACCAGGAACAGCACCATCGCCCGGGGCAGCCAGCGCGGCATCCCGCTGCCCCACAGCGCGCCGCCACCGGCCGGGCCGCCGCCGGCCCGTTCACCGTCGGCGGCCCGCACCGCACTGCCCGAATTCTTCTGTTCTGCGCTGCTTGTCACCGGGACAGTCTGTCCCATACCGGGAACTCGGCGGCGGCGACGCCAACCGCAGCGCGGTCAGCGCAGCAGCGTCGAGATCCCCTGGGTCTCGCAGAGCACGCGCCAGACGTCCTTGGCCTCCCAGCCCGCGTCCAGCGCCTGGCGCACCGTCCGCCCGCCCAGCTCGGCCATCACGTGGTCGGTCGCGAACGACTCCGCGTACGCCTCGCCGAAGTGCGCGTACATCCGTCGCCAGAACTCCGTCAGCCTCATGCCTCCAGTATCCCGGACCGGTCCGCACCGCCCCGGGCCCGCCACTGCTCGGCGGTCAGCGCGTACTCGACCTCGCCGTGCTCGCTGCCGGCGATCATCTCCGGGTAGTCCTCGTGGAAGGTGCGGACGTACGTGAGCCCGCTCTTCTCCATCACCCGCCGCGAGCGCGCGTTCACCGTCATGGTGTACGCCACCACGCGCTCGACGCCCGAGCCGGGGTCGGTGAAGCCGCGGTGGACCAGCGCCCGCGCGCCCTCGGTCGCGTACCCGCGCCCCCAGCCGGCCCGGCGCAGCCGGTAGCCGAGCTCGATCTCGGCGCGCTCGCCCTCCACCGTCGGCCGGAACTCGAACCAGCCCAGGAACTCCCCGCTCGCCCGCTCCTCGGCCGCCCACCAGCCGAGGTCGCCGTAGCGGCGGTAGTGCTCCAGGTAGCGCGGGACCAGCGTGGACTCCACCCACTCCCGCGCGCTCGGCTTCCCGCCGGTGAGGTAGCGCATCACCTCGGGGTCGCCGTCCAGCCCCACCAGTGCGTCGACGTCGGCGGGGGTGAAGCGGCGCAGCACCAGCCGCTCGGTGGCGAGGTGCACGGACGTGCCGGGATCGTTCATGTACGGATCCTCACCCGCCGTCGGAGCGCCCGTCACCCGGTTTTCCACCGCCGCGCGGCCACCGGGCTCACCGCGGCAGCGTCAGCAGTCCCGCCCCGGAGTACTGCCGGTCACCGCAGGCGTACGGCCCCGGCGGGCAGGCGGCCGCCGCCGTGGTCGCGAGCAGTGCCGCCAGCGCGTCGGAGCCGAGGTCCGGGTGCAGCGCGGCCGCCACCGCGATCGCGCCGGTCACGTGCGCGGCCGCCATCGAGGTGCCGGCCAGCGCCGTGTACTGCCCGCCGGGCCAGTCGGAGACGACCGCGGTCTGGGGCCCGCCGTCCGGGTCGCCGCCGGGAGCGGCCAGCGAGACCCGGCCGCGCCCGTAGTTGGAGTAGGCGGAAGGGTGGCCGTCCCGGTCGACGGCGGTGACGGTGACGACGCCGGGCAGTTCGCCGGGCAGCCGGATGCACTCGGTGCCCAGGTAGCGGGTCTGCGCCGGGCCGGAGACCCGGTCGTTGGGGCTGCGCTCGTCGGTCCGCTCGGCACCGAGGTCCTGCGCGTCGTTGCCCGCCGAGGCGACCACCACCGCGCCCTTGCTCCGGGCGTACCGGGCGGCCCGGTCGACGGCGGCGATCAGCGCGGCCTGGTCCCGGTCCTCGGGGCAGTTGTACTTCCACGGGTCGGCGAAGTAGCTGTTGTTGACCGCCTTGGCGCCGTGGTCGGCGGCCCAGAGCAACCCGCAGACGATGTTCTCGGCGTAGTACTGCCCGAGCGGTCCGAGCAGCCGGACGGCGGCGATCCGCACGCCCGGCGCGACCCCGGTGACGCCGCGGCCGTCCCGGGCGGCCCCGACGATCCCGGCGACGTGGGTGCCGTGGCCGCTCTCGCCCACCCCGGGATCGGGCCGCCAGGCGCCGGTGCGGGCGTCGGGCCGGCCGTCGGCGCAGGAGGCGGAGGCCTTGGGGTCGACGGCGGCGCGCAGGTCCGGGTGGGTGTCGTCGACGCCGGAGTCCAGCACCGCGACCAGCACCCGGTGCAGCACCTCGGGGCCCGGCACGCCGCCTGCGGGGATTCCGCCCGGGCCCGGGGAGGCGTCGCCGGCCCGGGCGGAGGCCGCACCGAGCATGGCGAGGTTCCAGGCGCTGCCCTCGGCCGGGTCGGGGACGGTGGCGGTGCCGTCACCCCGGTCGCCGCCGCCCGCGCGGTCCCCGCCGTCCCTCCGGTCGCCGCCGCCCGCGCGGTCCGCGTCGGCGGTCCCGGGCCAGCGGGTGTCCGCGCCCGCCGTGAAGTCCCCGGCCCCGTCCACCGCGCGGGGCGGCGCCACCACCGGCGCGGTCCGGGTCGCCCCGACGGCGGCGATCCCCGGCCTGGCCCGCACCCGGTCGGCGAACCCCCCGGTCGCGTACGCCAGGACGGCCCCGATCTGCGGGTACCCCTGCACCACCCGCCCGCCCGCCGCCCGGCTCTCCGCCCCGGCCCGGTCCGCGCCGGACGCGTCCGCCCGCTCGGCCAGCACCAGGTAGCTCAGGTAGGCCCGACCGGGTCCGGAGACGTACGGGACGGCCCCGCCCACCACGAGCGCCGTGAGCAGCATCGCGAGCAGCGCCCGGGCGGGCCCGCCGACCCGGCGGCGCCGGGCGGGCCTGCCCGACGGGTGCGCCTGCGCCATCGCACGGCCTCCGCTCGTCGGTCCGGTGGGTCACGGATGGATCATGATTCCGAATCATCACCATATGAGCGGATTGTCGTTTCTGCTTCCCGGCTTACACCCCTCCCGCCAACCCCCGGTTGTCGGTCCCACCCGGCACCATGGGGGCATGGCGCCCCAGCAACCGACCCCGCCCGCCGACGACCCCCTGGCCGGCTTCGCCCCGACCACCCGGGCCTGGTTCACCGGCGCCTTCTCCGCCCCCACCACCGCCCAGGCCGAGGCCTGGCGCGCCATCCGGCGGGAGACGGACGTCCTGGTCGTCGCCCCCACCGGCTCCGGCAAGACGCTCGCCGCCTTCCTCTCCGCCCTGGACCGGCTCAGCAGCACCCCGCCCCCGGCCGAGCCCAAGCGCCGCTGCCGGGTCCTCTACGTCTCACCGCTCAAGGCACTCGCGGTGGACGTCGAACGCAACCTGCGCGCCCCGCTGGCCGGCCTGCGTCAGGCCGCCGTCCGGCTCGGCCTGCCCGAGCCGGAGGTCCAGGTCGCCATCCGCTCCGGCGACACCCCCGCCGCCGACCGCCGCCGCTTCGCGACCCACCCGCCGGACATCCTGATCACCACCCCCGAGTCGCTGTTCCTGCTGCTCACCTCCGCCTCCCGGGAGGCCCTGCGCGGCGTGGACACGGTGATCCTGGACGAGGTGCACGCGGTCGCCGGCACCAAGCGCGGCGCCCACCTCGCGCTCACCCTGGAGCGGCTGGACGAGCTGCTGGACCGCCCAGCCCGCCGGATCGGCCTGTCCGCGACGGTCCGCCCGGTCGAGGAGGTGGCCCGTTTCCTCAGCCCGCAGCGCGGCGCCACCGTCGTCCAGCCCCCCGCCGCCAAGGACTTCGACCTCTCGGTGGTCGTCCCCGTCCCCGACCTGGACGACCTGCCCGCCGCCCCGGCCACCGGCGGCGCCGCCGACAGCGACCCGCAGCGGCAGGCCTCGATCTGGCCGCACGTCGAGGAGCGGATCGTCGACCTGGTCGAGGCCCACCGCTCGACCATCGTCTTCGCCAACTCCCGCCGCCTGGCCGAGCGCCTGTGCAACCGGCTGAACGAGATCGCCCACGAGCGCGCCACCGGCGCCCCCGTCCCCGAGGCCCACGCCCCGGCCCAGCTGATGGGCGGCTCCGGCGCCGCCAAGGGCGCTCCCGCGGTCATCGCCCGGGCCCACCACGGCTCCGTCTCCAAGGAGCAGCGCTCCCTGGTCGAGGAGGAGCTGAAGGCCGGCCGGCTGCCCGCCGTGGTCGCCACCTCCAGCCTGGAGCTGGGCATCGACATGGGCGCCGTCGAACTCGTCGTCCAGGTCGAGTCCCCGCCCTCGGTCGCCTCCGGCCTGCAGCGGGTCGGCCGGGCCGGCCACCAGGTCGGCGCCGTCTCCACCGGCGTCTTCTTCCCCAAGTACCGGGGCGACCTCGTGCAGTCCGCCGTGGTCACCGAGCGGATGCGGGCCGGCCGGATCGAGGCGCTGCGCATCCCCCGCAACCCGCTGGACGTGCTCGCCCAGCAGCTGGTCGCCATGACGGCCCTGGACTCCTGGCCGGTGGACGACCTGCTCACCGTGGTCCGCCGCGCCGCGCCCTTCGCCACCCTCCCCCAGTCCGCCTTCGACGCCGTGCTCGACATGCTGGCCGGCCGCTACCCCTCGGACGCCTTCGCCGAGCTGCGCCCCCGCGTGGTCTGGGACCGGGTGGCCGGCACCGTGACCGGCCGCCCCGGCGCCCAGCGCCTGGCCGTCACCTCCGGCGGCACCATCCCCGACCGCGGCCTGTTCGGCGTCTTCATCGCCGGATCCACGGCGGCCGATTCGAAGACGGGGAAAAAGGGCGGCGGCAGGGTCGGAGAGCTCGACGAGGAGATGGTCTACGAGTCCCGCGTCGGCGACGTCTTCACCCTGGGCACCACCTCCTGGCGGATCGAGGAGATCACCCACGACAAGGTGCTGGTCACCCCCGCCCCCGGCATCCCCGGCCGGCTGCCGTTCTGGAAGGGCGACACCCTCGGCCGCCCGCTCGAACTCGGCCGCGCCCTCGGCGCGTTCACCCGCGAGCTGGGCGCCCTGCAGCCCGAGGCCGCCACCCAACGCCTCAAGCAGGCCGGCCTGGACGACTGGGCCGCCGCCAACCTGCTCGACTACCTCGCCGAGCAGCGCGCCGCCTGCGGCCACCTCCCGGACGACCGCACCATCGTGGTCGAACGCTTCCGGGACGAGCTCGGCGACTGGCGGATCGTCATCCACTCCCCCTTCGGCGCACAGGTGCACGCCCCCTGGGCCCTCGCCCTCGGCGCCCGGCTGCGCGAGAAGCACGGCCTGGACCCGCAGGTCATGCACGCCGACGACGGCATCGTGCTCCGCCTGCCCGACGCGGACCTGCTGGACTTCCCTTCCGAACCCGCGAGTCCGACGCCGGACGACGCCCCGGTCGGCGCCGACGCCGCCCTGTTCGACCCCGGCGAGATCGAGCAGCTGGTCACCGACCAGGTCGGCGGCTCCGCCCTGTTCGCCTCCCGCTTCCGCGAGTGCGCCGGCCGCGCCCTGCTGCTCCCCCGCCGCAACCCCGGCCGCCGCACCCCGCTCTGGCAGCAACGCCAGCGCGCCGCCCAACTCCTCGAAGTCGCCTCCGAGTACGGCTCGTTCCCGATCGTCCTGGAGGCCGTCCGGGAGTGCCTGCAGGACGTCTTCGACGTCCCCGGCCTGGTCGAGCTGATGGGCGACCTCGAATCCCGCGCCGTCCGCCTGGTCGAGGTCACCACCCCCGAGCCCTCCCCCTTCGCCCGCTCGCTGCTCTTCGGCTACGTCGCCCAGTTCCTCTACGAGGGCGACTCCCCGCTCGCCGAGCGCCGCGCCGCCGCCCTCTCGCTGGACTCCCGGCTGCTGTCCGAACTCCTCGGCCAGGCCGAGCTGAGCGAACTGCTCGACCCCCGGGTGCTCGCCGAGCTGGAGGCCGAGCTCCAGCGCCTCACCCCCGAGCGCCGGATCAAGGACGCCGAGGGCGTCGCCGACGCCCTGCGCCTGCTCGGCCCGCTCACCGAGGCCGAGTTGACCGTCCGCGGCGCCGAGCCGCTCTGGGCCCTGGAGCTGGAGGCCGCGCGCCGGGTGATCCAGGTCCGGATCGCCGGCGAGCAGCGCTGGGCCGCGATCGAGGACGCCGGACGGCTGCGCGACGCGCTCGGCACCCCGCTGCCGGTCGGCGTGCCCGAGGCCTTCACCGAACCGGTCAAGGACCCGCTGGGCGATCTGGTCGCCCGCCACGCCCGCACCCACGGCCCGTTCACCGCCGCCGAGGCCGCCGCCCGCTACGGCCTCGGCACCGCCGTCGTCACCGGCACCCTGCACCGCCTCACCGCCGCGGGCCGCCTGGTCCAGGGCCACTTCAGGCCCGCCGGAAGCCTCACCGATCCCGAGTGGCACACCGCCCTCGAGTGGTGCGACGCCGAGGTGCTGCGCCGACTGCGCCGCCGCTCGCTGGCCGCGCTGCGCCAGGAGGTCGAGCCCGTCCCGCCGCGCGCCCTGGCCGCCTTCCTCCCGCAGTGGCAGCACCTGGCCGGCCACCGGCTGCGCGGCCCGGACGGCCTGCTCCGGGTGGTCGAGCAGCTCCAGGGCACCGCACTGCCCGCCTCCGCCCTGGAGAAGCTGATCCTCCCGGCCCGGCTCGCCGACTACTCCCCCGGCCTGCTGGACGAGTTGACGGCGGCCGGCGAGATCGGCTGGTGCGGGGCCGGCGCACTGCCCGGCAAGGACGGCTGGCTCAGCCTCCACCTCGCCGAGAACGCCCACCTGCTGCGCCCCGAGCCCGTCCCGCCCGCACTCACCCCGCTGCACAGCGCCCTGATGTCCGCGCTGGCCGGCGGCTACGGCCTGTTCTTCCGCCAACTCGTCCAGCAGCTCCCGGAGGAGACCCCGGAGCCCGAGGTCGTCTCGGCCCTCTGGGACCTCGTCTGGGCCGGCTACGTCACCAACGACACCCTCGCCCCGCTGCGCGCCCTGCTGGGCTCCGGCCGGACGGCGGGCGCCACCGCGCACCGCGCACCCCGGTCCACCCCGCGCGGCCGCTACGGCGGCGCCGGCCGTGCCTTCGGCCGGGCTGGCGGCGCCCTGCGCAGCGGCCCGCCGACGGTGGCCGGGCGCTGGTCGCTGCTGCCCGCCTTCGCCGCCGACCCGACGGTCCGGGCCACCGCCCAGGTGCAGAGCCTGCTCGACCGGCACGGCCTGCTCACCCGGGGCGCGGTGGCGGCCGAGCGGGTGCCCGGCGGCTTCGCCGGGGTCTACCGGGTGCTGGCCGCGATGGAGGAGCGCGGCCGGGCCCGCCGGGGCTACTTCGTCGAGGGCCTCGGCGGCGCCCAGTTCGCCATGGAGGGCGCGGCCGACCGGCTGCGCTCGGTCAACGGCAAGCTGGAGCGCGCCCGGGCCACCGAGTGGCCGGCCGCCCCGACCACCGAGCCGCCACAGACGCTGGTGCTGGCCGCCGCCGACCCGGCGAACGCCTACGGCGCCGCCCTGCCCTGGCCCGAGCCGCCCACCGCCCCGGGCGGCAAGGAGTCCACGGCGCACCGCCCGGGCCGCAAGGCGGGCGCACTGGTGGTCCTGGTGGACGGCGAGCTGGCACTGTACGTCGAGCGCGGCGGCAAGTCCCTGCTGGCCTGGCCCGAGGACGGAGCCACCCGGGCGCTCGCCGCCGGGGCGCTGGCCGAAGCCGCCCGCGCGGGCGCGCTCGGCAGCGTCACGGTGGAGCGGGCCAACGGCGAGCCCGCCCTCGGCTCGGACCTCGGCCGGGCCCTGGAGGAGGCCGGCTTCCACGCCACCCCGCGCGGCCTGCGGCTGCGCCCCTGAACCGGCGACGCGAACCGCCCCCGGACGCACCGGAGGCCGCGGGGTCCAGGACCCCGCGGCCTCCGGCCACGTCGAATCACCCGATCAGCGGCGGTGGCGCCTCCACCTGCCGACCCGCCTCCGCGCGCCGGCGCGGGGCCGGTCCGGTCGCGTTCCGGTCGGCATGGACCGGGATGAGACCGAGCCCCCAGCCTCCGGCCGCGAGCAGTCCGAGCGCCGCACCGTCGGCCGCCTGCCCCCGGACGACCAGGAGCCACCAGGCGAGCCCGGCCGTCACGGCTGCCGGGAGCCACCACAGCGGGCGCGGCACCGGGAGCAACCTCCGCGCCCCGGCCCGTATTCGGGCCACCGGGCGCACCATCGCGTCTTTCCGCACGACCGTCCTCCCTTCGCTCGCCCCGGGCACGGACGCCCGGGAGTCGAGGCCGGGATCAGGCGGCGACCACGTCCATCGCAGCGGCCTTGGGCGACATGTTCGCCCGGTCGGTGCCAGGGGCGGGCAGCGGAACCGGTTCGAGTACCGGCCTCAGCAGATCACCTTCGGAGAGGGTGGCCATCGCCGCAAGTTCGGCGAGCGACAGCTCGTCGCTGACCTCGCGCATGACCTCGGACATCCGGACGTCGAGTGCGTCGCAGATGGCGGAGAGCAGCTCCGAGGAGGCCTCCTTCTGTCCCCGCTCGACCTCGGAGAGGTACCCGAGCGAAACCCTGGCGGCCGCCGACACCTCGCGGAGTGTGCGGCCCTGGCGCTGGCGCTGCCGACGCAGTACATCGCCCAGTAGGCGACGGAGCAGGATCATCGGTGCCTCCCTCCTCGGACTGCGGATCGAGATGTCACGCCCCCACCGTACCGCCTTGCCCGCTTCGCGTGCGGGGACCCTGGTCGTGTTCACTCTGGGCTGCAAGGCTGTCCCCCTCCTCGTTCCGGTGTCGTACCCGGGTTTGCGGGCCCCTCGTGGTACCCGACGCGGGCCACCCGGCCACCGTCACGCAACTCGTTCGCCACCTGGTTTCTGCCCAACCAGGCTGTTGGATGTAACACGATCCTCCAGCTGTGTCATGCCCGAGCGCCAGATCGGCAGATCTCGGTTCGGTGGAGATCCTCCGGTGGAGATCCGCCGGAGCGGGCCCGTCATCGTGCGAGCCGGCCGACCAGCAGCTCCAGCGCGGCGGTCACCGCCCCGTGACGGATTGTGGCACGCCCGCCCGACAGCAGGGGCGAACTGACCAGAGTTCCCCCCGGACCGGCGACCGCCAGGTGTACGGTGCCCACCGGCTGCCCGTCCTGCGGATCCGGACCGGCCACCCCGGTCGTCGCGAGCCCGTACGTCGCCCCCAGCAGCCCGCGCACGCCCTCGGCCATCTGCCGGGCCACCACCGGGTGGACCGGCCCGTGGACGTCCAGCAGGCCCTCGTCCACCCCGAGCACGGAGGCCTTCAGCTCGGTCGCGTACGCGGTGACCGAGCCCCGGAAGGTCGCGGACGCCCCGGGGACGTCCACCAGCGCGGCGGCCAGCAGCCCGCCGGTCAGCGACTCGGCGACCGCCAGCGTGCCGCCCTCGGCCCGCAGCGCGGCGTGCGCCCGCTCGGCCAGCCGGTAGTCGTGCTCCGCCATCCGCTCTCCCCCGTCGTCGTTCAACGCCCCGCGCGCTCCGCGGCCCGTCCCTCGCGGCGCAGTCGCAGCGCCTGTCCGATGTAGTCCAGCGCGGTGCCGACGGTCAGCAGCACCGCCAGCCCCATCAGCACGGCCCGCCCGGTGGCCAGCCAGCCGGTCAGGGCCAGGACGTACATGCCGACCGCGGTGCCCTGGGTCAGCGTCTTGAGCTTGCCGCCGCGGCTGGCCGGGATGACCCCGTAGCGGATCACCCAGAACCGCATCAGCGTGATGCCCAGCTCGCGGGCCAGGATCACCACGGTGACCCACCAGGGCAGGTCCCCGAGCAGCGAGAGGCCGATCAGCGCCGAGCCCATGATCGCCTTGTCCGCGATCGGGTCGGCGATCTTCCCGAAGTCGGTGACCAGACCCTTGCGGCGGGCCAGTTCACCGTCGAACAGGTCGGTGATCATCGCGATCGCGAACGAGGCCCAGGCGACCGAGCGCCACTTGGGGTCGTGCCCGCCGTCGGCGAACAGCAGCAGCACGAAGACCGGCACCAGCAGCACCCGGACCATCGTGAGCACGTTGGCGATGTTCCAGACCCCCGGGGTCGACGGCACCGCGGCCGCCGGCCTGCCCGGGTAGGCCGCTGCCGGGGCGCCTGGCCCCTTGGTCATTCCCCGGCTCCCGGCGCCTCGGCCCCCGCGGTCGCGGGCAGTCGCACCTGCTCCAGCGCCTCGGCGACCAGGTCGACGCCCTCGCTGGCGACCACCTTGGCCCGCCAGAACTGTCCGACCTCGGGGGCCTCGACGCCCTCGAGGGTGGTCAGGCCGTCGGTCTCGGGGGCCTGGTGGCCGGCCCGGCCCTCGACCACGCCGTCCTCGATCGACTCGATCAGCACCTCGACCTCGGTGCCGATCCGCTGCTCGGCCCGCTGGGCGGTCATCTCCTCGGCCAGCCGGCTGAGCCGGTCCACCCGCTCGGCGATCACGTCCTCGGGGAGCTTGCCGTCGTAGGTCGCGGCCTCGGTGCCGTCCTCGTCCGAGTAGCCGAAGACGCCGATCGCGTCCAGGCCGGCGTGCGTGACGAAGCGCTCCAGCTCGGCGAAGTCCTCCTCGGTCTCGCCGGGGAAGCCGACGATGAAGTTGGACCGGGCGCCGGCCTGCGGGGCCTTGCCGCGGATGGTCCCCAGCAGCTCCAGGAACTGGTCGGTGGAGCCGAAGCGGCGCATCCGGCGCAGCACGGCGGGCGCCGAGTGCTGGAAGGACAGGTCGAAGTAGGGCACCACGTCGGCGGTGCCGGTCATCGCGTCGATCAGGCCCGGGCGCATCTCGGCCGGCTGCAGGTAGGAGACCCGCACCCGCTCGACGCCCTCGATCGCGGAGATCTCGCCGAGCAGCGTCTCCAGCAGCCGGATGTCGCCGAGGTCCTTGCCGTACGAGGTGTTGTTCTCGCTGACCAGGACGATCTCGCGGACGCCCTGCCCGGCCAGCCATTGGGCCTCGCTCAGCACGTCGGAGGGGCGGCGGGAGATGAACGAGCCGCGGAAGGCCGGGATGGCGCAGAAGGAGCAGCGCCGGTCGCAGCCGGAGGCGAGCTTGACCGAGGCGACCGGGTTGTCGTCCAGCCGCTTGCGCAGGGTGCGCGGGCCGGAGGCCGGGGCGAGGCCCTCGGGCAGGTCGGCGATCGGCTCGGCGGCGGCCTCGGCGCCGTGGCCGGGCAGGGCGACGGCCTCGGCGGCGGACTGCCGCTCGGCGGGGCTGATCGGCAGCAGCTTGCGGCGGTCGCGCGGGATGTGCGGGGCGTGGTGGCCGCCGGAGAGGATGGTCTGCAGGCGGTCGGAGATGTCGGAGTAGTCGTCGAAGCCGAGCACGCCGTCCGCCTCGGGCAGCGCGTCGGCGAGCTCCTTGCCGTACCGCTCGGCCATGCAGCCGACCGCGACGACGGCCTGGGTGCGGCCGTGCCCCTTGAGGTCGTTGGCCTCCAGCAGGGCGTCCACGGAGTCCTTCTTGGCGGCCTCGACGAAGCCGCAGGTGTTGACGACTGCGACGTCCGCCTCGGCGGCGTCGTCGACGAGCAACCAGCCGTCGGCTTCCAGTCGCCCGGCGAGTTCCTCGGAGTCCACCTCGTTGCGGGCGCATCCGAGCGTGACAAGGGCGACAGTACGGCGTTCAGGCATAGGCCCAAGATTAACGCGCGGCCTCCGGTGCCGTTCGCCCCGGAGGCCGCGCGCCCCGAATCAGCTGATCATCACCGGACCCGGCCGGCCCCTGTGGTCAGCCCGCCTGCGGGTCTCCGGGGGTGTACGTGACGTGCACCACCTGCCCGTCCTTGCCGAGGAGGCCGAGGTCCTTGCCGTTGACGTACGCGTGCACGGCCCCGCCGTTGCCCAGCACCAGCTTGATCTGCTTGGGGTCGGTGAAGGTCTGGTCCTGGCCGTCGCTGATGTTGTTCTGGAACAGCGACTTGCCGCTGCTGTTGCTCGCCGAGACCCAGCTGGTGCCCTCGGCGACCAGCTTCACGGTGACCTTGTCGGCCGGGACGGCGGCGATCGCGGCGGCGCTCGGCGCGGGCGCCGGCGGCTGGACGGCGGGCGACGCGGCGGGCGCGACCGAGCCGGTGCCGGAACCGCTGGGCAGCGGCGCGCTGGCGGAGCCGGTGGTGCCGTGCCCGCCCTTGCCGCTGACCAGGTTGAACCCGATCAGGGCGACCACCGCGACGATCGCGGCGACCATCGCGGCCGCCCAGTTCGGCCGGCCGTGGGTGGGCACCTTGATCGGGCCGCTGTCGATCAGCTGGCTCGCCGACCGCTTGGCGGCCGGCGGGCCGCCGTGCGCGGCGTCGTAGCGGGCGACCAGCTCCTCGCCGTCCACGCCGACGGCGCGGGCGATCAGCCGGATGTGCCCGCGGGCGTAGAAGTCGCCTCCGCAGCGGCCGAAGTCGTCCTCCTCGATGGCATGGACGATCGGCACCCGGACGCGGGTGGCGGTACTCACCTGGTCCACCGTGAGTCCCGCGTCGATCCGGGCGGCGGACAGCACCCGGCCGATGCTCGGGGCATCGGCCGCCTGCACCGCGTCGTCGGTCGGCTCGACGGACGACGGGGCGTTCTCGCGGTCGGTGGACTTGCCGATGGTCACGGGGCACGCCTTTCGAGCGGATGGCCACCTGCTGGGGAACAGTCTAGGGGTGTGGGCGGATCGTTTCTCAAGCGGAACGGGACCGAATGCGTGCACCCGCTCCGACCGGGGTCCGACACCCCGCTGACCGGACGTCAGCGGAGCCGCGCGGAGGAACCCGGGGTTCGCTTTCCGGCCTGTGACGCGGCGTACGGACCTTCGGTTCCCCAGGGTTCCACGAACGGCGCCTACCCTCCTCCGAACGAGTGACACCTCGTCCGGGACACGGGCTCGTCGGCCCCGCAGAGGGCCCGCCCGAGCCCCGCGGGGCCGGCGTCAGCCCCTGCGGGGGCCGGCGTCGGCGCGGCCGGCCGAGGTCAGCCCCGCAGGGTGATCAGCACCCCGTCCAACTCGTCCGGCTTCACCAGGACGTCGCGGGCCTTGGAGCCCTCGCTGGGACCGACGATCCCGCGCGACTCCATCAGGTCCATCAGCCGGCCCGCCTTGGCGAAGCCGACCCGGAGCTTGCGCTGGAGCATCGAGGTCGAGCCGAACTGGGTGGAGACCACCAGCTCGGCCGCCTGGATCAGCAGGTCCAGGTCGTCGCCGATCTCCTCGTCGATCTCCTTCTTCGGCCCGCCGCCGACCATCACGTCGTCCCGGTAGACGGCGGTCAGCTGGTCCTTGCAGTGCTGCACCACCTTGGCGATCTCCGCCTCGGTGACGAACGCGCCCTGCATGCGGATCGGCTTGCTGGCGCCCATCGGCAGGAAGAGCGCGTCGCCCTTGCCGATCAGCTTCTCCGCGCCGGGCTGGTCCAGGATGACCCGGGAGTCGGCCATCGCGGAGGTCGCGAAGGCCAGCCGGGACGGCACGTTGGCCTTGATCAGACCGGTGACCACGTCCACCGAGGGCCGCTGGGTGGCGAGCACCAGGTGGATGCCGGCCGCGCGGGCCAGCTGGGTGATCCGGACCACCGAGTCCTCGACGTCGCGCGGCGCGACCATCATCAGGTCCGCCAGCTCGTCGACGATCACCAGCAGGTACGGGTACGGACGCAGCTCCCGCTCGCTGCCCAGCGGCGGGGTGACCTTGCCGGCCCGCACCGCCGCGTTGAAGTCGTCCACGTGCCGGAAGCCGAACGCCGCGAGGTCGTCGTAGCGCATGTCCATCTCGCGCACCACCCACTGGAGGGCCTCGGCGGCCTTCTTGGGGTTGGTGATGATCGGCGTGATCAGGTGCGGGATGCCCTCGTACGCGGTCAGCTCGACCCGCTTGGGGTCGACCAGCACCATCCGCACCTCGTCCGGGGTGGCCCGGGCGAGGATCGAGGTGATCAGGCAGTTGATGCAGGACGACTTGCCCGCACCGGTCGCGCCGGCCACCAGGATGTGCGGCATCTTGGCGAGGTTGGCCATCACGGTGTGGCCCTCGACGTCCTTGCCCATGCCGACGACCATCGGGTGCGGGTCCTCGGCGGCCGTGCGCGAGCGCAGCAGGTCGCCGAGGTTGACCATCTCGCGGTCCCGGTTGGGGATCTCGATGCCGACCGCGGACTTGCCCGGGATCGGGCTGATGATCCGCACGTCCGGGCTGGCCACCGCGTACGCGATGTTCTTGGCGAGCGCGGTGATCCGCTCCACCTTGACGGCCGGGCCGAGCTCGACCTCGTAGCGGGTGACCGTCGGGCCGCGGGTGAAGCCGGTGACCCTGGCGTCCACCTTGAACTCGGAGAAGGTGCCGGTGAGCTGGGCGACCACGTCGTCGTTGAGGGCGCTGCGGGCCTTGGCCGGGCCGCCGCGCTCCAGCAGGTCGAGCGAGGGCAGCGCGTAGGTGACGCCCTCGCCGAGCTGGAGCTGCTCCATCCGCACCGGCGCCGGGCCGTGCTCCTCGGGCGCGCCCGGGCCGCCGCTGCGGGCGGCCGGGACGGCGGGCTCCTCCGGCGGGGCGGTGTGGTCCTGCACCTGGTGCATCATGTCCGCCACCGCGGAGGAGGCGGGCACGCCGTAGACCAGCGCGCCGTCCAGGTCGGCGGCCGCGCCGGCGGCGAGGTTGCGGGTGGTGTACGGGTCCAGCGGCTCCTTGTCCAGGGAGACCCGAAGGGCGTCGGGCTGGTCGTCCGCGTCGCTCTGCCTGCGCCGGCGGCGGCGCCGGCGGGCGGCCACCTCGTCCGTCGGGTCGTCACCACCGGTGTCCACGGTGAACGGCAGCGCGTCGTAGTCGGCGTCCTCCGGCGGCTCGCTGGACAGCTCGCGCTCCGGCGTACGCCCGCCGCGCAGCTCGTCCTCCGGCCCGGGCTCGACCACACCGAGCCGTATGCCGACGCCCCGGACCCGCTCGCCGATGCGGTTGACGGGCGTGGCGGTGACCACCAGCAGCCCGAAGAAGGCCAGCAGCAGGAGCAGCGGCACGGCGAGCGCCGCCCCCGCCGCGGCCATCATCGGGGTGGACGCGGCCCAGCCGATGATGCCGCCGGCCGTCCTTATCCGGGAGGCGCCGCTGCCCATCGTGGGCGCGCCGCAGCCGATGTGGACCAGGCCGAGGACGCCGACCAGCAGCGCGCTCAGTCCGATCATGATCCGGCCGTTGGCCTCCGGCAGCTCCGGGTGGCGCCAGAGCCGGATCGCGATCCCGGCCAGCAGGAAGGGCACCAGTGCGTCGAGCCGGCCGAACAGCCCGGACACCACCGCGGTGGCGGCCGTGCCCAGCCAGCCCTGCGGGCTGAACCAGGTGCCGGCGGCGGTCACCAGCGCGAGCGCGAACACCAGCAGGCCCACCCCGTCCTTGCGGTGGGCGGGGTCGAGGTTCTTGGCACCGTCGCCGAAGCCCCGGAAGACCGCGGCGATCGGGCTCCCCAGGGCGTTGAGCGCGGCCATCAGCACCGACCGGGACGGCTTCGCGGGCGGTGCGGCCGACTTGGCCGCCGCCTTCTTCGCGGGAGCCGCCTTCTTCGCCGCCGCCTTCTTCGCGGGCGGCTTGCCCGGGGCTTTCGCCGCGGCCTTCTTGGACGGTCCCGGACTCGTCTTACGTGCTGCGTTCCCGGGCGTGCGAGTGGCCATGGGTCAGCAGCCTACCGGTGTGGACCACGGGTGCACATGCGCCCGAGCCGGGCCGCCCCGACGTGTCGCAGACACACCATCACCCTGACCGGGATTCACCCGGACGCCACACGGAACCACCCGGACGGGTGAACGTGGGGCAGTGGATCAGGAGCTTCCGGGGCGCATCGCGTCCAGCGCCCGGCGCAGCCCCGCGAGCTTGCGCTCCAGGTGCGCCGCGGTCGCCGCCACTCCGGCGTCCTCGACCCCGTCCAGCTGCTTGCCGAGCGACTCCGCCTGCTCCTCGACCGCCGCCAGCCGCGCGGACAGCTCGCCCAGCAGCACCCCGCCGAGGGCCGGCTCGCCGCCGCCCGCCTCCAGCTGCAGCCGCAGCAGCGCGGCCTGCTCCTTCAGCTGGCAGTTCTTCACGTACAGGTCGACGAAGACGGAGACCTTGGCGCGCAGCACCCACGGGTCGAAGGGCTTGGAGATGTAGTCCACCGCCCCGGCCGCGTAGCCGCGGAAGGTGTGGTGCGGACCGTGGTTGAGCGCGGTCAGGAAGATGATCGGGATGTCCCGGGTGCGCTCGCGGCGCTTGATGTGGGCGGCGGTCTCGAAGCCGTCCATCCCGGGCATCTGGACGTCCAGCAGGATCACCGCGAAGTCGTCGGTGAGCAGCGCCTTGAGCGCCTCCTCGCCGGAGGCGGCCCGCACCAGCGTCTGGTCCAGGGCGGAGAGGATCGCCTCCAACGCCAGCAGGTTCTCCGGTCGGTCGTCGACCAGGAGGATCTTCGCCTTCTGCATCAGGGCCCGCCCTCCTGTCGCCTGCCTGCCGCCCGGTGCCGGCACCCGCGTACCGCCCACAGCTACCCCGGTCATGCTAGCCGCACCCCCTCGCCCGGCACATCGCTCCGTTGTGACCCGATCCGGAGCGGCGCGCAGCCAGTGCTCCGGCGCACGCTCAGCAGGGCGTTGCCATCCGGTCACTGTTCGCAACGATCGGTGACCCTACCGGGTTCCCGGGCCCGACCGCCAGCAAACCGACCGACCGGCAGGCGCGAACCCCGGGGTCCGTCCCGGGATTCACGCCTCGCCCTCTCGTCACGCGCGGTCCCCGCTCAGCCACTCGCGCATCACCGACAGCAGGTGGTCGGTCTCCACCGGCTTGGTGATGTGGTCCGTGGCACCGGCCTCCAGCGACTTCTCCCGGTCGCCCTTCATCGCCTTGGCGGTCAGCGCGATGATCGGCAGGCCCGCGAACTGGGGCATCCGGCGGATCGCCTCGGTGGTCGCGTAGCCGTCCATCTCCGGCATCATGATGTCCATCAGGACCAGCGCCACGTTCTCGTGCTGCTCCAGCATCTCGATGCCCTCGCGGCCGTTCTCGGCGTACAGGACGGTCAGGCCGTGCTGCTCCAGCACGCTGGTGAGGGCGAACACGTTGCGGACGTCGTCGTCCACGATCAGCACCTGCTGGCCGTCGAAGCGCCGGCCGCCGTTGACCGGCCGGGGCGGCACCGGCTCCACCGGGCGGGGCCCGGCGGCGCTCTCCAGGGCGGCGTTGCGCCGGCGCTCCACGGCACCGCGGCGGCGCTCCTCGGCCAGCTCGCGGACCTCCTGCGCCCAGTGGTCGGCCGGGTTCTCGCCGACTGGCACCGGCAGGCCCACCGGGGTCACGCCGACCGAGGCGCGCGGCGGCTGGGAGTTCGACACCGGGTGGCGCTCGCCCGGGCGCGGCTCTCCAGCGTCCGGGGCCTCGGTGCGCAGCGGCAGGTAGAGCGTGAACGTGGATCCCTTGCCCAGCTCGCTCTCGGCGTGGATCTCGCCGCCGAGCAGCCGGGCGATCTCGCGACTGATCGACAGTCCGAGGCCGGTGCCGCCGTACTTGCGGCTGGTGGTGCCGTCGGCCTGCTTGAACGCCTCGAAGATCTCCCGAAGCTTGTTGTCGGGGATGCCGATGCCGGTGTCGGAGACCGAGAAGGCGATCAGCTCGTCGTCCGGGCCCTGGATCGAGCCGGACTCCAGCAGCCGCTCGCGCACGTGCTGCGGGACCTCCCGGCCGGCCGGGCGGATCGAGAAGTCCACCGCCCCGGCGTCGGTGAACTTCACCGCGTTGGAGATCAGGTTGCGCAGCACCTGCTGGAGCCGCTGCTCGTCGGTGTGCAGGGTGACCGGCAGGGTCGGCGAGACCCGGACGGCGAAGTCCAGGTTCTTGTCCAGCGCGACCGGCTGGAAGGTGGCCTCCACGTAGTCGACCAGCTGGACCAGGGCGATCCGGGCCGGGCGGACGTCCATCTTCCCGGCCTCGACCTTGGACAGGTCGAGGATGTCGTTGATCAGCTGGAGCAGGTCGGAGCCGGCGCCGTGGATGGTGTCGGCGAACTCGACCTGCTTGGGCGACAGGTTGCCCTCGTTGTTGTCGGAGAGCAGCTTGGCCAGGATCAGCAGCGAGTTGAGCGGGGTGCGCAGCTCGTGCGACATGTTGGCGAGGAACTCGCTCTTGTAGCGGGAGGCCAGGGCGAGCTGTTCGGCGCGCTCCTCCAGGACCTGCCGGGCCTCCTCGATCTCGCTGTTCTTGATCTCGATGTCACGGTTCTGCTGGGCGAGTTGCTCGGCCTTCTCCTGCAACTCCTCGTTGGTGCGCTCCAGTTCCTCCTGGCGCGCCTCCAACTCGGCGGACCGCATGGAGAGTTCGGCGGTGAGGCGCTGGGACTCCAGCAGCAGTCCCTCGGTCTTGGTGTTGACGCTGATGGTGTTGACGGTGACGCCGATCAGGTCGGCGATCTGGTTCAGGAAGTCCAGTGCGACGGTAGTGAAGGAGCTGAAGGTGGCGAGCTCGATCACGCCCAGCAGCCGGCCCTCGAACAGCACCGGCAGCACCACGATGTGGGCCGGGGAGGCCTCGCCGAGGCCGGAGGCGATCTTGAGGTACCCGGGCGGCGCCTCCTTGAGGATGATCGCGCGCTTCTCCACGGCGGCCTGGCCGATCAACGACTCGCCGGGGCGGAAGGTGGTCGGCATCGCCCGCCGCTGGTAGCCGTAGCTGCCGATCAGGCGCAGCACGGTGTCGTTCTCGTCGTCGTCCTCGGTGATCAGCTCGGCGGTGCGCCCGGCCGGCTGGGCGAGGAAGAAGGCGCCGTGCTGGGCGGAGACCACCGGGGTCAGCTCGGTCATGATCAGCGAGGCGACCGCCTCCAGGTCCCGGCGGCCCTGGAGCAGGCCGGAGATCCGGGCCAGGTTGGTCTTGAGCCAGTCCTGCTCCTGGTTGGTGCGGGTGGTCTCGCGCAGGTTGGCGATCATCTGGTTGATGTTGTCCTTGAGCTCGTCGAGCTCTCCCGCGGCGTCCACGTCGATCCGCAGGCTCAGGTCGCCCCTGGTCACCGCGGTGGCGACCTGGGCGATCGCGCGCACCTGCCGGGTCAAGTTATTGGCGAGTTCGTTCACCGACTCGGTCAGGTCCTGCCAGGTGCCGTCCACCCCGGGCACCCGGGCCTGGCCGCCGAGCCGTCCGTCGGTGCCCACCTCGCGGGCGACCCGGGTGACCTCGTCGGCGAAGGCGGAGAGCTGGTCGACCATGGTGTTGATGCTGGTCTTGAGCTGGAGGATCTCGCCGCGCGCGTCGACGTCGATCTTCTGCGAGAGGTCGCCGCGGGCGACCGCGGTGATCACCAGCGCGATGTTCCGCACCTGGCCGGTGAGGTTGTTCGCCATCAGGTTGACGTTGTCGGTCAGGTCCTTCCAGATGCCGGCCACGCCCGGCACGCTCGCCTGACCGCCCAGGGTGCCGTCGGTGCCCACCTCGCGGGCCACCCTGGTGACCTCCACCGCGAAGGAGGAGAGCTGGTCGACCATGGTGTTGAGGGTCGCGGCGAGCGCCGCCACCTCGCCCTGGGCGTCGATGGAGATCTTCTTGGAGAGGTCGCCGCGGGCCACCGCACCGGCGACCTCGGCGATGTTGCGCACCTGACCGGTCAGGTTGGACGCCATGAAGTTGACGTTGTCGGTCAGGTCCTTCCAGATGCCCGACACCCCGCGCACCCGCGCCTGGCCGCCCAGGATCCCCTCGGTGCCCACCTCACGGGCCACCCGGGTCACCTCGTCGGCGAACGCCGACAGCTGGTCGACCATGGTGTTGACGGTCGTCACCAGCTCCAGGATCTCGCCCCGGGCATCGACGGTGATCTTCTTCGACACGTCCCCGCGCGCCACCGCCGTGGTCACCTCGGCGATGTTGCGGACCTGGCTGGTCAGGTTGTTGGCCATCAGGTTGACGGAGTTGGTCAGGTCCTTCCAGATGCCGGCCACACCCGGAACGCTGGCCTGGCCGCCGAGGATGCCCTCGGTGCCGACGTCCCGGGCGACCCTGGTGACCTCGTCCGCGAAGGCGCCCAGCTGGTCCACCATCGTGTTGATGGTGTTCTTCAGCTCCAGGATCTCCCCACGCGCGTCCACCTGGATCTTCTGCGACAGGTCGCCCTTGGCGACCGCGGTGGTCACCTGGGCGATGTTGCGCACCTGGTCGGTGAGGTTGTTCGCCATGAAGTTGACGTTGTCGGTGAGGTCCCGCCACACCCCGGCCGCCCAGGGCACCTGCGCCTGACCGCCCAACCGCCCCTCGGTGCCCACCTGGCGGGCCACCCGGGTCACCTGCTCGGCGAAGCCGGAGAGCTGGTCGACCATCGTGTTGATGGTGTTCTTCAGCTCCAGCATCTCGCCGCGCGCGTCCACCTCGATCTTCTGCGAGAGGTCCCCGCGCGCCACCGCGGTCGTCACCTGGGCGATGTTGCGCACCTGGCCGGTCAGGTTGTCGGCCATGAAGTTCACCGAGTCGGTGAGGTCCCGCCAGACCCCGGCCACGCCCGGCACCTGCGCCTGACCGCCCAGGCGCCCCTCCGTCCCCACGTCCCGGGCCACCGTGGTGACCTGGGCGGCGAAGCCGTTCAGCTGGTCCACCATCGTGTTGACGGTGTTCTTCAGCTCCAGCATCTCGCCGGCCACCTCGACGGTGACCTTGCGGGACAGGTCGCCCTTGGCCACCGCCGTGGTCACCTGGGCGATGTTGCGCACCTGCGCGGTCAGCCGCCCGGCCATGGTGTTGACCGAGTCCGCCAGGTCCTTCCAACTGCCCGACACGCTACGGACCTTGGCCTGCCCGCCGAGCTTGCCCTCGGTGCCGACCTCGCGGGCCACCCGGGTCACCTCGTCGGTGAACTCCGAGAGCTGGTCGACCAGTCCGTTGACGGTCCGCCCGATCCTCAGGTACTCGCCGCGCAGCGGATGGCTCACCCCGTTGCTGTGCAGCGAGCGCAGCTCCATCTTCTGGTCCAGGTCGCCCTCGGCGATCGAGGTCAGCACCCGGCCCACCTCGGCCATCGGGCGGGCCAGGTCGTCGATCAGCGCGTTGCAGTTGTCGACCGCCGCCATCCAGGCGCCCTCGCCCGCGCCGGTCTCCAGCCGCTCGTTCAGCCGCCCCTCGCGGCCCACCGCCCGCCGGACCCGGGCCAGTTCACCGGTCAGGTGCTGGTTGCGCTCGGCGACCTCGTTGAACACCGCGGCGATCTCCGCCAGCGGCCCGTCGCCCGGAACCGTCAGCCGGCGGCGGAAGTTGCCGTCCCGCATCGCGGTCAGCGCGGACAGCAGCTTGCGCAGCTCGGCGGGCTCCGCGCCGCGGTTGTGGCTCACTCGCCGGCCGGCCGCGTTCCGCGGCGCGGTCCCGGAGCGGCCACCGCGCTGGGCGGGCGGCGTCGTACCGGTTGCGTCCTTGGTGGCCGAACTCAACGGGCCCCTCCCACATAGTGAACTGTCCGGTGACCGCCCGTGCCGGGCCCGGCACGCGCCCGGGCACCGGCCCGGCTGGGCTGCGTACCGGCGGCCTACGGCGCACCGGCACCCACACGACCGTACTGCCCGAACCGGTCATCGCGGACCCCCCAGTCTGGCAGCACTCGCGCCCGGTGTACGGCCGGTTGCGCACGGTTGGTACCGCACCGTCCGAAACAGGTGGGCAGAATCACCCTCAGGTGCCTGTTTCGACGCCCCGCCCCCACGGGGAACCAAGCGGAAAGTAGGGTGGAGCGCTGCACCGGGCCACGACCCGACCCAGCGCCGCCGCTCACCCCGACGGCGCGCACGGGGAGGTCGGCGCCGCACCCCGGACAGCCAGGGCAAGAGCAGCAGAGGAGAAGTGGCAACGTGGTCACCGCGCGCGCAGCCGCCACCTTCGACCCCGACGGCCGGTCCGCGGCCGCCGCCCGGGGCTTCGTCCGGGACGCGCTGCTCGGCTGGGGCCTGCCGGAGGTCGTCGACGACGCGGTCGTACTGGTCAGCGAACTGGTCACCAACGCCGTCGTGCACGCCGGCACCGCCGCCGAGGTCTGCTGCCTGCGCGAGGAGGAGACCGTCCGGATCGAGGTCACCGACCACCACCCCGAACGCGGCCTGCCCTCCCTCGGCGACGGGCCCGTCACCTCCTCCGACCGCTACGCCGACCCCGACGGCGAGGGCGGCCGCGGTCTGCTGATGTGCTCCGCCCTCGCCGAGCGGTGGGGCGTCGAGTACGCGGCCGGCTGCAAGACCGTCTGGTTCCGCCTCCAGCTGCCCGCACACGTGCTCGGCACCCGCTACGCCGTTCCCGCCACCCCCGGCAGCGACCTGCCGAGCAGCGCCGGGCCGGTGCACGTCGCCGTCGTCCAACTCGACGAGGACGGCCACGTCCTGGCCTGGAACCCGGACGCCGAGGCCCTCTTCCGGTACCCCGCCACCGCCGTCCTCGGCCGCCCCTGGGCCGACCTCGCCGTCTGGCCGCAGTCCGCCGGCCGCGGCCCCGGCCTCACCGACACCCTGCGGCTGGCCCGCTGGGAGGGCGGCTACGGGATCCGCTGCCAGGACGGCCGCGAGGTCGAGGTGTACGGCGTCCAGGTCCGCGTACGGGACACCGAGGGCGTCCCCTCCACGCTCTGCCTGCTCGTCCTCGAACCCGACCGCGCCGTACTGCGCTCCCCCGCCCGCGCCCTGCCCGGCGAGCGCCCCGACCCGGCCGGACCCCGGCTCGACCTGCTCGCGGGCCCGGTCGCCACCGACGACCTCGACACCTTGCTGCAGCGCACCGTCGAACGCGCCCGCGACCTGCTCGACGGCGACGCCGCGTACCTGCTGCTCACCACCGACGACGAGACCGAGTTCGAGGTCCGCGCCGCCACCGGCCTCACCTCCGGACACCGCCGGCACGCCCGCTTCCCGGTCGAGACCGGCAACCGCTACCACTCCGCCCGGCTGCCCTCCGTCCACGAGGACCTCAGCGCCCGCCCCACCGGCCTGCCCCTGCTCACCGACAGCGGCATGCGCTCCCTGCTGACCGTCCCGCTCAAGGTCGAGGGCCGCCTGATCGGCTCGCTCGGCATCGCCGCCACCGCGCCCGGCCGCTACGACAACGAGGACGCGCTGCGCCTGCAGTTCGCCGCCGACCGGGTCGCCCTCGCCGTCGAGAGCACCCGGCTGACCGAGCTGGAACGGCTGCGCCGCGGCTCGCTCTCCTTCCTGGTCGAGGCCTCCGACCTGCTCGCCGGCACCCTCGAACACGAGCAGACCCTCGCGCTGATGGCCCAGATGGCCGTCCCCACCCTCGCCTCCTGGTGTGCCGTCTACACCACCGGCGACCACACCTCCCCGGCCCGGCTCGCCTTCGTCCTGCACGAGGACGAGGACCGCATCGACCCGCTGCGCGACCTGCTCGACAAGACCCCCGTTCCCGAAGCCGGGCCCACCCACGGCGTCCGCTTCTGGACGGCGCCCGCCGACACCGCCGAGGCCGGCGGCCTCACCGACAGCCCCGAACTCGCCGGCCTGCTCGGCGAGACCGTCGCCATCGCGCTGACCGCCCGCAACCGCGTCATCGGCCTGCTGGCGCTCGGCGTCCCGGCCGGCGTCCGGTTCCGCCAGGAGATCCTCGAACTCGCCGAGGACCTCTCCCGCCGCGCCGCCCTCGCCCTCGACAACTCCCGCCTCTACTCCGAGCGCACCGCCACCAGCCAGGCCCTCCAGCGCAGCCTGCTCCCGCCGGACCTGCCGGAGATCCCCGGCGTCGAGGTGGACGTCTACTACCAGGCCGCCGGCGAGGGCAACGAGGTCGGCGGGGACTTCTACGACCTGTTCACCATCCGCGAGGGCACCTACGGCTTCGCCATCGGCGACGTCTGCGGCACCGGCCCCGAGGCCGCCTCGGTCACCGGCCTCGCCCGGCACTCACTGCGGCTGCTCGCCCGCGAGGGCCTGGACGCCCCGCAGGTGCTCCGCCGCCTCAACGCGGCCATCCTGGACGAGGGTTCGCGCAGCCGCTTCCTCACCCTGCTCTACGGCGAGCTGACACCCCTCCCGGACGGCAGCACCGAACTCTCCCTGGTCTGCGCCGGCCACCCGCTGCCGCTGCGGCTGCGCACCGACGGCCGGGTCGACCGCGCCGCCACCCCGCAGCCGCTGCTCGGCGTCATGGACGACCTCGACCTCACCGCCGAGCACCTGGTGCTCTCCCCCGGCGAGGTCCTGCTGTGCGTCACCGACGGCGTCACCGAACGCCGGGAGGGCCGACGGATGCTGGGCGACGACGGCCTCGCCGAGGTACTCACCGGCTGCACCGGCCTGACCGCCGGCGCCGTCTCGTCCCGCGTCCAGCGCGCGGTCGAACGCTTCGCCCCCGAGCCGCCGTCCGACGACATGGCGATCCTGACCCTGCGGGTGCCCAACCAGCGCCAGCCCTGAGCGTTGTGACGCGGTTGGTGAACGCTCCGCAGCTGACGCAGTCACAAATTGTTATCTTCACAATGGTACAAGCGCCCTGGGTGGGGTACACCGATCTCACCGGGGAATCCCCCGGCGGGGACGTGACCAGCGGCTCTCCGCTGGCCCATCACTTCTGACCCATCACTTCTGACCGCAGCCCGCGCACGCTCGCAGCCGTGCGCCCTCGGCGCGGTCGCGCGCATCCACTCATCGACACCCCACCACAGAGTCACTGCGCCCTGCGCGCGCCCAAAGTGAAAGGAGCCTCCGGTGAGCAACGACGCTACCGGGGCAACGAACGCCCGCTCCACGGGAGCCGACGCGGGTAACCTCGGGTACCTCGCCCTCGGCCTGACACTCCTCGCCTACGGTCTGCTCTCCACCGGCATCCTGCACGGCGCCGGCGTCGGGGACGCGGCCCGTCTCGCCCACCTGCTCGGCGGCGTCACCCTCTTCATCGCGGGCCTCTGGCAGCTCCGCGGCGGCGAGGGCTTCACCGGAACCGCCTTCACCAGCCTCGGCGCCTTCTGGGCGACCTGGTCGGCGGCCGGCGGAGCGGGCAAGAACGCCGCCGGCCTGTTCCTGCTCCTGTGGGCCCTGCTCGCACTCTCCCTCACCGCGGCGAGCTGGGGCGCGGGCCTGGTCAGCCGTGCCGTCTACGGCCTGCTGACGCTCTCCCTGCTGCTGTCCGCCATCGCCACCTTCGGCGGCTACGGCGGCCTGGCCAAGCTGGCCGGCTGGGTCGCGGCCGTCTCCGGGCTCGCCGCCTGGTACTGGGCCACCTCCGCACTGAGCAACGGCGCCTGGGGCAAGCTCGCCCTGCCGGTCAAGTGAGCCGCTGACGGTTCGACCGGCCTGTCGGCTCAGCCGACCTGTTCGAGCCGCTCCTCGGCGGAGCGGCGGGGTCGGGTCTCCGTCTCGGCGGAGGCCCGGCCCCGTCGGCGTGCCACCAACGCCAGTACGGCGTAGGCGAAGAGGAGGATCACGACGGCGACGATGCCGTCCGCCCAGAAGTGGTTGGCCGTCACGACGACCACCGCGATCGTCAGCACCGGGTGCAGCACCATGACCCACCGCAGCGAACTGCGCGACACCCGGATCACCGCGACCGCGGCCAGCACGCACCAGGCGACGTGCACCGAGGGCATCGCCGACAGCTGGTCGGCCACCACGACCCCGCCCACGGCGGCCCCGTACACCGACTGCCCGTACTCGGCGGCCACGTCGACGAAGCCGCTCTCCGGCAGCATCCGCGGCGGCGCCACCGGGATGAACTGCACCAGCAGACAGACCGCGGTCGTGATCACCACCGTGTTCCGCACCCAGGCGTACCGCTCGCGGTGGCGCAGGAACACCCAGAGCAGGACGCCGAGCATCACCGCGAAGTGCATGGCCGCGTAGTAGTAGTTCGCCAGCCGCACCAGCACCGGGTACGGCGTGACCGCCGCCTGCCAGGCCGCCTCGTCGGGCAGCCCGATCACCTGCTCGGTGTGGTGGATCCAGCTCGCCCGGTCCAGCGCGTGGTCCGCGCTCATCACCGACAGGTGCCCGACCAGCTGCCAGAGCGCGAACAGCGCCAGCAGCGTGCCGGCCTCCCGCAACAGCCTCGACAGCGACGGCTTCCGGACCCTCGACGCGACATACGCACCCGCGAAGAGGCCGGCCGCGGCGCCCCCGGCGGACTGCCAGGTCAGGGTCAGGTTCTGCATTGGCAGAGGGTAACGCAAAAAGCCCCCTCCCGGATGGGGAGGGGGCTTTTTGGAATGATTGTTCGGCGGCGTCCTACTCTCCCACAGGGTCCCCCCTGCAGTACCATCGGCGCTGTGAGGCTTAGCTTCCGGGTTCGGAATGTAACC
>NZ_JBVHHY010000023.1:0-148661 GCF_055560835.1 Kitasatospora sp. NPDC023120 | reverse complement strand
AAGGGCCTGGCCAACCAGGTCGCCCCGCACGGCGTCCGCGTCAACACCGTCTCGCCCGGCTTCGTCCAGACCTCGGCCGCCGACAACCTCGTCGCGCGGATCGCCCACGACGCGGGCATCACCCAGGAAGCGGCGCTGGGCCGGCTCATGGACTCCCTGGGCGGCATCCCGCTCGGCCGTCCCAACCGGCCCGAGGAGGTCGCCGAGCTCGTCGCCTTCCTCGTCTCCGACCGCGCCTCGGCCATCGTCGGCGCCGAACACGTCATCGACGGCGGCACCACCCCCACCGTCTGAACCCGCCACCACCCAAGGATCGTCATGCACGACAGCCAGCCGCGAACCAGCACCCCGGACACCCTGCCCGAGGTGATCACCCGCTACCTCACAGCGCACCGCGCCCACGACACCGCCGCCGCGGTCACGGCGTTCACCGGCGAAGCCACGGTGATCGACGACGGCAACACCTACCAGGGCACCGAGGAGATCGAGGGGTGGCTCGGCCGATCCGCCACCGAATTCACCTACACCATCCACCTCACGAACGCCCAGCAGACCGACGCGACCCACTACATCGCCACCCACCACCTCGAAGGCAACTTCCCCGGCGGCACCATCGATCTGCGCTACCAGTTCACACTCCGCGACGACCTCATCGAACGCCTCGTCATCGAGCCCTGAGTCCGCTCACTGCTGCCGCCAGCGCGACAAGCCCCGCTCACCTGGACCGCCCGTCCGGCCGTCGCACCAAGCCAGCCACTCGGCCACCAGGCCAGCCCTCACATTCGGCATCCACCCGCAGATCAGCACGAGCACGCCTGAGGAATCAAGGCGAGCAACTCCGGGCCATACCTCAGCACGGGCTGGGGAAATTCAGGGCTCTGACCGGAGTTCCGTGAATCCCAGGTCAGCGGCACGCATGCAGGATCGTTACCCTGCGGGATGACCTGCGCGTGGTTCTCCGCTCGATCGAAGATTTCTGTTCCCCGGAGTCGATGTCGCCCGGGACGCATACCGGGAGCCGAGCAGGAGCTCCTTGGCAGGGACCGCCTTTCCGCAAACCACGTGCCGCCTTCCCCTCACCACGTTTGCGTCTGTCGCAGTTCGCCCCGCCGGAGCGTTTGCGGTAGCACGACTCTTCGGCTACGCCGGGTGACCGGTGTAGCCGGGACTGTGGGAGGCATCCGGCAAGCATCACGGGGACGAAGACGCGCGATGGGCCTCGAAGAGCCCGAGGTCGGCCGCCCAGGCCGCGCGGCGGGCTGCGAACGGGTCGGCGACCGTGCGGGTCGGGGTGCCGAACAGCAGGGTGTCCCGACGGGCCTCGCTATAGGCGGGCCAGGGGCCGACGCCGGGGACGTCGGGATTTCCGTCGCGGCAGAAGGTGATCCATGCCCCGCTCGCGGCCTGCGCCAGCGCGGCGTTGGCCGGGTTGCGGGAGACCAGCGCGGCGTGGCGCAGGTTGTCGAAGAAGAACAGGACGTCCTCGCCGTGGCTGCCGGTCCCGCCCGCGAAGACGTACGCGTAGGTCGAGGCGGTCGCGGTGGCGCTGCGGGCGGAGGCCAGGGCGAGGGCCGGGAAGCGGTACAGCGCGTCGGTGGTGACCGCGACGGCGATCCTGCGCGCCGGGTCGCGCGGGCGCTCGCGCCGGTACTCGGCGATCAGTCCGGTGACGTCGCGGCGTGCGATCCGCGAGCAGCGGCGGGCGAGTTCGGCGTCGCTCAGGCCGTCCCAGGAGGCGTTGTCGTCGTCGATGGTGCGGGTGGTCTCGTGCAGGGTGCTGCCGATCAGTATCGGGACGTGCGGGGCGAGGCCGGAGGCCAGCTCGGCATAGCACCGTTCTTCGACCGGCCCGCCATCGACCATGGGCTGGAATGCGTACCGGTGCTCGGCACGTAACCGGGCTTGCGCGTTCAGGAGTTGGTCGACCGGACGGGTGGCCAACTGGTCGGGCCGGTCAGTTGGGATGTCGAGCAGGCGCAGGATGCTCCGGGCCGCTTCCTCCGGCGCCAGCGTGGCGGCTGGGCGGGGCGGTGGTGGACTGGTCAGGATGGCCCGTCGGAACGGGGGTTCGGGTGCGCTGTCGGACAGCAGGGCTGCCACCCGTGAGGCGCCGCGTGAACCGCCGGCCAGGGTCAGGTTCGCCGGGTCGCCGCCGAATGCTGCCACGTTGTCCTGCAGCCAGTTCAGCGCCGCCCGCAGGTCGAGCAGCCCGGCCCGGCCGGAGGCGGCGTACTCGGGCAGACCCGTCCAGGACAGGTCCAGGTGGCCGAGGATGCCGAGCCGGTGGTTGACCGTCACCACGACGAGATCGCCTGCACGGGCGAGGGCGGCGCCGTCGAACCGGGGCCAGTCGCCCGCGCCGAAGTCGGTGCCGCCGTGGAGCCAGACCAGCACCGGACGACCGGCCGATGGGCGGGCATTGGGCGTCCAGATGTTCAGCACCAGGCAGTCCTCGCCCTGCTCGGCCACTTCGGTGGGAATGCCGAACAGCGGCAGCAGCGAGACCACGGCCGGGCGCGCGCCGAGCGCCTCGGTCAGCGGCCGCTGCGGGCAGGCCGGGCCATACGAGGTCGCCTCCCGCACCCCGGCCCAGCCCGGGTGCGGGCGAGGCGGCCGGAACCGCGCCGCGCCCCCGGTGGTTGCGGCGTACGGTACGCCGAGGAACGCCGACACCCCGCCGACCGGCATCCCGCGTACCCGGCCCGAGCCGGTGTCCACGACCGGGCCTTCAGCGTCAGAGCGCATCGGCCAGCCCCCGCAGGCGGGCGAGGTCGACCTTGCCGGAGCTGGTGCGCGGCAGTCCTGCCACCGCGCGCAACGGCAGGCACTCGGCAGGCAGTTGGAGCTCGCGCAGCATGTCCAGCCACGCGTCTCGGAACGGCTCGCTTTGGCTCTCGACGAAGACCACGGCGGTGTCGGCCGCCGCCGGGACCACCGCGGCCGGGCCCACCACGGCCAGTCGCTGCTCGATCTCGTCCGCGAGGATCCGCTTGCCGTACAGCTTGAGCTGCCGGTCCTTGCGGCCCAGTACGTAGAGCATTCCACGGTCCAGCCGGCCGAGGTCGCCGGTGTGCAGCACGTCGGTGACGGTTCGGCCCGCGGCCAGGTCGGCGCGGGCGGAAGCGTAGCCGAGCATCACGTTGGGGCCCTGGTAGACGATCTCCCCGACGCCGTCCGCGTCGACCTCGTGCAGCCAGATCCGCCCGCCCGGCACTGGCCGGCCGACCGAGCCGAGGTGGTCGAAGAGCAGGTCCGGGGTGAGGCAGCACATCCGCGCTGTGGCCTCGGTCGCGCCGTACATCGGGCAGAAGCCGCCGCCGTGGTCGGCCATCAGGCGGCCGAAGTGCTCGACGAGGGCCGGCTCCAGCGCGCCCCCGGCCTGGTAGGCGAGGCGCAGCGCGGGGAAGCCTGCGGGTCGCCAGCCGGTGCTGTGCAGGAGGCGGTACGTGAGGGGAAGCGCACCCAGGTTGGTCACGCCGGCACGGGCGACGACCTGCCAGAACCGCCGCGAGGTCGGGCTGAGCCGGGAAAGGACCAGTGGCGCACCGGCGGCCAGGTGGGAGTTCACGACGGACAGGCCGAAGCTGTAGTCGAACGGGAGCGAGGTGATCCCGACGTCGGTCGGTCCGATGCCCAGTGCGGCGACGATCGCCTCGGCGTTGGCCGCCAGGTTCGCGTACGACAGCCGGACGGCCTTGGGGCGGCCCAGCGAGCCCGAGGTGGTGATCAGCAACGCCAGCTCGGGGTGGACGGCGATATCGGCGCGGGCCTCCCGGCTGAGCATCCGGGCCCCGCACAGCTCGCCGCTCGGACGGTAGCCCGCCGGGACCGGCTCGGCCCTGTGGTCGAGCACGAACTCCGGCTGGTAGGCGGCGAGCAGGGCGTCCCGGGTGGCGCGGTCCGGCTGTTCCTTCACCAGGACGGCGTGGCCGAGGTCGAGGGCGCCCAGGTAGACCAGCAGGCCGGCCAGGCCGCGCCCGGTGAAGATCGCCACCAATGCCTTGTCCGGCCGGGTGAGTCCGCGCTTGGCTGCGTCCAGGCCGGCGGCGACGGACTCGGCGGGGACGGCGTGTGCGTCATCGAGGAACGCCGGGGCCGCCGCGAGCCGGAGCGAGTGCACTCACACCACCCGCGACGAGGCTGCCAGCCGTCCGGCCAGGAGCTGTGCGATCTCGCGCACGGTGCCGGCGGAGAACAGCTCGACGACGCTCAGCGGTGCGGCGTACGCCTCCTGGAGCGTGTGGAGGAAGGTCACCGCTGTCAGCGAGTCCCCGCCGAGCTCGACGAAGTCGTCTTGGACGCCGACCCGCGGCAAGCCGAGGAGCTCCGCGAGTCGACTCGCCAGGCTCGCCTCCAGCTCGGAGCCGGGCGGTTCGTAGCGAGATACGCCCGAGGGGCCTGCGATCTCCTCGACCGGCCCGATCGGGCGTTCGGGAATCCGGGTGACGGGGAGTACGGCGGGCTCGGCCTGGTGCCCGGCTGCGGCCATCACCGTGCGAAGGTCCTCGCGGACTTCGAGCGCGGTGCACATCTCGCCGAGCACCGCGACGACCCCGACCCCTCCGCCGGCCGACGTCACCGCCGCGTCGAGTACGCCCGGGTGCCCGGCGAGGGCCTGCTCGACTAATGCCACCACCGCTGCATCCGGCGCTGTCTTCTCGGCTTTCCCACCCATGACGCTCCCAGCCACTGGTCCCTTTTTCTCTGCACCAGTCTGCACAGCGGACTACGAGGAGCCACATCTCCTCACTCCATCGGGTGAAGGCAGCCACGTGCACGGATGTGTTCCCCGGCTCTGGCGAAAGAATCTCCGGTGCCGCCGCCGATTCCGGAGGTCAGATGAGTGTCGCCGTGGGGGGCCTGCATCGGCTGGATTTCGGGCGGGTTCCGTTCCGTGCCTGCCGGGCGGACCCCCGGTTCTCGTACTGCCTGTACGTGCCGCAGTACGCACCGGCCGGCCCGATGCCGTTGCTGGTCGTCGTGCACGGGGCCCGGCGAACCGCCGAGAGGTACCGGGATGTTCTCTCGGACTTCGCCGAAACGCACGGATGCGTGGTTCTCGCGCCGCTGTTCCCCATCGGCGTTCCGGAACCGGACGACGTGCGGTGCTACATGTCGCTGCGGCGGGGCGACGTCCGGTTCGATCTGGTGCTGCTGCGGATGGTCGAGGAAGTTGCTGCCCGGTGGGCGGTCCGTGCGAGGCGGTTCTATCTGCACGGCTATTCCGGGGGAGGCCAGTTCGCGTTGCGCTTCTACTACCTGCATGCGGAGCGGCTGGCCGGTTTGTCGGTCGGGGCCCCGGGCTCCATCGCCCGGCTCGACCCAGACCTGCCGTGGCCCGCCGGAATCGCGGACGTGGCTGAGAAGTTCGGTATCACGCCCCGGCTCGACGCACAGCGTTCGGTGCCGGTGCACGTGACCGTAGGCGCGCGCGACACCCGGCCGCGCCGGAGACCGCCGCACGCCACCCGCGTCGACCAGGCCGCGATGCTGCAACAGCACCTGCTGGATCGGGGGGCCACGGCGACCATGGAGGTCGTCCCGGGCATCGCCCACGACGGCTTCGCCCTGCTACCCGCGGCGACCAACTTTCTGAGTACTCTGCTGCTCAGGGCGTGAGTGCGGGCTGGTCGCCACACACACGCTTGCGCGGGAGGTCGAGCTATGCAAAGGAGGCGTAGTTCCTTCGGAGGACTTGCTGTGCCACGACTCGGTGCCGTAGGCATCGCGGAACCGTGGTTTCCCATGGCGGAACATTTCGAAGCTCGGCCTCCGGGTCCACCGGGTTGGGCTGGCGCGTTGATAGCGTCGCCCGGTTGGAATCTATTCGCATCCGCACCATACTGTAATGCTGCGCATGTCGGTTCAGTCTGTGCGTGGGTCACTCAGGCCAAACGCGGTCGCCGGTGAGGCGGGCCTCGAAGCCGTCGAGGATGGACTGAAGGCCGAATTCGAAGGTGTTGTCGGGCGCTGCGGTGTACTGCGAGGCGGCTGGAGTGCCGAGGCGCTCGCGCAGCCGTGGGTATTGCTGGGCGGTCTCGGTGGCGCGTGCCATGGCGTCGGTCATCAATTGTTCGGCATCTGCCCCGTTCTTGCTCAGCCGGCGCTTCAGGGACACCTCCGCAGCGGGGCCGAGCGCGCTGCCGAGCACGAAGGTGAGCACGGTGGCGGCTGCCCGGTCCGCGTCGGCGGCGGTGAAGCCCGCCTTTTCGTAGATGGCGAGGCTGAGATCGTTGTGACGGGACTGGCCGGGGCCGTGCATGAGATGGCTGCCGAACGCTTGGCCGAGCCAGGGGTGCCGGGTGAGCATCGCGTGCATGCCGGCGGCCTGGATGGTGGCGGCGGTACGCCAACCGGTGGTGTCGAGTTCGGGCTGCTCGATCTCGTACCAGATCGCGTCGCCGGCGAGCCGGACCAGCTCGTCCTTGGTCTTGATGTGCCAGTAGACGGCTGTGGCGGCCGAGCCGAGCCGTTTGGCCAGGCTGCGCATGTTGAGGCCGTCCAGTCCCTCGTCGTCCAGCAGTTCGATGGCCGCGTGGACGATCCGGTCTGCGGTCAGCGTGTTTCTCGGCATGGCCGCCATCTTACTTGAACTTAGTTCACGGCAACCCTTGCACTTTGCTCAAGTGGCGGCCTAGGCTCCTCCTCGTACTTAGTTCAAGTCTCTGGAGGGGGAGCAATGTCGCAGACGAAGCTGTCGGATTTCGTCGAGGCGCAGGCCAAGGAGTTCGGGGTTCCCGGGGTCGCGGTCGGGGTGCTGCTGGACGGTCAAGAGATCTACGCGTCCCACGGGGTGACGAGCCTCGCCAACCCCCTGCCGGTCGACGAGAAGACGCTGTTCCATCTGGCATCGGTGTCCAAGACCTTCACAGCGACCGCGCTGATGCGCCTGGTTGCGGAGGGAAGGGTGGACCTGGATGCCCCGGTGCGGCGCTACGTCCCCGAGCTGAAGCTCGCCGATGAGCGGGCCGCAGCGCAGATCACCGTCCTGAACCTGCTCAACCACACCGCAGGCATGGACTGGAACCTGGTCGACGGCGGCAAGGGCGACCGCTCCCTGGCCGGGCTCGTGGCGAAGCTGCCCGAGCTGCCGCTGATCGCACCGCCCGGTGCCCGCGCGTCGTACAGCCAGGCCGGATACAACCTGGCCGGACGGGTCATCGAGAAAGTCACAGGCCTGCCCTTCGAGCAGGCCATGGCCTCACTCATCCTGGAGCCGGTAGGCCTATCGGACACCGTGTACGGTCTGGCCGAGGTGATGGTCCGCAAGTTCGCGGTGGGCTACAACCGAGGCGAGGACGGCGAACTGCACCCCGCCCGCCCGTGGGGGGCCTTCAAGGAGGGCGCGCGCGCAGACAACCCCGGCGGCGGCCTCGCCTCCTCGGTGAGCGATCTACTGCGCTGGGCGCGATTCCAACTCGGCGATGGTGACGACGTGTTGCCCACATCGGCGTTGCACCGCATGCGGGAGCAGACAGTCACGCTGCGCGCCAGCACGCTCGGCGACGGCTTGGGCATCTGCTGGTTCCTGAACGACCTGGACGGCATTCTCGGGATCGGGCACGGCGGCTCGGGTAACGGCCAGTTCGCCGAGCTGCTCATCGTGCCGGAACGCAACTTCGCGGTGGTCTGCCTGGCCAACGCCGGGCCGAACGGCTACCCCTTCAACCAGTCCGTCGTGAAGTGGACGCTGGAGCACTACCTCGGCGTCGTCGAGCAGGCAGCGGAGCCGCTCCCGTACGACGAGGAGCAGGCCCGGCAGGTCGTCGGCCACTACGAGATCGACGCCATGAGCCTCGACATCGCCACCGACGGCACCCGTCTCACCTTGGCCGTCGATATCAAGCCGGAGATCCGTGAGGCATCGGACGAGGAGATGCCGCCCGGCTACCCGGCCGCAGCCATCGGCTTCCTTCTCGGCGACGGCGATGAGTACATCGTCACCGAAGGCGGTCTCAAGGGGCAACGCGGCTACTTCTCCCGCGACGACAACGGCGCGGTCATAGGCGTCGATCTCGCCGGCCGGCTCTTCAACCGGGTCGCGCAAGCACCCTGATCCAGCTGAGTCGAGGCGGTTCCGAGCGGCCGCCCCTCTGGCACCCCAAGCGGCGGTAGCCCGCCCATGGAGGCAACCGGCCACCGCATCAACCTTGGTGCAGGCTCATCCGTACAAGGTGGCACACTTCCACTTGTACGCCGACAGGGGGTGTGCTCTGGGCTGGCGGGGCCGTGTCGGAAGCAACGAAACTTCGGTTGGACAGGTGACCGCCAAGTCTCCTGCGCCAACCGGAGTTTCGATGGGTCGCCCCTCTGCCACCCCTCGCCCCGGCCCCGCGCCCATGCGTCAACGCGCCGGCGGTACCCATCTGGTGGATCGGCCGGCGTCGCTGCCGGATCCGCGTGACCGGCAAGGCCGGCGTCACCCGTTGCTGGGCGTGCTGCCGGTCGCGGCCTCGGCGGTGCTCGCCGGTGCGCGCTCCTTCCGGGCGATCGGGCAGTGGGCAGCCGCCGCACCGCAGCACACCCTCGCCCGGCTCGGCGCCCGGGCCACCGGCGTCTTCGCCGTGTGTCGGGCGCACCGCGCGCTGCGGTCGCTGCCTTGGCCCCAGGTCACCGCCCGGCGCTACCAGCGTGGAACCGGCCACGGCCGCCGCGAGACCCGGGTGACGCGCACGCTGACCGTCACCGACCTCGGGCTGGACTTCCCCCACGCCGTCCAAGCCGCGAAGATCACCCGATATCGCGCCGACCCCAGGAGCGGCAAACGGACCCGGCAGACCGTCTACGCCCTCACCGACCTGACCCACCAACAGGCATCGCCCCAGCGGATCGGCGAGCTGGCCCGCTCGCAGTGGGCCATCGAGAACCGGCTCCACTTCGTCCGCGACACCGTCTTCGGCGAAGACGCCTCCCTGGTCCGCACCGGCCACGGCCCGGAGAACATGGCCACCTTGCGGAACCTGGCGATCAACACCCTCCGCAACCACGGCCATACCAGCATCGCTGCCGGTCTCCGCCACGTCTCCTACGAGCCCTTCACCCGCCCGCTCGACCGCCTCTACATTCCGTGACCAGCCCAGATGCGAGATCATCGGGACTTTGAATCAGCCCTGAACCCGCACGGTCTCGTCATGGAGTTCGACTTCCGTCAGCGGCACGCCGACGGAGCCGTGGGGGGCTCTTGGCTGCGATCAGGGGGTTGCCGGCGCGTGCGGTGGGGGCTACTCGGCTGCTGTCCGACGCTGCTGCCACTGATCGACGACCTGCTGGAGGGTCTCGCTCATCAGGGTCAGAAACTCGGCGGAGTCCCCGAAGCGGGCGCCGGCCGGGGTGGTGGGGCCGAGGGCTTCGGCGGCGGTACGGAGTTCGCTCACCAGGGCCCTGTGCATCTGCACGGCCGCCAGGGTGGACCGGAGCCAGATCTCGCCGTCGATGACGTAGCGCTCACGGCGCTCGCCGGGGACCCGTTCGCGCCGGAGAAGACGCTGCTGCTCCAGGAAGGCGACGGCGTGCGAGACGGACGCCGGGCTGACGCCCAGTTGCTGGACCAGCTCACCGGCGGTGCGGGCGCCCGCATCGGTGACGAGCAGGCGGACCAGAACCTTGGCCGCCATCGCGGGCATGCCCTGCTGCTCGATCAGCGCGGTGACGGACTCCGCGATCTCCCGCACCACCTGCGGGTCGCGGACCTGGTTGTCCGTGGCGATCGACGGTAGCGCGGGGGACGGCTCCTGCTTGGGTCGGCGCGCGCGGTGCCGGGTGGCCGCCTGGGCCCGGTCCGCCCGGTAGTCGTCCGGTCCGCCGTTCCGGGAGACCTCGCGCATGATCGTGGAGGCGGGCCGGTCCAGGCTGCGGCCGATCTCCGTGTACCCGAGCCCCTCGGCCAGCCCGGCGGCGATCTGTCGGCGGTCCTCGGCGGTGAGCCTGCCTCCGGGCATCGAGATTCGTCTCCTCAGGGTCTGCGCGGCGCTCCCGCGTTCTGCTGCACAGTATCGGGGCCTGCGACAGTCATTGCAATGCAGACTCCCGGTCACCCCTTGCGTTTAACACCATGGTCATTGCAACTCCAGGGCATGATTCCTTGTAGCACAAGGGATTTCCGAGATCACAAGCGTTGCAGGTTTCATGAACGCAATGTACGGTCGTGGATGTTCAGCGATTGCCGAACAGTCACCCCCCAACCCGAAGGAGCACGCCACCATGTCGATCACCCTCTCCGAGCAGGACAAGCCGACCCTCCGCACCGCCGCGCACGGCGCGATCGCACTGCTGGTCGCCGCCGGCGCCACCAACAAGCCGCACAAGATGGCCACCGAGGGCTCCATCGCCCTAGCGTCCGCGACCGGTCTGGTCGGGCACGTGCTCGCCGAGAAGACCGAAGGCACGAAGCTGGACGGCAAGTCCGTGGCCGCGATCGCGGACCAGGTGCTGCCGGCCCTGAGAGCGGCGATGAGTCTGCTCAAGCGGCAGGAGCAGGCCGAGGCCGCGAACTTCCGCAGCACTGTCCTGATCGCCATCGACACAGCCACCCGGGGCCTCAAGGGCGAGCCCGGCCCGGTCCTGGCCGACATCATCCGCAAGATCACCGCTGCCCTCGACGCAGCCTGACGGCACGTCGGTCCACATCCCCAGGAGGAATGCCATGACGAACGAACACTGGACCGGCATGGTGCCGGTGGACGACACGGCCTTGGCCGTCACCGACACCGGCGGTTCCGGCACCCCCGTGATCTACCTCAACGGCCAGTTCGCCACCCAGGGCTATTGGCGGCACACCATCGCCGAACTCGGCCCTGGCTGGAGGCACATCACCTACGACATGCGGGCCCGCGGCAGGAAGTCCGGGCGCTCGGCGGACTACTCCTTCGAGACCATGGTCACGGACGTCGACGCCGTGCTCGCCGCCCGCGGCGTGGATCGGACGGTGGTGGTGGGCTGGTCCTACGGGGCGTTCGTCGCGGCGCACTGGGCCAGCCGAAACCCGGACCGGGCCCTGGGCGCGGTCATGGTCGAGGGCGCGCAGCCCCACGACTGGCTTGACGACGCGATGGAGCAGCGGATCCGCAAGCTGTTCCGCCGGTTCTCCCCCTTGGTGGCGCTGGCTCGCCCGACCGGCCTGACGCCCAGGATGACCGCCGCGCAGATGGCCGAGTGCAACATCGAGCTCGGCAAGGTCGCCCGCGCGAACGCGATGGGCCCCGTGCTGGACGCCATCACGATCCCCGCGCGGTACGTGGTCGCGTCGGGGGCGTCCCTCGGCAGCAAGGGCGACGAGCAGGAGCGGATCCGCGCCAGCCTGCAGGCCGTGACCGAGCGGAACCCGAACATCGAGATCAGCGCGAAGGTCGCGAGCAACCACGACATGATCCTCAAGAAGGACTTCCGCGCCGTCGCCAGTGCCATCCGCGAGGTGGCCGGCTGAACGCGAGCTGCCGCACCGGCTCCGCCCCCGACCGCAGACCGGAGACCGCAGACCGCCACACCCCCACCGGACCGTCTCCGCTGCCGGCCACGCGCATGAGTACGCGGCAGCAGGGGCCGCGGCCACCCAAGACGGTCGGGCCGACGCGCAGGGCGCTGACACCCATTGCGACCAGCAACCAGGGCGTTCCGGTGGCGAAGGCCACCAGGTCGAACAGGGCGGCCCTGTCGGGGCTATAGCCGATATGGCACCTACCGGTGGTCATTCGGTCACCAGATACGCCACCAGACTGATCGAACCGGAGACCACCACAAGCAGGGCAAGACCCTTGAACAGGCCGACAACCGCCCCCCGCACACAGCGCTGGGAGGAGCCGACCCTCGCGCCAGCGCGCCGCTCCCCGGCGCGCGACCATCTCGACGGCCTGCGCGACGCCTACAGGACCTGCGACCACCGCGAACAGCCCGGCGGAGATGCCGAGCACCCGGAGGCCGGTGTGGCGACGCCGACCCGGTAGGAGGCGTCCTCGGATTCCACGTACCCCACGGGCACCCGGGCACCGACCCGCAGACTGCCGTCGTACGGGACCGCGCGGACCACGGCGGCCCCCCGAGTCAGGTGCGAAGTCGCCGTAGCACGTGATCTGCGCCCCCTTCCCGCTGCCTTCCGTGAGGCAGCCGGTGACCGTCAACAGGCCCGGCTGCCCGGCAAGTCGGAGCGGGTAGGCGATGGTGAGCACGCAGACAACGGTCAGGGCCGCACCGGCCAGCATCACGGCGAGTCCCGCCGATGCCAGGACCGGCGCAGCACACCACCGCTGACCCTGGACTTCGGATCCCTCAGGTGCACAGCTCCGCCGTCCCCCGCCCTGGCTGCTCCGTCACGCGTCCGACCGTCCGTCCAGTCGACCGGGGAGGGCGCTTCCGGCCGCAGGTCGGGGTCGCGCATCCAGGCGGCCCGGTGCCGGGCCGCCTGGTCCGGGTCCAGAGCCAGCACGGTCCAGGAACCGGAACTCCTCGGAGATCTCAGGGTCCGACCTCTTCGTGGCCGGAGCCGTGCGCGTCGGCTTGATCAAGCGCGTCGCGCCGGGCGTCGGCGAGAGCGCCATGGCCGTCGCGACCGGGGCCGGTGGGCGACCGGTTGCCCCTCTGCCGTCGCCGGGTGGCAAGCCGGACCTGCCGGTCGACGCCCGGCGCCTCAAGTGGATAATCCCACCGTGACTTCAGGAACACCCCGCCCCAGGTGGCGCTCCGCGCTCCGCGCTTTCGTCTTCTTCTTTCTCGGTGGCGCGCTCGGCTACCTCGTCTGCGGGCTGGTCGCGCACCGCGCCGGTGGCGGGGTTCCGTGGGTCGGCGTGCTGTTCGGCTCGACCGTCTGCGCGGCGCTCACCGCGTTCCACCCGGCGCGACGCCACCGCTGAGTCCCCTCCCGGGATACCCGCTCGACCCCGGCGGTGTCAGGGGGTGCCGAGCGCGGCTTCCTCCCGGTCGAGGTCGTGCTGGAGGCGGCGGCGGGTGGTGTCGCTGATCCGGTGCTCGTCGTAGAGGCGGTGCAGTTCGGTGCTCTGGACGGCGATGACCTCGTGGCGCAGCTGGCGGTAGGCGGCGTCGGCGGTGGTGCCGTCGGGGGTCTCCGGGGTGCGGTCGAGGCGGGCGGTGAGGGCGCGGCGGACCCGGTCGAGGGCGGTGTCCGGGACGGCCTCCAGTTCGGCGAGGTTCTCGACGTGGTGGAGGGCGGCGCGGTTGAGCGCGTCGCGGGCGTCGTCCTCCTCGCGGGCGGTGTGCTCGGGTTCGAGGGCGAGGCCGGAGCGGTTGACGACGGCGGCGAGGGTCAGGCCCTGGACGACGAGGGTGAAGACGACGACGGCGGTGGTGAGCACCAGGACCAGCGGCCGCCCGGTGAGTGCGGTGCCATCGTCGGCGAGCAGCGGGATGGACAAAGCCGCGGCGAGGGGCATGACGCCGCGGGTGCCTGCCCAGGTGACCACCCCGGCGACCCGCCAGGAAAGCCGGCCGCGGCCCTGGCTGGGCTTGACCGCCCGGGTCAGCGGCAGGGTGGAGAGAACCCGCACCGCGATCAGTACGGCGGCCAGCGCGAGCGCCTGCAGCGGCCACCAGCCGGTGCCGGCGGGCAGGTCCCGCACCAGGGTCGGCAGTTCCAGGCCGACGATGCTGAAGACGACGCTCTCCAGCAGGAACACCACCACCGCGTACACGGCGTGCAGCTGCAGCCGGATGTGCGCGTCGGTGAGCCGGTGGCCGGAGCGCCCGAGCAGCACCCCGGCGACCACGACCGAGGTGACGCCGGAGGTGTGCGCGGACTCCGCGAGGACGTACGCCGCGTACGGGGTGACCAGCGCGATCACTGTCTCCAGCACCGGGTCGGTGGTGCGGCGGCGCACCAGCCACACCAGGCCCGCGACGGCGGCGCCGACCACGCTGCCGCCCCCGCCCAGCAGCAGGAACTCCCCGCCCGCCGCCGGCAGGCTCACCGAGGCGCCGACGGCCACCGCGATGCCGACGGCGACCTTGAACAGGACGAGGGAGGTGGCGTCGTTGAACAGGCTCTCCGCTTGCACCAGCACCTGGAGCCGTCCCGGGAGCGCCAGGCGGCGGCCGAGCGCGGTGACGGCCACCGGGTCGGTGCTGGAGAGGACGGCGCCGAGCACGAAGGCCATCGCGGGTGGCAGTCCGGCGACGGCGACGGCCGTGAAGCCGACGGCGGCGGCGGAGGCGAAGACGAGGCCGAAGGAGAGGATCGTCACCGGGCGCCACACCGTGCGCAGGTCGCGCAGCGACAGCTCCTCGGCGGAGGCGTACAGCAGTGGCGGCAGGACGACCATGCCGATTACTTGAGGCGGGACGTGCAGTGCGGGGACGCCGGGTATCAGCGCCACCCCGATGCCCGCCAGGACCAGCAGCGACGGCGCGGGCACCCGCAGCCGCCCGGCGAAGGTGGCCACGGCCGTGGCCAGGACCACCAGGACGAGAACGATCGCCACAACGTGCATCGGTGGAAAGGACCCCATCGCAAGAACCGGGGTCACCGCCGCCGATCGCCGCAGTCATCCCCCGCGCCGACCAGGCTTCCCGGCACACCTGTGGCCATCTTATCGGAGCATTAGCGGCGAGCGGCAGGGCGGGAATCATGGGGCATCGGAGGGTGAGCGGCGTGGACAGGGCGTGACTGTCTCTGCTCGCGCCGCCGATCATCGCGGCGCTGCACCCACGGTGGGCCGTGGACGACGGTGAGCCAAGGGCGCGGCGGCCGTGTCCCCGGTTCAGGCGAACTCGCGCAGGCGCGGCCGCACGCCCAGCGCGGTCAGCGCGAGCGCCGCCGCCAACACCACCGCACCCAGGCCCGCGGTGGTGGCGTCGAGGTCGTCGTCGCCGTCGGCGACCGCTCTCTCGAAGGCACGCTGGTTGATCGCCTCGTTGTCCTCCAGTGCGGCGCTGAGCACGCCGAAGTCCGCACTGGACTGGCCCGGGTTGAGGCCCGTGTTGAAGGTGACGGCCTCCTTCAGCTTGCCCTGCGCGTTCAGCTCGCGGATCTTACGGTCGTCGCGCTGGTACTGCTGGAAGGCGGCCAGCACCCGATCCGCCGCGTCCTGTTCTCCGGCGAAGGAGATGTTGCGCCTGAGGGCGATCACCGAGTCGAAGGAGTTGCTCTTGGCGACCACCAGGTGGTGGTCGGCCCGGGAGGCCATCGTCAGCGCGGGCCTGCCCAGGCGCGGTTGCCGAGGACCCTGCTTCACCGACGCCACCGGTTCACCGGTGTTCGGGGTTCTCGAAGTCGAAGCGGCAGCCGGCGTCCCACTCCGAGCGCTGGTTGCCGTGGGCCGGGATGCCGCCGACGTCCTTGAGCATCCGGGCCAGGTGGAGCTGGTTCCAGGTCATGAAGGTGGCGTTGCGGTTGGTGAAGTCGTTCTCCGGCCCGCCGGATCCGGGGTCGAGGTAGGACGGGCCGGGGCCGGCCTCGCCGACCCAGCCGGCGTCGGCCTGCGGCGGGATGACGTAGCCCAGGTGCTGGAGGCTGTAGAGAACGTTCATGGCGCAGTGCTTGGCGCCGTCCTCGTTGCCGGTGATCAGACAGCCACCAACCCGGCCGTAGTAGGCATACTGGCCCGCGGAGTTGAGGATCGAGGAGCAGGCATAGAGGCGCTCGATGACCTTCTTCATCACTGACGAGTTGTCTCCCAGCCACACAGGACCGGCTAGCGTCAGGATGTCCGCGCTCATCACCTGGGAGTAGATGACCGGCCATTCATCGGTCTCCCAGCCGTGTTCGGTCATGTCCGGCCAGACGCCGGTGGCGATGTCGAGGTCGACGGCGCGCAGGACGTCGACCTGGACGCCCTGGCGCTGCAGGATGCCGGTGGAGACGTCGATCAGGCCCTGGGTGTGGCTGCGTTCCGGGGAGCGCTTGAGGGTGCAGTTGATCACCAGGGCGCGCAGGTCGGTGTACGACGTCGGTGTGTCCGGCACGGGGTCCTCCCTCGGGGTGTCGGGGAGGTCGGTCCCGGGTGGTGGGCTCCCCGCACAGCTCAGCAGTCCGGGGGCGCGGGCGCACGCGGTGTTGGGCCGGCGGCCTGATGGTCGGCGCCGGTTCGGTGGTTCGTCGGCCCGGTGGTTCTTCGGGAGAGGCAGGCGCCACCCTTGCACGCCCCGCGCACGCCGCGCACGCCGGAGCGAGCCGGGTGCGGGTGCCGCCCAGTCGGGTGAAACCGGGCGCCCGATCCGGCAGGGTCCGGGGCGCGCCGTGGGGGTAGGTGAGGATGCCGGGTGGTTCGCCCGAGAACTGTTCGTGCGGCGGCATCCGGCTGCCGTCCGGGCGAGCTCCCCGTGAGAGAGGAGCGTGATGACGGATCCCGCTGTGACGAAAGACGTCGAGGACTTCGTCGACCTCTGCGTGCCGCTGACCGGCTTCGCCGCGTTCGACCTGTACGCCACCGGCATGGCCGAGCGCTACCTGGAGACCGCCCGGCAGCAGGTCGGGCCCGCGGCCTTCGCCGAGTTCTGGGCCGCGTGGACGGTGGCCGCCTCGGAGCGCGGCGGTCCGAAGGACCTGTCGCCCGTCCACCTGGAGGTGGCCCGGGCACTGACCTACCTGTGGCTGACCGGCGCCTGGCCGCGCCTGGCACCGGCCGCGCACGCGGCGCTGCGCCGTCAGATGGCCAACGAGGAGTTCGTGGTCGCGCCGGAGGCGTACGTCGAGGGCCTGGTGTGGCGGACGTTCCACGGGCACCCGGCCGGGGCCAAGCCGCCGGGGTTCGGCACCTGGGCGGTCAAGCCGCCGGACCAGCCCACCACCGCCGCGCTGCGCCGGGACCTGGACCTCGACGAGGAGCTGGTCTGCCGCACCGGCCTGGAGTCCGAGGTCGCCCTGGACGCCGTGCCCGACCACCTGCTGCCCGGCTACCGGGGGTGGCGCCAGATCCCGCCGTCCGCCGTACCGACCGCCGCGGTGCGGTCCGACGCCCCGGAGGAGCACGCATGACCGACACCGTCAACACCGTCACCGCGGACGAAGCCGTCCGTCGGCGCTACGACGTCGTCATCGTCGGCGGCGGCTGGTCGGGCAGCCTGATCGCCAAGGAACTCGGCGACCTGGGCTGGGACGTCCTGATCCTGGAGGCCGGCAACGGCGGCACCGAGACCTGGCCCGGCTACCTGGGCTCGCTCTCCACCTTCCACTCCGCCGTCGCCAAGGTGCCCAACGCCGCGTACCGGCGCAGCGTCGCCGCGCCCTACCCGGACGTCCTCGACCTCGCCCCCGTGCGCGATCCGAAGCCCGGGCAGCCGGAGTTCACCGCCAACGGCTACTTCGTCCAGAACGGCCGCCTCCCCTACGGCACCGACTACCTCAGGGAGTTGGGCGGCACGGCGATGCACTGGCTCGGCGCGGTGCCGCGCATGCACCCCGAGGACTTCGCCACCGAGCAGTACGGCTACGGCCGTGACTGGCCCATCAGCGCGGCGGAGCTGCAGTCCTGGTACGCCCGTGCCGAGTTCGAGATCGGCGTGGCCGGGAACGCGGACGACCAGCGGGCGATCGAGGTCGTCACCGACGAGGACTACGTCTACCCGATGCACCAGATCCCGGCCAGCTACATCGACCGGTACTGCGAGGACCTCAACGGCGTGCACATCCCGGACGACGTCACGGGTGACGTGTACGAGCTGCACGTCCGGAGTCTGCCGCAGGCCCGCAACTCCACGCCGAACCCGGACTACTCCCCCGTCCCGTACCGGCCGGAGAGCGCGGTGGGGCTGCCGAACTACGGCGAGCGCTGCGTGGGCAACGCGAGCTGCGTGCCGATCTGCCCCGTCCAGGCGAAGTCCCACCCGCTGCGCCAGCAGGCCCGGTTCGCGAAGACGGTCTCGCTCGCCACCCGCTGCGTCGCCACCCGGATCCGCCTCGCGGGCGCGACGCGGGGCGGGCGGGTGAGCGGGGTGGAGTTCCGCACGTACACCGACCCGGCCTCCCCGGTCAGCCGCTCGTACGTGGTGGAGGCGGACCTGGTGGTGCTCGCCGCGCACGCCATCGAGAACGCGCGGCTGCTGCTGTTCTCCGGGCTCGCCAACGGCAGCGACCAGGTCGGCCGCAACCTGATGGACCATCCGACCATCCTCAACTGGGCGCTCGCCGCCGAGGACCGCGGACCGGTCGGGCCGTTCCGCGGACCGGGGCACACCTCCGGCTGGGAGGCCTTCCGCTTCGGCGTGGGGCGCGCCAGACGGGCTCCGTTCCGGATCGAGATCGGCAACTGGGGCTGGGGTTGGGCCACGGGCGCGCCGATGAGCAATGTCGCGACCTCGCTCGGCATCGGCGGCGACGAGAACGGCGAGGTGCGGCCGGACGGCGTGTTCGGGCCGGAGCTGCGCCGTCTGCTCGGTTCCACCATCGGCCGCCAGCTGCAACTGCAGATCGCCGTCGAGCAGTCGGCGAACCCGGCCAACAGGGTCACCATCGACCGCCGCTACCGCGACGCCATGGGCAACCTGCGCCCGGTCATCACCTACGACCTCGATCAGCACACGCGGGACGGACTCTTCGCCGCCCGCAAGGTGGCTCAGAAGATCTTCGGCGCCCTCGGGGCCACGGACCACACCGACCACGCCCCGCAGCGAGGCGTGCCCCCGCTCGGCCACTTCGTGCACACTCTGGACGGGGAGACCCTGGACCTGGCCTACAGCGGCGCGGGGCACGGCGCCGGCACCCACATCATGGGTAACTCGGCGGCCACCTCCGTGGTCGACGAGTACCAGCGCACCTGGGAGCACCCGAACCTGTACGCCGTCGGCTGCGGCAGCATGCCCTCCATCGGCACCAGCAACCCCACCATCACCATGCTGGCCCTCGCCCTGCGCAGCGCCGAGCAGATCCACCAGGACCTGCTCCTCGACCGCCGGCCGGCCGACCTGCGCGGCACCACGGGCGACGCAACGGACACGGAGGTACCGGCGTGATCACCGCCCTCGAACTGGACGAAGCGGGCTTCGGTGTCCCCGAGACCCTGCCCGACCTGCGCAAGTACCTGCAGGCCGCGATGGAGGTGGAGCACCTGACCATCCCGGTCTACATGACCGGGATGTACACCATCCGCCCCGGCACCAACCGCACGGCGTACTACGCCATCCGGGCCGTGCTGCTGGAGGAGATGCTCCACATGACGCTGGCCGCCAACCTGCTCAACGCGGTCGGCGGCGCCCCGAAGGTCGGCACCGGCTTCGTCGCGAAGTACCCGGCCAGGCTGCCCTTCAGCGGCGAGACGGTCCCCGAGATCGGGCTGCAGCACTTCTCCCCCTCCGCGCTCAGGACCTTCCTGCGGATCGAACAGCCCAGGGAGATCACGCCGGACGCCGAGGAGGGTTCCGGCTGGACCTCCATCGGGCAGTTCTACGACACCATCCGGGCGGGCCTGGAGCACCTCATCAGGACCCTCGGCCATGACGCGGTCTTCACCGGGGAGCCGGGCCGCCAGGTGGGCCCGGAGGACTTCTACAACTCCGGCGGCGAGGTCTTCCCCATCGACGGCCGCAACTCGGCGCTGGAAGCCCTCGAGACCATCACCGAGCAGGGCGAGGGCGTCCACGACACCATCTGGAACAGCAACGACCGCTTCGGCGAACAGCCCGAACTCGCCCACTACTTCCGCTTCAACGAGATCTACACCGGCCGCAGCTACGGCCCGAACGACCGCCCCCAGGACCAGCCCAGCGGCCCGCTGATCGACGTCACCTGGGACGACGCCTACCCGATCCTGGGCGACTCCAAGGTGGACTACTACAAGCGGTTCGAGGACACCAGCGCGGTGTACGCGCAGGCCGTGGCGTTCAACTCCCGCTACGCCGTGCTGCTGCGCTACCTGGACTCCGCGTTCAACGGGCGCCCCCGGGACATGGCACTCGCCATCCCCACCATGCTGGAGCTGCGCGACCGCGCCGAACAGCTCTACCGCAACCCCCACCCGGACCCGGCCCAGGCCGCCCAGGGCCGCTTCGCCAGCGCGACCTTCGAGCTCGGCCGCCCCGACTTCCAGGCCGCCGACGAGGAGGTCCGGCGCAACATCCGGGCGGCAGCCCTCGAGGCGGGCCGACCGATCGACCTGTCCGCCCTGGCCTCGGACTCCGCCGAGGCCTTCGTCTGACCGCTCGGTGACGCGGCGGCAGCCGCCGACAGCCGATGACAGCCGACGGCACCACCCGGACGACCGGGTGGTGCCGTTCGCGTCGCCGGTCAGGCGGACGGAGGACGGCGGACGATCAGCATGTCCTGGGTGTGACCGATGGCGTAGCCGCCCTCGGGGCGGGCGAAGTGGTCCTGGACGTACGCGGTCAGGGCGGCGCGGGAGGGGCGGGGGTCGAGGGTGGCGAGGTCGGCGACGTTGACCATGAACTCGGCGACGTCCACGGCTTCGGCGAGGTGGGGCGTGCGGTAGTGGAGATCGAGGCTCTCGAAGGCGAAGTCGTCCTCCGGGTGCTGCGTGCGCAGGCGGGCGGTGAGGGGGCCCAGGTCGTAGCGGACGCCGGTGAAGTGGGCGGCCATCCGCATGCAGGGGCTCTCCGGGTTCTGCAGGACGACCAGGAGGGTGCCGCCGGGGGCCGTCCAGTCCAGGGCACGGGTGACGGTGTCGAACCAGTCCGGCTCGGGCACGTAGTAGAGCACGTGCGAGAGGTGGACGAGGTCGGCCGGCTCGGGCGGGCGGACCCGGTCGAGCCGGTCCGGGAGGACGAGGGCCTCGGGGCAGGTGACGGCGAGCTTCTCGCGCATCGCCGCGCTGGGCTCGACGGCCACCGTACGGTCGAAGTGCCGCGCCAGGTGGGCGGTGGTGCGGCCGTCTCCCGCGCCGAGGTCCAACAGGACGCGGCGGTGCGGTAGTTCGTCGACGAGCTCGCTCAGCCAGGCGTGCGTGATGGGCTTCTCGTCCGTCCCGGCGAGGAACAGCTCGAACACCCGGCGGTAGTCGGCGCTCGTCACGTCCAGGACGCGTACGGGGCCCTCGTCCTTCGTCCTGGTCTCCATCTGCGGCCTCCCTCTGAGTGAACTCCGACTGGCTCTGCCTGGCCCCTGACTGGCTCCACCTGGCCCCTGCCCGGCCTCGTGACCGACTTCCGACGAGGTGCGGGACGCGCCCATTGCACCCCGGCGTACGGCCGTCCGGGCGCAGGGACGTTCCTGCCCGCGTGTCGCGGAGGCATCGGCGCTGGTCGGGGCAGGTCCGCGACTCCCGGGGATCCGCCCCGCCCCCCGGCGCTAATTCGGTGGCCCGAGCGGAACGGCCGCTCCTACAGTGTCCGGCGGATCACCCACCTTCCCAGGAGCCCGGACATGCGCGTGCACTACCCCCGGACTCCGCATCTGCCCTGGTCACCCGGGGCGGCGGCGGACGACGTACGGACCGGGGACCTCAGCGCGCTGGCCGGCGCGGAGGTCGTCGTCACCGAGAAGCTCGACGGCGAGAACACCACGCTCTACGCCGACGGTCTGCACGCCCGCTCCCTCGACTCGGCCCACCACCCCTCCCGCGCCTGGGTGAAGGGCCTGCAGGGCCGGATCGGCGGGCGGATCCCGGACGGTTGGCGGATCTGCGGCGAGAACCTGTTCGCCCGGCACTCGATCCCGTACACCGGCCTGGAGAGCTGGTTCTACGGCTTCTCGGTCTGGACGGACCGCGACCACTGCCTGGACTGGGACGACACCGTCCGCTTCCTGCGCCGCCTCGGCATCCCGGCGCCGCGGGTGCTGTGGCGCGGCCGCTACGACGAACGGGCCCTGCGCGCCCTGCGGTTGGACCCGGACCGGCAGGAGGGGTACGTCGTCAGGACCGTCCGGGGCTTCCCCCGCGCCGAGTTCGGCGAGCGGGTCGCCAAGTGGGTCCGCCCGCACCACGTGCGCACGGACACCCACTGGATGCACGCCGCCGTGGTGGAGAACGGGCTCGGCCCGAGCGCCGCGCTCTGGTCCGTACGCTCCGGCGCGCTGCCCGAACTCCCCGCTCTGGCAGCCGCCTTGGGGCTGCCCGAACTCACCTGCTCGTCCGAGGAGTTGGCGGAGGTGTCGGCCCGGCTGGACGAACTCGGGCGCGGCGGGGACGCCCGGCTGGCCGGGGTGCTCGCCACCGCGCTGCGCGCGCGGCACCGGCAGTCGCTGGCGCCGCGGCTGGCCGGACCGCTCGGGCTGCCGCTGGCCCGCCGGGTCGCCGACCTGGTCGGGCTGCACCCCGGGCTGCAGCAGCCCTACCCGGACGAGGAGCGCCGCGCCGGGCTGGTCCGGCTCTCCTGCGCCGCCGACCTCGGGGTACTGCACGCCGTCGCCGCGGCCGCAGCCCCCGGCGGCGCGGAGCGCGAGCAGGTCGCCTGGTCCGCGCTGCACGCCGAGGACGCCGGACTGCTCGACGCCTCGCCGCAGGCACCGCTCGCCCGGCTGCGCACCGGCCTGCGCGAGGCACTCGCCGACCTCGACCGGGACACCGCCGACCGCTGCTGGGCACAGGCCCGCGAGGCGTACGCACTCGGCCGGATCTCCACCGCCGAGGAGGCCGTCGCGGCCACCTGGCGCCACCGGGACGGCCGCTTCCCCCGGCTGGTCCACCTGTGCGGCCCGTCCGGCAGCGGCAAGAGCAGCTTCGCCGCCGGGCTGACCGGCGTCGCCGCCCGGCTCAGCCTGGACGACCTGCGCGCCGCCCGGGGCGCGCGGGCCGACCAGCGCGACAACGCCGTGGTGCTGCGCGAGGGCCTGGCCCGGCTGGACGCCGCCCTCGCCGCCTCCGAGGCCGCCCCGACCACCGCCCACGCGGGCACGGTCATCTGGGACGCCACCTCGCTCAACCGCCAGCAGCGCTCCCACGTCCACGCCGTCGCCCAGCGCCGCGACGCCCTGATCACCCAGGTCGTGCTGGTGGTCGACGAGGAGGAACTGCGGCGCCGCAACGCCGTACGGCCGCACCCGGTGCCGGCCGAGGTGCTCACCGCACAGCTGCACCGTTTCAGCCCGCCCTACCCCGGCCAGGCGCACCGCACCTGGTACGTCGGCGCCGGTGGCACCGTGGAAGACACGGCGGGCACGCTCGACGCCGAGGAGGACTGATGCGTCCCATCGAACAGATCTGCCAGCGCATCCGCTGGGACGCCCGCTTCGACCCGGCCCGATTCACCCTGGGCGTGCGGCAGCGCGACGACCGCACCGAGCGCGTCCCGCTGGAGGCCTTCGCCGCCTCGGGCGACATCCCCTGGCACCGGGTGCACCGGGTCGAGGCCGACGGGGTGGTGGTCTGGGACCGCGCGTCCAGCGTGGACGTGCTCGACACCACCGACGCGGGGCGGCGCGCCGCCCCGCGTCGGCTGCGCCCGCCCTTCTTCGCGGCGACCACCCCGTACGTCTGGCAGCCGGACGGCGGCTGGCAGGCGGCCGCACCGGAGGCCGTCCACGGCGCGCCCCCGGCCGGCCCGGCACTGCGCGTGGTCACCTGGAACACCCTGTGGGACCGCTACGACGCCGACCGGATCTCCACCGCCCGCCGCCGCCCACTGCTGCTCTCCGCCCTCGAGGCCGCCGACGCCGACGTCATCGCCCTGCAGGAGGTCGAGCCCGCCCTCGTCGCCCTGCTGCTGGCCGCGCCCTGGGTCCGCGCCGGGTACACCCTGAACGCCGACCCGCTCGGGCGGGAGGTCGACGAGCACGGACTGCTGCTGCTCAGCCGACTGCCGGTCCTGGAGGCCGGATGGCACGCGCTGGGCCCGCACAAGGCCGTCACCGCGATCACCCTACGGACCGCCGGCGAACCGCTGACCGTCGCCGCCGTCCACCTGAGCAGCGACCACTCACCGGACGGAGCGGCCCGCCGCGCTTCCGAACTCTCCCAGCTGGCCGAGGGATCGGCGGGCGTCGAGGGCGAGCTGCTGCTGCTCGGCGACTTCAACGACGCGCGCTCCGGCGCCTCGGGCCCGGCCGCCGCGCTCGGCCTGCGCGACGCCTGGACACTGGTGCACGGGCCGTCCGACGACACCCCGACCTTCGACCCGACGGTCAACCCGCTCGCCGCCGTCTCCTCGCTCACCGGCTGCCCCGGCCGCATCGACCGCGTCCTGCACCGCGCCGACAGCACCCGCATCACCGCTGCGGCGCTGCTCGGCGACCGCCCCAGCGCCGACGGACTGCACCCCTCCGACCACTACGGCGTGACCGTGGACCTCACCCTCGACGGAACCGGCGGGTCCTCCGGCTCCGGTGAAGCGGACGGCTTCCTCGACACCGCGCCCACCGTCCGCACCGCCGTCGCCTGGCTCCCGCCCGAGGAGCTGTGGCCGCCGATCCAGCAGCTGCGCGCCGTGTACGACCCCCAGCTGCGCCGCTGGCCGCCGCACGTCAACCTGCTGTTCGGCTTCGTCCCCGAGTCCGAGTTCGACCGCGCCCTGCCGCTGCTGGGCGCGGCCGCCGCCGAGACGGCCCCGTTCACCGCACGGCTGGACGGCGTGCGCACCTTCCGCCACCGTGCGGACACCACCGTCTGGCTGGACCCGGCCGCCGACTCCGCCGAGCCCTGGGCGGCGCTGCGGCACGCGCTGGAGCGCCGCTTCCCGCGCTGCCGCGGCCGCGCGGAGGGCTTCACACCGCACCTGTCCCTCGGACGCAGCGCCGATCCCGGGCCGGTGGCCGCCGACTGCGCGGCCCGGCTCACCGAACTCTCGGGCCGGGTGGGCGAGCTGGTGGTGCTCTCCCGCCGGGGCACCGAGCCGATGCGGCCGCGCGCGGTGATCGAACTGGGGACGGGCGAGGTACGCCCGGCGCCCGAGGAGGCGACCGTCCCGCTGCAGGCCGAAGCACCCCGACAGACCTCCGCCGCGGAGGCGTTGGCCCGGCAGATCGCGGAGGCGCTGCCGGACGGCGCGGTCCACGTCGTCGGCTCGCGACGGCTGGGCTGCCAGCTGGACGGTGCCGACCTGGACCTGGTGGCGGCGCTGCCCGGTCCGGCCGATCTGCCCGGCGTCCGCGCCCGGGTGGCAGCAGCGCTGCCCGACGCCCGACAGCTGCGCGAGGTGCGCGGCGCCCGGGTACCCGGGCTGCGGCTGGAGGCGGACGGGCTGTCCGTCGACCTCGTCCTCGCCTTCACCGGCTCGCTCGACCCGGCCCAAGCCGTCGCGCGGCGTGCGGAGTTGGGAGAGGCGGAAGCCTTCGCGCTCAGCGCGGTCACCGACGCCGAGGCGATCCTGGCTGCGCTCGGCGACCGGCACGACCGCTTCGTCCGACTGGCCCGCCGGGTCAAGGCCTGGGCCCGGGCCCGCGGACTGGACTCGGCTCCCTTCGGCCACCTGCCCTCGCTCGCCTGGTCGGTGCTCGCCGCACGTACCGTCCTGGAGGACGACGCCGTGGATGGCGGTGACACCGACATCGACCTCTTCCGGCGGTTCACCGAGGACTGGGCGAGCCGGGACTGGGACCGACCCGTCGCACTCACCGATGAGTCGATGAATCATCAGCTCGACCCGGTCACCGTCCTCACCCCCTCCGCCCCCGTCCGCAGCTGCACCACCCAGGTCAGCGCCGACGCCCGCGACCTGCTCGCCGAGGAGCTCTACCGCGCCTGGGATCTCACCACGGAGAGCGCCGACCCCTGGCCCGTACTGCTCGCCCCGCCCCCGCTCCACCGCCGCCACGCCGCCTGGGCCGTGGTCACCGCCAAGGAGGGGTCCATCGGCCTGGTCCGCGGGCGCCTCCGCACCCTCCTGGCCGCCCTGGAGGAAGCCGGCGGCACCCAGCTCCACGCTTGGCCCCACCCCTACCGCACGCCCGACGGCCTCACCCACTTCCCCATCGGCCTCGGCCCCACCCCGCTCACCGCCGACCGGATCGCGCCGATCGCCGACGTCTGGTGCCGCCACCTCCCCGGCGTCCACCTCAAGCACGTCGAGGGCGGTGCCGTCCCGACCCTCACCCGCTGAACCGGTCCGCGGAGCAGCCGGTCGCGCGAGGGCGGCATCGACAAGATTCCCGAGCGGACGCTGGCACATGTCGCCAGACCCCCACACCGGTTGACCGGCAAGGATGAGGACACGGCCCGCCCGGAGCGCGTGCTCCGCATCGGGGCGACGACTCCCCTGCACGAAGGAAATCGATGACTCTCCGTGAGATCAAGCCCGGCAACCGCGGCTTCCTCTACGTCAACTCCCACCCCGGGGGCTGTGCTGCCGTCGTCGACGAGCTGTGGCAGCGCACCCCGGCGCCCACCGCCCAGGCGGCCACCGCGGCGGGGCCGGTCGCCCTGATCATCGGCTCCAGCGCCGGTTACGGCCTCGCCGCCACCGTCGCCGCGCTGCGCACCTACGGCATGCGCGGACTCGGCATCGCCTTCGAGGCCCCCGAGACCGAGCGCCGCACCGCCTCCGCCGGCTGGTACCGGACGGCCCGCACCGCAGAACTCGCGGGACCGGACGACGACTTCGCCTTCCTCAACGCCGACGCCTTCTCCACCTCGGCCAAGGAGCAGGCGCTGGACCACCTCGCCGCCCGGTACGGCAAGGTCGACTACCTCGTCTACAGCGTCGCCGCGCCCCGGCGCACCGACCCCGCCACCGGCGAGGTCCACCACTCGGTGATCAAGCCGCTGGGATCCGCCTACCGTGCCAAGACCCTGCAGTTCGAGGGCGAGACCCCGCTCGTCGGCTCGCTGGAGCTCGAGCCCGCCCCCGACGCGGAGCGTGACGCGACCGTTCAGGTCATGGGCGGCGCCGACTGGAAGCTGTGGATCGAGGCCCTGGCGGACCGCGGCCTTGTCCAGCAGGGCTTCCACACGGTGGCGCTCTCCTACGTCGGCTCCGACCTGACCGCACCGATCTACCGGGCCGGCACCATCGGCGCGGCCAAGCAGCACCTGGAGGAGACCGCGCGCCGCCTCCAGCAGGACCTGGCCCCGCTCGGCGGGCAGGCCCACACCGTGGTCGCCGGCGCGGCCGTCACCCAGGCCTCGACCGCCATCCCGTCCATCGCCCTCTACACCAGCCTGCTCCGCGCCGCCCTCGGCGAAGACTTCCAGAGCACCGGTCGGCAGGCCACCGCCCTGTGGCAGCAGCTGACCGGCGCGGCGCCGCTCCAGCTCGACCAGGAGCAGCGGATCCGCCTCGACGGCTGGGAGATGGACGAGAAGGTCCAGGCCGACGTCCACGAGCGCTGGGCCGCCGCGACCACCGACACCCTGCCCGAACTCGCGGACACCGAGTGGTTCCGCACGCAGGTCGGCCGTCTCTACGGCTGGGACGTCCCCGGGACCGACTACAGCGCCCCGGCCCAGACCACGGTCCCCTGGCCGGCTCGGGGCTGATCCCGGAGGGACCGGGCACTGAGCTACGTCACCTGCGTGTTCCACCCCGGTGAGGGTGCCGGGCGGACCCGGGGGTCGTGGCGCACGGACCCGCGTGGTGTCAGGAGCAGGTGTACTGCACGGGCCGGTCGGGGTCGCTCCCGATGAGGGTCTTCTCGTCGGCACTGATCGCAACGATCGAGAACAGGTTCGAGACCGCGGACAACGGGTCCGAGACCACGCCGTCGCGCCACAGGACAGGGTGTGTGGTCGACCCGACGTACGCGACACCGCCCACGGTTCCGTTGCCGCCGATGGCCCTGCCCTCGAGCGCGCCATCGGTGATGGTCCGGACCACCGAACCCTGGGTGTTCCACTCGACCGCGGCGTAGCTCGTGTCGTTCATCACGCCGCCGACGATGCGCCCGTCCCGGATCTCCCACGGACTGACCCGGGTGTCGGGGCCGTTCACGGCGAGCGCGTGCCACACGCCGTTGAGGTCCGTGACGAAGCCACCCGAGTCGTTGGAACCGATGATCCGGCCCTGCTCGTCGATGTCGCGGGGGGTCAGGAAGACGGACGCGGGGAGCGGCAGTTCGCGGTACGTCCCCGGGGCGCTCGCCGGCCACACCACCAGGATGTTCTTCGTGCCGACCTGGGCGGTCCCGGCGATGTCGCCGGCGTTGTTGATCACGCTGGCCCTTGAGCCGGCCCAGGCCGGGTTGGACGGCAGCGCGGTCGTCGTCCCGGTGCGGCTGATGGTCACGGCCGCGGACTTGTTGTTGGTGAAGGTGTTGCCCACGATCAGGCCGGACGAGTTGACGTCCGAGACGTAGGGCCCGTCCACGGGGAGCCGCAGCACGACCTTCCCGTTGTCCCACAGCGTCCCGCGCTTGTCCTTGTAACTGTAGGGCCAGGTGGTGGAGCGCGCTGCGGTGATGCCGACCCCGTACCGGCCGCCGTCGGTCGCGGACAGCGAGCCCTTGACCGCGCCGGCCGGCAGCTCCCAGGCCGCCTGCTGCCACGTGCAGGCCGCCGCCTGGGCGGTGCCGACCGGTACGAGACCGAGTGCCGCCGTGACCGCCGCCACGGCGAGCACGGATCCTTTTCGTCGGTTGAACAAGGGGTCCGCCCTTCTTCGTAAGGAATGCACTTCCGGCTACTCACCCTGATGGGGCCGACCGTGCCGCGTGAAGCAACTTGCGCGAGGAGGAAACGGTCACGTGCGGCGTCGGATTTCGAGTCGGCATTGCCGTGATGGATGATCACGGCGTGGATGTTCGACCTGGAGAATGTGTCGCAGATCGGGCAGCGACGGGTATTTCGTGAGGTATTCGACAACAGCAGCGAGTTACTGAGGTTTTCAGGGCGGGTCGGTGGCGTGTGCGGGCACGCGGCGGCGTCACCGCGAACCCGGCCTCGTCCTCGTCCTCGTCCTCGTCCTCGTCCTCGAAGACGATCCGAGGGCGCGGACCGTCCGGTCCGCGCCCTTCCCGTCACCTGCGGCTTGCCGCCGCCGTCAGGGCAGGTCAGCCCGTGACGCTCGCGGTGATGCCCTTGACGCCGACGGCGCCGCCGGGCACCTCGACCCGGCCGGACCACGTCCCGGCGGTGCGGTCGCCTACATATCCGTCGAGGACCGAGCGGAACACGGCGGGCCTGATGTCGCCGAAGCCGGGTCCCTTCGCGAGGCTTAGCGCGGTCGAGCCCAGCTCACCGGACAGGTCGAGCATCCCCGAGAGCTTCCAGTCGAGCAGCACCGGCCGGCCCTCTCGAGCCAGCAGGTTCCACACGGACCATCGGCCTGATCGGCACGCCAAGATGCGAAAGGTCCACCCACGCGTGCTAGTAGGGCTTTGTTAGGTCCTTGATGTGGTTCGGGTTCTGGGGCGGTTGGCCGCAGATCGAGCAGGCGCTGGTCCAGGTGCTAGGAGGGCTTGGAGTGCGCGGAGGACCGCGTAAACGTTGTCGCTCCGACGGCCGCGCCCAATCGGCCGCTGCGACCGCCCACCGGCGCTCACCCGCCGCCGTTCACCTCGCCCGCGTCCCGTCGGTGGCCACCCCGTTCGCGTCCATCGGCCGGCGTGCACGCCGGCGACGCCCACGGTTCAGTGCAAACCGTCAGTGTGCGCTCGCTCCGCCCGCCGGTGCTGCACCCGCCGTGACCGACGGGGCGAAGGCTGGCAGTTGCTCCAGACTCTCCGCGACCGCCGCGAAGCCATACTCGAGCATCTCGCGCTCGTACCGCTCGACGGCCGGCAGCAGTTCTGCCTCGCCGCGCTCGACCGCGGTTAGCGCGCGGCAGAGCAGTGCCGCGTCCCGGAACGCGGTGTTGGCGCCCATGCCTCCGCTCGGCGGCATGACATGGATGGCGTCGCCGAGCAGGGTGACCTGGCGGGTGCCCCAGTGCGGCACTGGCTTCGCGTAACGGACCGTCAGCACGGAGCTGTTCACGATGTCCGACTGGCGTACCAGCTCCACCAGGTCGGGGTGCCAGCTGGCGATGCCGCCCAGCAGCAGGTCGCGGATCTCCGGCCAGGTTGCGGGCAGCGGCTTGATGTACTCGGGCAGGAACGCACCCCAGCGCAGGTAGCTTCCGGTTTCCGGGAGTTCGACATCGGGGGCCAGTTCGGCGGCGGCGAGGTGCGGCGGGCGGCGGAACTCCATCTTGCCGAGCAGCATCTGCACCTCGGGGCCGTGGACTACGGTGCCGAAGCCCGGGACCAGGCCGGCGAACCGGTCGGTCAGCGGTGTGCGGCCGAGCAGGCCGTTGCCGTCGAGGGTGACCACCTCGGCGTCGGGCAGGAGTTGCCGGCGCACGGGGGAGTTGCCGCCGTCCGCGCCCACCAGCAGGTCGCCGGTGGCGCTGCTCCCGTCGGCGAACTCGGCCCGGACGGTGCCGTCGATCAGCTCGGTGTAGCGGACCAGCCGCTTGCCGAACTCGATCCGGTCGGTGAGCCCGGCCAGCAGCAGGTGCCGCAGGACGTGCCGGTCGGTGGCCGTGCCCCCGTGCAGCGCGCCGAGTTGGCGGATCTCGCGCAGCTGCTCGTCGACCACCCGCCGCTCACCCGAGAGCTCTCCGGTGCTGGCCTCCAGCAGGGGGTGCAAGCGCTGCGGCAGGCATTCGCGCAGCGCGGCCAGTCCCCGGCCGCCGATGCCGATCCGGAAGCCCTGGTACCGGGCCCGCACGCTCGCCTCGCGCTCGTAGATCCGCACGTCGATCCCGGCCTGCCGCAGCCCCTGCGCGAGGCACAGGCCGCCGATTCCGGCACCGATCACCAGAACACGCATGTCGATCCCCCAAACGTGGACACCACAACTTGAACATCGTTCACTTGGTCACTGTTCAAGTTACTTGGCCAGTGTTCAAGTGGCAAGATGCTCCGGAAGCAGGAAGGGATACGAAAGGGGGGACCGATGCCGCTCCGGCAGGCCGATGTGCTCCAGGGCGCCATGGAACTGCTCGACGAGGCCGGCCTCGACGAGCTGACCACCCGTCGCCTGGCACAGCGGCTCGGCGTCCGCGCCGGCGCCCTGTACTGGCACTACCCAAGCAAAGCCGCACTGTTGGACGCGCTGGCCGACCAGATCATCGGCGAGATGCTCACACAGCCGCCCGCCAGCGGCCCGGGCGCCGCCCCCGCCGCCGAGCAGGACTGGCCCGACCGGGTCCGGGAGCTGGCCACCCGGGCCCGCGCGACCATGCTCGCCCACCGCGACGGCGCCCGGCTCGTGGTCTCCTTCACCGCCCCGCCACCCAACGCCGTCGCCTACTTCGGCTCTCTGGTCGACGCCCTGCGCTCGGCTGGTGCCGATGCCCCGGCCGCCCACCTCGGCGCGGACGTGGTCACCAGCTTCGTCAACGGCTACACCCTCGAGGAACAGGCCCGCCAGGCCGCCCTGATCCCCCTGGAGCAGCGCGACGCTGCCTTCCGCCTGGAGCTGGACATCGTGATCGCGGGCATCCGCGCGCGGCTGCTGCGCGACTGACCGGGGCTCGCCGCCGGTCAGTCGCCGTCCAGGTTGGCGCGGCCACGGACCCCGCTCGTTCCGGCGCGTGGTCGAAAGTCCGGGTAAACGTGCCAGGCGCCCGGATCGAGGTTAGGTGCGGTGGTGTGGTTCGGGTTCTGGGGCGGGTTGGCCGCATATCGAGCAGGCGCCGGTCCAGGTGGCCAGGAGGGCCTGGAGTTCGCGGAGGACCGCGTAGAGGGTCAGACCGGCGCAGGGACTTTTGGGTCGAGCCTGAGCATGGTGCAGAAGGCCTGGGCGATGGCGGCGAGAGTGGCGTGGCGGTGCCAGCCGAGGTAGTTGCGGCCCTCGAAGTGGTCCAGGCCGAGGCCGTCTTTGAGTTCGCGGTAGTCGTGCTCGACCCGCCATCTGATCTTGGCGATTCGCACCAGTTCACGCAGCGGCGTGTCGGCGGGCAGCGTCGAGAGCCAGTAGTCGGTGGGCTCGGCGGAGTCGGGTGGCCACTCGGCGAGGAGCCAGCAGTCGGGCAGGGATCCGTCGACGGCGCGGCGGATGGTGCGGTTGGCCGGGCGGACACGCAGGGTCAGAACTGCGAGCGCATCTCGCCGTTCGGGTTGCGCTTGGTGGCTTTGCTGCCCTGGCGCCAGGTGACGGTCCTCGCCCTGTCGCGCCCGGCGGCCAGGACCAGGGCGCGCAGGGTGGTGTGCGGCTGGGGGTAGGCGGACACGGGAGGGCGGCCCTGCCCGGAGTACGGCGGGCGCTCGGGCGTCGCGTCGCCCGGGTACGCGCTCGTGGTGGCCTTGACGGCGACCACGAAGGCCAGGCCGCGCTCGGTCAGGCCCTCACGAAAGCCTGTGGCGTCCCCGTAGCCGGCGTCCGCGACGACCGGCAGATCGGGCAACTCCCAGCCCCCGCGCACCTCATCGAGCATGTCCAGGGCCAAGCGCCATTTCTCCCGGTGCCGTGCGGCATCCGGGACGCCGACCTTGGCCCGGCGGCGCCGGATCGCCTCGGCCAGAAGCGCGTCCTCACCATGCTTGGTGTCGTCCCAGCTCTCGGGCAGGAACAGGCGCCAGTCGACGGCCGAGGAGGCACGGTCGGACACAAGGTTGACGCTGACGCCCATCTGGCAGTTCCCCCGCTTGCCCAGTGCGCCGCAGTACATCCGCGCCACCCCCGGCGAGTCGTAGCCGTCCTTGGGGAAGCCGACATCGTCGATCGCGTACGCCTCGGGAGAGATATGTGAGGCAGCCCAACGTGCCAGCCTCTCAGGGACCTTGGAGTAGTCCCAGGTGGAGGAGGAGACGAACTGCTGCAGCTGCTGGTGGTCCACACCCAGGCGCTCGGCCATCGGCTGCATCGACTTGCGCTTGCCGTCCAGCATCAGCCCGCGCAGATACAGCTCGCCCTGGCCCGCTGGTCCCGACGCGCCAACGAACCGAGCATCTCCGCCGCGAACGCCTCCAAGCGCGGGCGGACTGCCTCCATCTCCTCAGGTGTGACGCCTGACAGAAGATCACAACCTACCTGACGATGATCAATCGGGATACCTAACAAAGCCCTAGGGGCGGGCAGTTCATCGATGCACCGGCCTTTCCCGCAGCACCCACAGACGGGCAGATACGAAATTTTTATTGCGGAACTTTTCCTTCGGATCTACCGTGGACGCATGCCCCAGAAGCCCGAGCCCGACCGGATCACCGACCTGTCCCGCCTGAAGGCTTTCACCAACCCGCTGCGGATGCAGCTCTACCGCCTGCTCTACGCGGCGGGCAGCGCCACCGCCTCGCAGCTCGCCGAGCAGGTCGACCAGGCGCCGTCCCTGGTCAGCTACCACCTGCGCAAGCTCGCCGAGCACGGCTTCCTCGCCGAGGCTAGCGGCCGGAGCAGCGACGGCCGGGAGCGGTGGTGGCAGGTCGCCTCCGAGGAGGGCTGGGGCTTCCGGGAGTCCGATCTCTCGGGGACGCCCGAGGGTGCCGCCGTCGTCGGCGCGGTGACGCAGGGCTTCATCGACTCGCGCACCGCGCAGTACCGCGCATACCTGGCGCAGAGCGCCGCCTGGGGCAGGGAGTGGACCGACGCGGCCTTCAGCTCCGAGTGGATGCTCGACCTCAACCCGGCTGAACTCGTCGAACTGGGCGAGGAGTTGCAGAAGCTGTCCCGGCGCTGGCGGGAACGCGGCAAGGCCGCCAGGGCGGCGGGTGACACCGCGGGCCGCGAGCACGTGTCCGTCCACCTGTACGGGTTCCCCTTCCGCCCCTGACGCCCCGTCGGCCGCAGCCCTCACCCACCGGAGCCCACCATGGCCGTCGCGGAAGCGACCCCGCCCCTCCACTCCGCCACACCACCCGCCCACCGCGACCCCAACGTGCTGCGCTGGCTCGCCGCGTACACCGCATCGCTCATCGGCGACAGCGTCTACTTCGTCGCGCTCGGCTGGTCCGCCCAGCGGGCCACCGGCCCCACCGAGGTCGGCCTGGTCATGGCCGCCGGGGCGCTTCCGCGCGCGGCGCTGATGCTCGGCGGCGGCGTGCTGGCCGACCGGCTGGACCCGCGACGGGTGATCCTCGGCAGCGACGCCCTGCGCTGCCTGCTCATCCTCGCCGTGGCCGCCGCCATCGCGCTGACCACGCCCGGGCTCTGGCTGCTGGTCGCGGTGGCGCTGGCCTTCGGCGCCGTGGACGCGCTGTTCGTGCCCGCCGTCGGTGCCCTGCCGCCCCGGATCACCGGACCCGACCAGCTGGCGCGGATCACCGGCATGCGGTCGCTGTCGATGCGCGTCGGCCAGATCGCGGGCCCGCCGCTCGGCGGCCTGGCCATGGGCCTGGGCGGCCCGGCGGCCGCGTTCGGCGTCGCGGGGATGCTCTTCGCGCTCTCGCTGCCGCTCCTGCTGAGCATCCGGGTCCGGCCCCTCGAAGCGCCGGCCCGGGAGACCGCGCCCGGCACCGGCACGGCTCGCGCCGACCTCCTCGACGGGCTGCGCTACCTGCGTCGCCACCGGCTGATCGGCCCGCTCGTCGCCGTCGGCGCCGTCTGCGAACTCGGACTCACCGGCACCCTCAACGTCGGCATGGTGCTCCTCAACGCCGAACGCGGTTGGGGCCCGTCCGGCTACGGCTGGATCGCCGCCTGCTTCGGCGCCGGGGCCACCGCCGGCGCCGCGCTGCTCACCTTCGCCGGCCGACTGCCCCGGGCGGGCCTGACCATGGCGGGCACCCTGCTCGTCGCCGGTGCGGGCGCTGCGGCGATCGGCCTGGTCCCGAGCCTGTGGACCGCCGCCGTGCTCGCCGCGCTCGTCGGCCTGACCGCGGGCATCTCCGGCAGCCTCATCCACGCCCTCGTCCAGACCGCGGCCTCCCCTGCCTACCTCGGCCGGGTGACCTCCGTCGTGATGCTCGCCATGCTGGGCCTCGCCCCGCTCAGCTACCCGCTGGTCGGCGCCGCCATCGGCGTTTGGGGAGCGGCCCCGGTGTTCATCGCCTGTGGCGGCCTCTCCTTCCTGGGCGCGGCCGTCGCCCTGGCCTCCGGGGCGGTCCGGCGCGCCGAGCTGCCCCGGCGACGGAACCCTGACGATCGGACAGCACGGTAGCGTCCCGGCCCGTGTGGGAGGAGTGGACGCGGCTGGCTACCCCCGCACGCCGGCCCGCCCCACTGACCGCTCCCCCGCCCGAACCTCGCCCGGACCCCGCCCGGACCCAGCCCGGACCCAGCCCGACCAGGCCACTCGTACCGGATTGGCCCGGGACGGCGCACCCGCGGCCAGCTACCCTCGGGCGAAGTCGATCACCGAGGAGAACCGTCATGCAGCCCGAACTCGCCGCCGACCTCCGGCGGTTGCCCGAGCTCCTGGAGGAGACCCGGCAGCACGCCCTCGCCTTCCTCGGCGGCCTCGACGAGCGGCCCGTCGTCCCGCAGGCCGCCCCGACCGGCACCGGAGCGGCCGCGACCGGCACCGGGTCCCTCGGCGCGGCGAAGCTCGCCGAGGCGGGTGGCGGGCTTCCGGCGGCGCTGGCGGAGTTCGCCGAGCGATGGGAGCCGCGGCTGTCGGCCAGTGCCGGGCCGCGCTACTTCGGGTTCGTGACCGGTGGTGCGACCCCGGCGGCGCTGGCGGGCGACTGGCTGACCTCCACCGTCGACCAGAACTCCAACTCCTCGCTGGACCCGGCCGGTCAGCACCTGGAGCGGGAGACGGTCGGCTGGCTGCGCGAGCTGTTCGGGCTCTCGGAGGCGCACCACGGCACCTTCGTGAGCGGCGCGACCATGTCGAACACGGTCGGACTGGCGATCGCCCGCGAGTGGCTGGGTGAGCGGCTCGGCGTGGACGTCGCCCAGGACGGGGTCGGTGCGCTGGGCCCGGTCCGGGTGCTGTCGGGCGGCGCGCACTCCTCCGTCTCCAAGGCGCTGTCGGTGCTGGGTCTGGGCCGGACGGCGCTGCGGCCCGTGCCTCTCCTACCCGGCCGGGAGGCAGTGGACGTGGCCGCGCTCGAGCGGGCGCTGGCCGAGGCGGACGGGCCGTGCGTCGTGGTGGCGAACGCGGGCACGGTCAACACCGTCGACTTCGACGACCTGCGGGCGATCGCCGACCTCCGCGAGCGGTACGGGTTCTGGCTGCACGTGGACGCCGCCTTCGGCGCCTTCGCCGCGCTGTCGCCGCAGCACGCGGAGCTGGTGGCCGGCCTGGACCTCGCCGACTCGGTCTGCGTCGACCTGCACAAGTGGCTCAACGTGCCGTACGACAGCGCCGTACAGTTCACCCGCCGCCCCGACCTGCAGGCCCGGGTGTTCCAGAACTCCGCCGCCTACCTGGGGCCGCTGAGCGAGCACCCCGACCTGGTCCACCTCACCCCGGAGAACTCGCACCGGCTGCGCGCCCTCGCCGCCTGGTTCACGCTGCGCGCGTACGGCCGCTCCGGTCACCGGGAGATCGTGGAGCGCAACGTCGCGGGCGCCCGTGCGCTCGGCGAGGCGGTCGAGCGGATCGACGGCCTGAGCCTGCTGGCACCGGTCCGGCTGAACGTCGTGTGCTTCACCCTGGCGGCGGACCCCACCCCCGAGCGCCTCGCCGCCCTCGCCGGCGAGCTGGCCGACGAGGCCTTCGTCACCCCGACCCGCTACGCCGACCGGCCCGCCCTGCGCGCGGCGTTCAGCAACTGGCGCACCACGGACGCGGACGTCCGCCGGACGGCGGAGGCGCTGGCGCGGGCCGTGCGGAAGCTGACCGTCTGACGAGGCGGCTCGGAGGCGGCTCGGGGACGGCACCAGGACAGCTCCGGGGACGGCACCGCGCTACCGGGGGTCAGCTCCGGTTGTGGTCCCCGGTGCCGCCGTCGATCAACTCCCGCAGGATGTCCAGGTGTCCGGCGTGCCGGGCGGTCTCCGTGGTCATGTGGATCAGCACCCAGCGCAGCGAGACGGTGTTGCCGGACCAGGACGTCCCGAGGTCGTCCAGCTCGAGCTCCCGGATCACCTCGTCCGCGGCGGCCCGCGCCCGTGCGTAGAAGGCCAGGATGTCGGCCGTCGACTCGTGCGGCTCCACCCGCATGTCGGACGAATCGTCGGCGTCGATGTCGAACGGCAGCGGCCCCATGTCCCGTCCGAACGTCTGCCGGAACCAGCCGAGTTCGGCGCCGCCGAGGTGCTTCAGCAGACCCAGCAGGTTCGTCCCCGACGGTGTCATCGGACGGCGCAGCTGCTCGTCGTCCAGACCCTCCGTCTTCCACACCACCGCCTCGCGGTGCCGGTCCAGCGCCGCGTGAAGGCTTTCCTTCTCCCCACCCGTGAAGGGCACTCGTTTGCTCATGCGCGGACCGTACCAGCCGACACTGACACTCCCTTCGCTCACGTCCGCCATGCCCGCCATGCCCGCCCGGCGGGGGTGCCGCGCCCGCCCGCCAGGCGGTCACGGGTGCGCGCCGTCCCCGTACACGCCGCCCGCCTCGTCGGTCAGGTCGGCCATGAACTCCGCGTGGGCGAGGTTCATGAACCGCAGCGGCCGCCACCGGGTGCGGTAGTCGGGGTGGTCGCGGAACTCCCGCGCCGTCTCGCACAGCCGCGCCCACCACACTGACGCGTCATGCCGAATCCGCTGCGTCGACCCGGGCTCGTCGCGGCAACCCTCGAGGATCGCGTCCTCCCAGGCGCCGAGGGTGTCCGACAGGAAGATGCAGTCGCTCTTGGTGATGTCCGCCAGCCGCTCGGCGGCGAACCGGGCACCGCTGCCCTCCGGTTGGGCCTCGACCAGCTCGCCGAGGCGGGCGGACAGGAAGGCCTGCAGCGGCGTGACGTCCTGGTAGTGGAGGTCGTCGGAGAACTCCAGCAGTTCCACGGGCCTGCGTTCGCGTGCCATCGTGCGGTGCCCCCTCGGTTCGGACCGGCGCGTGCGCCGACGGCCCGTCACGCAGAAGTGACAGACCGTCACATTCATCGGGACCCCCGACCCTAGACCCTCCCCGAGCGCCGCCACACCCGGATTCCCGGACTTCCCCGCCGGCCGGTGACGCCCGTGCGTGTGCCGCCGCCGGCGTCGCCCTCCGCAACACGCCTGGCGCACCTTGACCTTCACACCGGTGTGAAGGCCGATGATGCTCCCATGACCGCCACACCTTTCGACCCGTACGCGCTGCTCGCGCAGAGCCGCCTCGGCGTCCTCGCCACCATCAAGGCGGACGGACGCCCCCAACTCTCCCCCGTCCTGCCGTTCTACGACCGGGAGGCGAACGTCATCCTGGTCTCCACCCGGGACGGGCTGGCCAAGACCGCCAACCTGCGCCGGGACCCGCGGGTCAGCCTGGAGGTGACCGGGCCGGACGGACGCTCCTGGGTCACCGCCGAGGGCGTCGCCACCCTCACCGGCCCGGGCACCGACCCCGACGGACCCGAGGTGGAGGCGCTGGTCGACTACTACCGCCGCGCCGCCGGGGAGCACCCCGACTGGGCGGAGTACCGCGAGGTGATGGTCTCGGACCGCCGGGTGCTCCTCACCATCCCGGTCGACCACGTGTACGGCACCCACCTCTGAGCGGTCCCGCCGGGAGTCGCGCCGGTCACTCTCACGGGGGATCGGCGGCGGCCGGGGGACACCCGAAAGTGGTCACCCCAGCGTCGCGGTGACCACCGTGGCGTCCAGGTCCTCGTGCCGGCTCGCCACCGCCGTCAGCCCGGCCGCCCGCGTCACCGCGATGGCCGTCGCCACCTGCCGGTCGCTGGTCTCGAACAGCAGCGACCCGCCCGCCGCCAGCCACCGCGGCGCCTCCGCGACCACCCTGCGCAGCACGTCCAGGCCGTCCGCGCCGCCGTCGAGCGCCGGCCGGGCCTCGTGCAGCCGCGCCTCGGGCGGCAGTAGCGCGAGGTCGCCGGTCGGGACGTACGGGACGTTGGCGATCAGCACGTCCACCCGCCCGCGCAGCTCGGCGGGCAGGGCGGCGAACAGGTCGCCCTGGTGGACCCTCGCGTCGGCCCCGGCCAGGTTGCGGCGGGCGCAGCGGACGGCGTCCGGGTCGATGTCCGCCGCGTACAGCTCGACCGGGTGCGCGGCCCCGGCGGCCACGGCTGCGCCCAGTGCGCCGCTGCCGCAGCACAGGTCGAGCACCACCGCGCCGGGGCCGCGGGGCGGGCCGGTCAGCTCGGTGGCGGCTGCGGCGAGGAACTCGCTGCGCCGGCGCGGGACGAAGACGCCCGGGTCGACGGCGATCCGCAGACCGGCGAACTCGGCCCAACCGACGACGTGTTCGAGCGGCCGCCCCTCGGCCCGGGCGCGGACCATGGCGGCCAGGTCGGCGGGCGAGGCGGCGGCGGAGAGCAGGATCCGCGCCTCGTCCTCGGCGAACACGCAACCGGCGGCGCGCAGTCGGGAGACCACGGAGGAACGGAGGGCGGAGGAGGAGAAGACCGGCAAGAGAACACCTTGGGGGATGACGGGAGGAGGGTGAACGGAGGAGAACGACTCCGTCAGGGCTCCCGCAAGGGCCGGCACCGCGTCGGCGCGCCGTCCGCGCTACGCGCGCGTGGCGCCCGCACGGCCGCGCTCCGGGAGCACCCGCTCGGACATTCCGGTAATGGGTCTCACCTCCCTGAGTCGCGGTCATACTCGGCGTATGCCAGCCTATCGCACTGCCCGGTCACCGGGACCGGTGGTCCCGTCCGGTAGGAGTGGGCCCGTCCGGTAGGAGTGGTCCCGTCCGGTAGGAGTGGGCCGCGCCCGGGGGGACCAGGCAGGGCAGCAGCCAGTCCCAGAGGGTGCAGAGCCGGCGGACGCGTTCCTCGGCGGGGCAGCCGTCGGCGAACACCACCTCCAGGCCGCAGGCGACGGTCACGACGAGCGTCTCCGGGCCGGGAGAGCCCGGGCAGTCCCGCCCCGGGCAGTCCCGCAGTTCGCCGGCACGGCGGGCTGCGGCCAGCAGGTCCCGGACGATGCCGGCCCAGACGCCGTGGAGGCCGCGCATGTCCGCGAAGGGTTGCTGGGGGTCGGCTGCCCCGGGCCCGCGCCCACCGGCCGTGCACCCGCCCGCCGCGCACTCGTCGGCCGGGCACTCGTCCGCTGCGCGTTCGTCGGCCGGGCACGCATCCGCTGCGTGTTCCGCCTGCCACCCGCCGTCCTCGCGGCCGAGGCGGAACGCCGCCCGGACCACCGGATCCGCCCGCACGGCGTCGACCAGCCAGTACCCGGCGTCGATCAGCCGTTGGAGCGGCGAGGCGGCGGCGTGCCGGTCGCCGCAGGCCGACCGCAGTGCACGTTCGGCCCGCGCGAACACCGCTTTGGCCAGCTCCTCCTTGGAGGCGAAGTGGAAGTAGAGCGCCCCCTTCGTCACCCCCGCGGCCGCGGCGATCTCACCGAGGGTGGCACCGGCGTAGCCACGGCGGTCGAACAGCCCCGCCCCCGCCTCCACCAGCCGCCCGCGCGTCCGTTCCGACCTCTCCTGGACCACCCGCGCCTCCCTCAGCCGACCCGGCTCAACGGGGCCGCCGCGACCTCCGCCACCACGGCCGCGCCGGGTTCCCGCTCCGGGCCGGCGGGCCGCTCCGGCCCCGCGGACCGCTCCGGGCCGGCGAGCAGGATGGAGCGCTGCAACCGCCGCAGTCCGGCCGAGGGCTCCATGCCCAACTCCCCTACCAGGGTGTTCCGCAGGCGCTGGTAGGCCTCCAGCGCCTCGCCTCGGCGCCCGGAGCGGTGCAGGGCGACCATGTACTGCCCGTGCAGGCTCTCGTGGGTGCGGTAGCGGTCGACCAGGACGGTCAGTTCCGCGAGCAGCCCGCGGTGGCGGCCCAGGCGCAGGTCGGTGTCGATCCGCTGTTCCAGTGCGCAGAGCCTGGCCTCCTCCAGCCTTCGGGCCTCGACGGCGAGTTGGCCGCCGACCGGGACGTCCACGAAGGCCGGTCCGCGCCACAGCGCGAGCGCCTCGCCGAGCGTCCGAGCGGCCAGCGGGTGGTCCTCGCCGTCGATCGCGCGGTAGCCCAGCCCGGTCAGCCGCTCGAACTCCCGGACGTCCGACGGTCCGCCGCCGCTGTTCAGCAGGTAGCCACCGGGCGAGGTCACCAGGACGTCCTTGGCACCGGACGCTCCCGCCTCGCCACCGTCCTCCGCACCCGCGCGGGCGAGCGCGCGGTCGATCAGATCGCGCAGCTGGAGGACGTACGTCTGCACGGTGGCTCGCGCGCTGCGCGGCGGACGGCCGGACCACAGCTCGTCGGCCAGCACGACCGCCGGGACCACCTCGTCGGCGCGGAGTGCCAGCAGCCCCAGCACCTGACGCGGCTTCGGTGCCGACGGCACCACCGACACCCCGCACACCCGGACGTCCAACGCCCCGAGCACCCGAATTTCCACGAGGACCCACCCCAATCACACGGAACGCCGCAGGCTCCTCCGCCGCGGCCGGCACCCGGGTCGACACCCCAGGGGGCAACTGCCACCAGTGAAAAACAGGACGCGCGGTTTGTCAATACAAAACCGAACGCGCTGTTTGTTTTCGGCGAAGAGCGACCACACGCGACCACACCACTACACGAATCCGCCCGGACACCCTCGGTGACGGCCGGAAGGCAAACCAAAGGCGGCGCCGGACCCCACAGTCCCGCCGCCGCCCATGCGCCGCGCTCAGCCACCTCCCGCGAACGGGACGCCGGTTGAGCCCGCGTCAGCCCCCGTTCACCCCACGCCGACGCCCGCCTGCGCCTCGACCGGCGCACCGTCGCCCCCCGCCGCATCCCCCTCAACCGCACGGGCCGCCGCGACCTCGGCGACCACCTGGGCGCCCCGGTCCGGCCCCATCCGCAGCGAACCGAGCACACCGGGAACCGCGATGCTCGGCATCAGGTGCTGGAACAGCCCGGACACCCGAAGCTCCAGGTCAGCCCGCCCGGAGAGCTTCTGGGACTGGATCTGGACGCCCGTCCACGCCGCGATGATCAGCCACGCGGTGTCCGCCGGAACGACGTGCGGCAGCAGCTCCCCGCGCTCGCCGGCCGCGAGCAGCAACGTCTCCATCCGGCTGATCCACCCCGGGATCGCACCCCCGCCGAGGTCGTCGATCACGTCCTGGCCGAGCGACAGTCGGGCACCCGCGCTCAGCAGCGGGTCGCGCGGCATCAGATGCGCCACCACCATTCCGGTGTCCACGAACTCCTGGAGCTTGCAGCTCCGTTCCGGAACTCCGTCCTGGGAGAACTGTTCCTCGACCACGCCCTGCGCGAGATCCCGCTTCGACGCGAAGTGGAAGTAGACCGCACCACGCGTCACCCCGGCCCGCGAGACCACCTCCCCGATGGTCGCGCCCTCGTACCCGAACTCGTCGAAGACCGACGCCGCCGCCTCCAGGATCAGCCGACGCGTCCGGAGCGCCCGCTCCTGCCGTACCACCGCAACCACCCCGCCCTGAGCTCCCGGAAAACAAAACCAAACACCCCGTATCTTAGCTACGGCGCACCCGCAACCGACAAGACAATGCCGGTTTGCCCCGACTGCTCACCCTTCACGACAAACTCGGCGAGCCCCACCTGAACGTTCGTCATCACACGGCCCACCCGAACCCCATCGCGACGTCTCTCCCTCAGGGCGCATCTCCCCCACGAAAACCGAATGATCGGTTTCTTTGAGAGGGTGTGCGAGACCGCGCGTTTCCCATGAGCGCAGCTACGCGCCACGCACCGCTTGCCCGCCCCACGCGCGGTCGAAGGGGTGTCAGGTCGCCCAGGGCAGCCGGAGTGCCTCGAGCTCGGGATCGTCCAGCAGCGCCTCGATGAGGGCGGGCGGCCCGGCGATCTTGGTGGCCCAGAGGTCGTAGTCGGTGCACAGCACCCAGGAGCGGTCGGCGGGCCAGAGGTTGGAGGGGCTGGAATCGGCGTCGTGGGTGTCGTAGAGGAACTCGGCGTCGCCGAGGCGGCCCGCGCGCACATGGTGCCGGTCGAAGTCACCGGTCATCAGCGGGTTGTGGAAGGAGAAGCAGCGGGTGTCCGGGCCGGCCGGGCCGTGCGCGGCGAGGACGGCGATCAGACGGTTCCAGGTCTCCCGGTCGAGGCTGCCCTCGGTGGGCGGGACGATGCCGACCGGCCAGCTGCCGTCCTTCCGCGCGGACGGGAGGCAGCGGTGGCAGGGCAGCACGCCCTCGGGCACGACGGGATCGCCGGTCCGTCGGGCGAGTTCCGCCCAGCGCAGGCGCCTCCAGCCCGGCCCCGGGTGCTCCGCACGGCCCAGGCCACCGCCCGTGACGACGCCCACCGCATCGAGGTCCACACCGACGAGCACCAGCGGCTGCGCGCTCCCGTCCGCCAGCCGGGCCCGGCGCTCCTCCTGGTACGAGACCTCGCCCGGCCCCCGCTCGTGCTCGTACATCGCATTGAGCACCCACGCGGCGTCGGGCATCGCGGGCGGCATGAACCCGAGCACTCCGTCCCCGCACAGCTCCTGCAGCCAGTCGGCCTCGGCGGACGGCGCGAGCGGCCACAGGCCGGACAGCGGATCGGGTTCCTCGGACATCCGGTCATGATCCCATAGCGGTGGACCGGCGGACCCGTGCCGCCGGGGCGGCTCGGGGGCCCGGCCCACCCGAGGAGTGGCGGCCGTCGACACGTCCGGCGCGGAAGCCACCCCGGGGATCCACAACCAAGCGGTTGAATACGTAGGCGGAGCGGCGTAGCGTTGTTCTCAACCAATCGGTTGAGAATGAACAGGGGTGCATGGTGGCTGTGGACCAGCTGTCCCGGGCGTTCGTCGCCCTGGCGGATCCGACGCGGCGGGACATCGTCGCCCGGCTTTCCATCCGGGACGCGACCGTCGGCGAGCTGGCCGAGTCCTATGCGATGTCCATGCAGGCCGTCTCCAAGCACCTCAAGGTGCTGGAGGAGGCCGGGCTGGTGAGTCGCAGCCGGGAGGGGCAGCGGCGACCGTGCCACCTGGAGCCGCAGGTGTTCGACTTGATGACGAGCTGGATCGAGCGGTACCGGCGCCAGGCCGAGGAGCGGTTCAGCCGCCTGGACGCCCTCCTCGCGGACCTGGCCGACGAGACCGACGACACCGACGGCACCGACAAGAACAACAACGACGACAACGACCGACCCCAGCAGAGCGAAGGAGCCCCGTCATGACCTCCAGCACCGGCCACGAGACCCGGATCGAAGCGGACCCGCAGCTGCCCACCATCCGGATCGTCCGCGAGTTCGACGCCCCGCAGCAGCGGGTGTTCCGGGCCTGGATCGAGCCCGAGCTGGTCACCCAGTGGCTCGGCCCGAAGGACCTCGAAATGAAGATCGACACCTGGGAGGCGCGGACGGGCGGGCACTACCGCTACTCGGCGCACCGGGACGGCCAGGAGATCGCCGCCTTCTACGGCTCGTTCCACGAGGTCCGACCGGCCACCCGGCTCGTCCAGACCTTCACGTTCGAGGGCGTGCCGGACGGCGTCTCGCTGGAGACCGCGACCTTCGAGCCCGTCGGGGAGGGCCGCACCCGCGTCACCGTGCTGTCGGTGGTCGACAGCCTGGAGGCCCGGGACGCCATCCTGAGCAGCGGCATGGAACGCGGCGTGGTCGAGGGCTACCTGAAGCTGGACGCCCTGCTCGCCGCGGGCTGACCCGCCGACGCCCGGGAGGGCCGACGCCTCCGGGGATTCAGCGCTCGGGGTCAGCGTTTCGGGATTCAGCGCAGCACGGCCACCGCCTCGACCTCCACCAGCTGGTCGTGGTAGCCGAGCACCGAGACACCGAGCAGGGTGCTGGGCGCGTCGTGCTCCCCCATGTACGCGCGGTACACGTTCCACACCTTGACCAGGTCCGCCTGGTCGGCGGAGGCCACGTACACGGTGGTCCGGGCGATGTCGGTGAGGGCGGCGCCCGCGTCCTCCAGCACGGCTGTCAGGTTGCGCATCACCTGATGGGCCTGCCCCTCGTAGTCGCCGACGGCGACCGTACGGCCGTCCTCGTCGAGCGGGCAGGCCCCGGCCAGCCACAGCGAGCGCGCCGGGGCGTCGACCACCGCGCCGTAGGCGTAGTCGACGGCCTGCGTCAGCCGTGTGGTGCGGATCAGCTTGACGGCGCTGCTCATGAAGTCCTCCGACGGTCCCGACCGAACGTTCGCGCCCATCGTTGGCCCCACCTGAACGACCGTCAAACCATTTACGGGCGAACTTCCCGCCCCACCAAGCCCGGTGCGCCCACGATTCACCGTTGCGGGTGATGGCGGACGGCCCGCCCGGACCGGAATCCTGGTGCCGGTACGCACGCCTCCACCGCAACCACCGCCCGGGAGCCGCCCCATGGAACCCCAACCCGCCGACCGCGACCAGGACGCCGGCGTCGGTCGGCGCCGCATGCTCGGCCTCGCGCTCGGGGCGGGCCTGGTCCCGGCGCTCGCCCCGGCGGCCCTCGCGACCCCCGCCGCCGCGGCCGCCCGTCCCGCCGCTGCGCCCGCACCCACGGATGCACCGACCGAGGCCCTGGGCCTGCGGGTCGCCGCCGTGGCCGCGGCCCAGATCGGCGTGCCGTACGCCTGGGGCGGCGGCGACCGCCTCGGCGCGAGCCTCGGCTTCTGCGACGAGGACAACGGCTGGCTCAACGGCGTGTGCATGGGCGAGAAGACGGTCGGTTTCGACTGCAGCGGCCTGTCGCTCTACTGCTGGTACCGAGCCAGTCACGGCACCGTCGAGCTCGGGCACTACACCGTCGCCCAGTTCAACCTCAGCGCCCCGGTGGCCCGGGACGCGCTGGCCCCCGGCGACCTGCTGTTCTTCTCCCGCCCCGACGCGCCCCTCCACCACGTCGGGGTCTACGTCGGCGACGGCGCGATGGTCCACGCCGAGCGCACCGGGACGCTGGTCGCCCGGGTCGAGGACGTGCTCGACGTCCCACGCTGGGCGGGCGAGTTCGCGGGCGCCCGCCGCCCGGGCCAACCCGTCGGCTGAACCCGCGCGCCCCCGGTCAGAGGCCGCTGCGCCGCTCCCCTCTCGGCGACCTTGGCGAGGTCGCTCGGGTCGAGGCCCAGCCGCCGCACCAGGTCCCGCTGGGCCTGCGGACCGAAGTCGGCGAGCGCGGCCGGCACCGCCATGTCCCAGAGCCGCAGGCCGCGTTCGGCCAGCCGCCCGCCCGAGCCGACCCGAGCCCACACCCCCAGGAGTTCGACCGTGGACGCCCTGTACCCCCGCCTGCTCGTCACCCGCTTCGCCGACTGCTTCTGCGCGACCCGGACGGCCACCTGATCGAGCTGCAGTCCTACTGACCCCGCCCCCTCCCGGAAGCGCCCCCGGCTCCCCCCTCCGTCGACCAGGGCCGCCAACTTAGGCTAGCCTAACCATCTGATCGACCTGACGACATGACCGGGGGGTCCCCATGACCGATCAGTCAGCCCGTAGGACGCCGCGCGCCCGCGAGACGCGGATCCTGCGCACCGAGCGGATCACGCCGCACATGGTGCGCCTGGTCCTCGGCGGCGAGGGGCTGCAGGACTTCGACGCCGCGGAATTCACCGACCACTACGTCAAGGTGCTGTTCGCGCCCACGGGCGTGACGTACCCGGAGCCGTTCGACCTGGCGCGGATCCGCGAGGAGTACCCGCGTGAGCAGTGGCCGGTCGCCCGAACCTACACCGTGCGGGCCTGGGACGCAGTGCTGCGCGAGCTGACCGTCGACTTCGTGGTGCACGGTGACGAGGGCCTGGCCGGGCCGTGGGCCGCCCGGGCGCAGCCGGGCGAGACGGTGCGCATCCTGGGCCCCGGCGGCGGCTACGCCCCGGATCCGGACGCCGACTGGCACCTGCTCGCCGGCGACGAGAGCGCGCTGCCCGCGATCGCGGTGGCCCTGGAGCGGATGCCGCCCGGCGCCGTGGTGCACGCCTTCGTCGAGGTCGCCGACGCGTCGGAGGAGCAGAAGATCGTCTCGCCCGCCGCCGTCGAGCTGACCTGGCTGCACCGCGGCGAGCGCCCGGTGGGCGAGGCCCTCGTCGAGGCGGTGCGCGCCTTGGAGTTCCCCGCCGGCACGGTGTCGGCCTTCGTCCACGGGGAGGCGGCCTTCGTCAAGGAACTGCGGCGCCAGCTGCGCATGGAGCACGGGGTGCCGCGCGAGCGGCTGTCCGTCTCGGGCTACTGGCGGTTCGGCCAGAACGACGATGCCTGGCGGGCGACCAAGCGCGAGTGGAACGCCCAGGTGGAAGCCGAGCAGGAGCCGGTCGGCTGACCCGGATCCGGCCCACGGGCAGTCGGCGCACCGGAGCCGAACGGCGTTCCCGTCCGGCCGGTCAGGCGCCGGTGGTCGTGCCCGCGGCGCTCCCGCCGCTCAGCTCGACCGGGATCCACAGCTGGGAGCCGGTCTGCGCGCCGATCTCCACGGGCCGGGTCCGGAGTAGCTCCGGACCCGGCCGGCTCGCGTAGGGGTTCGAGGGGAACCACTGCGTGAACACGTCCCGCCACAGTTCCTGGAGGGCCTGCGGATAGGGCCCGTGGTTGTCGAAGACCGCCCAGGTCCCGGCCGGTACGTCGAGGGCGTCGAGCTCCTCGGCGGCCGCCTCGGGACCGGTCACCACGCCGATCCAGTAGTCCACCTCGGCGCCCTCCTCCCGGCTGTCGGTCAGGTGCACCGCCGCCGACAGGATCCCTTCCGGCTCCCGGTCCGACAGCTCCTTCATCCGGACGATCGCCCGCTCGTCCAGGCTCTCCAGGTGCGCCGCCGCGGCCGCGTTGACCCCCTCGTGCACGAGCGGGACCCGGGCCTTCCTGCCGATGATCCGGAACGGCTCCTTCTCCACGATCCGGTACCGCATGGTCGTACTCCCTTCAACCACGACGCGGAAGGACATGCGCGGCTGCGCCGTGAGCACCGCACCCGTGCGACGGGCCTCGCCCGGCCCGATGCCGTGCGCCGACCGGAACGCCCGGGCGAACGCCTCGCCCGAGCCGTACCCGTACCGCACCGCGACATCGAGCAGCGTCCGCTCCCCGGACAGCACCTCGGCCCCGGCGAGCGTCATCCGCCGGCGCCGCACGTAGACCGTGAGCGGCATCCCGGCGAGCGTGGCGAACAGCCGCCGGAAGTGGTACTGCGACATCGCGGCGATCCGGGCCGCCTCGGCAATGTCGACCTCGCCGTCGAGGCGGGCCTCCAGATGGTCCAGCGCCTGATTCAGCCGCTCCAGCACGCACGTCCGCCCTTCATCCGATCGCGACGCCCGACCGAACCGGTGCGGGAATTGTCGGGCAGGAACCCCGGCGTCACCTGAGGCTTACACCATGACCGATATCAAGGGAGCATGCGAGCCCCGCTTCGCCGCGGTCCGGACGGCCCTCGCGGCCTCGCTCGACAGGGACGACGTGGGCGCCTCGGTCGCCGTCTACCTCGACGGCGAGCCGGTGGTCGACATCTGGGGCGGCTACGCCGACGCGGACCGCTCGGTCGGCTGGGAGCGCGACACCCTCACCGCGGTGAACTCCACGACCAAGAACATGACCGCCCTGTGCGCGCTGATCCTGGCTGACCGGCGCCGGCTCGACCTGTCCGCGCCGGTCGCCGCCTACTGGCCCGAGTTCGCCGCGGCCGGCAAGGAGGACGTGCTGGTACGGCACGTGCTGTCCCACACCGCGGGGCTGCCGACGCCGACCGGGCCGATAGCGGTCGAGGACCTCTACGACTGGGAGAAGGTGACGGCGGGGCTGGCCGCGCAGGCCCCCGCGTGGGAGCCCGGAACAGCCGCCGGCTATCACGCGCTCACCTTCGGGTTCCTGATCGGTGAGATCGTCCGCCGCATCACCGGCCGCAGCCTCGGCGGGTTCTTCGCCGAGGAGGTGGCCGGGCCGTTGGGCGCGGACTTCCACATCGGCCTCTCCGCCGAGCACGACCACCGTGTCGCACCGCTCATCCCGCCGCCGTCGCTGACCGACGAGTACGTCGCCGCCGCACCGCCCGGACCGGACGGCGCACCCCGGGAGACCACCGGCCCCGCGATCCGGGTCGAGGACGTCAACTCGGTGGCCTGGCGCCGTGCGCAGATCCCTGCGGTGAACGGCTTCGGCAACGCCCGGTCCGTCGCCCTCGTCCAGTCGGTACTGGCGAACCGGGGAGCGGCCGGCGGCGTGCGGCTGCTGTCTCCGCAGGGCTGCGAGCCCGCGTGGCAGGAGGTGTTCCGCGGTGAGGACCGCGTCCTGGGAACACCGATGTGCTGGACGACGGGCTTCGGCAGGTTCGGCAACACCTTCGGCTGGGGCGGTTGGGGCGGCTCGTTGGTCGCGAGCGACCCCGACGCACGGATGACGGTGGCCTACGTGATGAACCGGATGATCGACCGGGACCGGCAGGAGGACAACCGCGGCATGGAGATCATCATGGCCGCCTACAGCGGACTGCGCTGACAGGCAATGGGAGCGGTCCGCGCCCGGGCGCCCACGGTGGTTCCGCTACGGTTCCCCGGTGACCTCTCCTGCCTGGACCGACGACGCGATCGTCGCCGCCATCCGCGACTTCGCCGAGGAGCGCGACCTCCCTCGACCGGCACCCCCGGAGGCTGCGGACGAGTTCGAAGCCCTCACCGGGTTCCCGATGGCGCGGCTGCTGCGGAGAATCTACTGCGAGGCCGCCGACGGCGGGTTCGGTCCCTACGGCGGCGGTCGGCCCGGCCGCGGGGTCGAGTGCGGAGTGGTGTCGCTCACCGACTCCAGGAGACGCTTCAGCAACGAGGCGTCCCTGTCGAAGCTCTACCGCTCGTGGAACTCCCAGCCGTACGAGGAGCTGCAGTCCTATCCGCGCAACGTGCTGCCGCTGGCCACCCTCGGCGGCGTGATCTGGTGGTGCATCGACCTCAGCAGCCCGGACGGCAGCATGTGGGGCGCGGACGAAAACGCGTGCGACCGCCACTGGCTCGCGCCACAGAACCTCAGCCTGGCGGAGTGGCTCACCGAGTGGCTCCGCGGCAATGTCCTCGTCCCGACGATTCCCCCCGTTCCGGGCTGCCCCGGCTGCTGACAGCCCGCCGGCCGTCGGTCACCACCCCAGCAGCCGGCGGCCGTCGGGCCGGGCCGTCAGCTGTGGTGGGCGAGCGCGTCGGCGTGGGAGGCCGGCGAGCAGGCCCGACCGAAGACCGGTGAGGCCGCGTCCGCGCCGGGGACGTGTCCGAGCACGGCAGCGCAGTACTGGACGTCGGGTACCGGCAGCGGGCGGGGCCGGATCGAGCCGGCCGGGGCGGCGGCGACCGCCCCGGCCAGGGCGAGACAGCCGGCGAGCGCGGGGGCCAGGAGACTGCGCGGGACGCGCATGGGGTACCTCCGGTGCGGGGTGGGGACGGCGGCGGCCGTGGACTCGGCCGCCGCGCCCATTCGACGGGCGGCTCCCGCCCACGGCCCGGCCGACACACCGCGCACCGCACTAGTCGTACGTATGCCCCGGCCCGAGGACCGCCGCGTGCGCGGCGGCCCGCTCACCCCTCGGCGCCGTCCCCCCACAGGTCGGCGCTGCACCCGGCCACCAGCGCGCCGATCCGCGCCCACGCCTCCTCCGCCGACAGCGGCTCCAGCCGGCGGCCGTCCCGCAGGCGCAGCGCGACCCGGTCGTCCACCGCCTCCTTGGCGCCGATAACGGCCTGGTACGGCACCAGCCGGGCCTCCCGGATCCGGGCGCCGAGGCTGCCGTGCTCGGGCCCGGCGACCTCGGCGCGCAGCCCGAGGTCCAGGCAGCGCTGCCGGAGCCGCTCGGCCTGCGGCAGTTCGGCGTCGGAGATCGGCAGCAGCACGACCTGGACGGGCGCGAGCCAGGCCGGGAACGCGCCGCCGTACAGCTCGATCAGGTGGGCGACCACGCGCTCGACGCTGCCGATCACGCTGCGGTGGACCATCACCGGACGGTGCTTGGCGCCGTCCGGGCCGATGTAGTGCAGGTTGAACCGCTCGGGCTGGTGGAAGTCGATCTGGACGGTGGAGAGGGTGAATTCGCGCCCGGCACCGTCGGCGATCTGCACGTCGATCTTGGGCCCGTAGAACGCGGCCTCGCCCTCCGCCGCCTCGAACGGCACCCCGGAGCGCTCCAGCACATCGGTGAGCAGTGCGGTCGCCCGCTCCCAAAGCGCCGGATCCGCAACGTACTTGCCGCCCGCGCCGGGCAGCGAGAGGCGGTAGCGGATCGGCACCACGCCGAGCGCCCGGTGCGCGTCGCGGATCAACTCCAGTGCGGCGACGGCCTCGTCGGCGGCCTGCTCGGGGGTGCAGAACACATGGGCGTCGTTCAGCTGGATCGCCCGCACCCTGGTCAGCCCGCCCAGCACGCCGGACAGCTCGGAGCGGTACATGCCGCCCAACTCAGCCATCCGCAGCGGCAGTTCCCGGTAGCTGTGGGAGCGGGAGCGGAAGATCAGCGCGTGGTGCGGACAGAGGCTGGGTCGCAGCACCACTTCCTCCGAGCCCAGCTCCATGGGCGGGAACATGTCCTCGCGGTAGTGCGCCCAGTGGCCGGAGATCTCGTACAGCTCCCGCTTGCCGAGCACCGGGGAGTAGACGTGGCGGTAGCCGGCCCGGCGCTCGCGGCCGCGGATGAACTCCTCCAGGGTGTGCCGGATGGCTGCGCCACCGGGCAGCCAGTACGGCAGGCCGGAGCCCATCAGCGGGTCGGTGTCGAAGAGGTCGAGTTCGCGGCCGAGCTTGCGGTGGTCGTGCGCGGAAAGGTCGCGGTCGTGCGCGGAAAGGTCGTTCACGGGGCGGTCGTTCACGGGGCGGTCGTTCACGGTGACGGTCTCCACTCGGGGGTTGCGGGCGAGTGGAGCCGGAGACGACGAAGCCCCGGGGCACTCGCCCCGGGGCTTCGGACTAGGTCAGCAGTCAGCGCGCCGGGACTCTCTCCGGCGTCGTCGTGACGAGTGCAGCGCGCTTCATGTGATCAACCGTAGCAGGTCCGCCGACGAGCGCAAGATCTTTTCCGGCAGCCCCGACAGGCTGACGGCGCCGGCACGGGTCTCAGTACAGGACGACGCACCCGCGCGCACCGAGCGCGGCCAGCATCCGCTCCGACGGCCGGACGTCGTTCCACCGCAGGTCCAGCTTCTCCAGCGCGGGCAAGGCCTCCGATTCGCCCAGCCAGTGCGGCAGTTCGGTGATCCGGTTGCCGCGCAGGTCGAGTCGGCGCAACAGCGGGAGCCCGGCGAGCGCGGCCGGGACCTCGGCGAGGGCGTTCTCCCTGAGCTCCAGCTCGCGCAGCTCCGCCAGCCCTGCCACCGAGTCCGGAAGTGCGGTCAACTCGTTGCCGCGGAGCCAGAGTTCGCGCAGCGACCGGAGCTTGCCGAGCTCCACGGGCAGTGCGCCGATCCGGTTGTGCTGCGCGCGGAGCTCGACCAGGCCGGCCATCTCGCCGATGGCGGCGGGGAGTTCGGTGAGCCGGTTCTCGCCGACGTTGAGGTACCGCAGCGCGGTGAGCCGCCCGAGGGCCTCCGGCAGGGCGGTCAGCGCGTTGTCGTGCAGGTAGAGGAAGTCGCCGAGCCCGGTGAGGTCGCCGAGTTCGGCGGGCACCTCGGCGAGCTTGTTGTGCCCGAGATCGAGGGTGCGCAGCCTGGTCAACCGTCCGATCTCCGGGGGGAGTTCGGCGATTCCGGTCTCGGCGAGGATGAGCACCGTCAGGTCGGTGCGCTCCCACACCGCGGCCGGCACCTCGCCGAGCGGCTGCCGCCAGAGGTTCAGGGTCGCGTCGGTCACGGCTGCACTCCTCGGGTCTGCGGCACGGCGCCGGGCAGGGGGAACCGGCAGACTACCGCGCGCAGCAGCGTCGGCCGGCCCGGATCACCGGCCTCCACAGAAGGCCTGTTCCAGGAAGCCGACCTCCGCCACCACCTGTGCCTGGATCTGCGTGGCGTCACCGCGCGTGGTGACGGACATCGCGACCTGCCGGTCCCCCGAGTTCCACAGCTGCGTGCTGTAGCCGGGCACCCCGCCGTCGTGCCCCTGGATCACCCCGCAGGACAGCTGCCACTGGGCCAGCCCCAGCCCGTAGCTCAGGCCGGTGGGCTGCCCGTCGACCTCGATCGGGATCGTCGTGGTCATCTCCTTCATCAGGTGCGGCGGGAGCAGCCGCCCACCGGTGAGCGCCTGCTCGAAGCGGTCCAGGTCGCTCAGGGTGGAGATCAGCTCGCCCGCGGAGTTCGCCCAGGAGACGCTCGCCACGGTCACGTCCCGGTCGCTGCGGTCCGCCGGGCCGGGGCCGTCGGCGACCGTCCAGTAGCCGTGCGCGTGCGGGCCGCGGATGCCGGTCGCCGTCCCCGGGAAGTACGTGCCGTCGAGCCCGAGCGGGCGCAGGATGCGCGCGGTGATCTCCTGCGCGTATCCGTGCCCGGTGACCCGCTCGATGATCATGCCGAGCAGGGTGTAGTTGACGTTGGAGTAGCCGAACCTGGCGCCCGGATCGAAGCTGGGCGCGTGCGCGACGGAGGCCGCGACCACCTGTGCCGGGGTGATCGTCCGGGTGAGCCCGCCCTGGTCCAGCCAGTTCCGGATCGCCGCCGGGTCGGTCGGGTCGGGGAAGAGCCCGCCCTTCTCGTTGGTCGGGTCCCAGAGGCCGGAGCTGTGGTTGAGCAGTTCGCGCACCGTGATGTCGGCTCCGTTCGGGACCAGGCCCGGTAGGTGGCGCTCCACCGGGTCGTCCAGGGCGATCCGGCCCTCCCCCACCAGCTGGAGCACGGTGGTGGCGGTGAACATCTTGGTGACGCTGCCGGCCCGGAACCGCCCGTCCGCACGGACCGGCGCGCCGGTGGCCAGGTCGGAGACGCCCGATCCCGCGCGCCAGACGCCGTGGCGGTCCTTGACCTCCGCGATCGCCGAGACCGCGCCCGCCCCGGTGACCGCCCGCAGCGCCGCCGCCCGGCGGTCGGCGACCTCCCGCTGCCCGCCGGTCGCCCCACCGTCCTGCTCGACGGCCCCCGCCGAGGCGACCGGCGCGACCAGCGCCAGACAGACCGTCGCCACCAGCGCGGAGACCGTCCGCCGCGCCGCGCGCGCCCCGCCCGACATCGCGCCCGCCCCGCCGAGCGCCGTACGTCCCCTGCCCTGCGCCATGCGTCCCCACCTTCGCCCCGCGGCGAGCACCCCCTCGCCCTCGGCCTCCAGCCTCGCCGCCGCCCGACGACCGGTCATCCACCGCCAGGAGGAGCGGGTGTCCACCCTTCAAAGGAGGGCCTACGCCGAAAGGGGGAGGCCCTCCCCGACGGGCTGTGATCGACTACTTCGCCCGGGCCGGGCGGACCGGGTGCTTGCTCATGATGGAGACCCGGTTGAAGGCGTTGATGGCGATCGCCACCCACACCACCGCCGAGATCTCCGCCTCGCTCAGCGCCGCGCGCGCCGCGCCGTACGCGGCCTCCTGCGCGGCGGCGTCCGCCGGGTCGGTGGTCGCCTCGGCCAGTGCGAGCGCGGCGCGCTCCCGGGCGTCGAACACCTCGGTGTCGCGCCACGCGGCAAGGACGCCCAGCCGCTGCGTCGTCTCGCCCTCGCGCAGCGCGGCCCTGGTGTGCACGTCCAGGCAGTAGGCGCACCCGTTGATCTGCGAGACCCGCAGGTTGACGAGCTCCACCAGTCGGCGGTCCAGCCCGGCCTCGGCGGCCACCGCGCGCGTCGCCTCGGCGGTCGCGACCAGTGCCTTGTACGCCTGGGGGCTCTGCCTGTCGATGAACACCCGCCGGTCCGCAGGGACCGCCGTCACGTCACTCACCTGAACTCCTTAGGCTTGATCACTGTCATCCGCCACTCTGCCATGGCATGATAGTTGAATCTAGAACTATCTGGGATCCGGAACCGGCCACGGCTCGGCTCCGGAACCGCCCGGCACCTGGGAGGGACCCCGACCGTGAGCACCGCCGAGACCGACCTCGTCGAGCCGCACGCCGCCGACCCGCGCGTGGAGGTCCTGCCCCCGCGGGACGTCCCGCTCGGCGGACCGCGCGCGATGACCGTACGCCGGACGCTGCCGCAGCGCTCCCGCACCCTGATCGGCGCCTGGTGCTTCGTGGACCACTACGGCCCCGACGACGTCGCCCACACCGGCGGCATGGACGTCGCCCCGCACCCGCACACCGGACTGCAGACGGTCAGCTGGCTGTTCACCGGCGAGATCGAGCACCGGGACAGCCTCGGCGTCCACGCGTACGTCCGACCGGGCGAGGTCAACCTGATGACCTCCGGCCACGGCATCGCCCATTCCGAGGTCTCGACCCCGGCCACCACCACCCTCCACGGCGTCCAGCTGTGGGTCGCCCTGCCCGAGGAGCACCGGCACACCGGGCGCGACTTCCACCACCACGCTCCCGCCCCGGTCGCCCTCGACGGCGGCGAAGCCCGGGTCTTCCTCGGCTCCCTCGCCGGCGACACCTCCCCCGTCCCCACCTTCACCCCGCTGCTCGGCGCCGAACTCACCCTGCGCCCGCACGCCACCGTCACCCTCGCCGTCGACCCCGCCTTCGAACACGGCCTCCTGGTGGACCGCGGCGAGGTCCGCTTCGCCGGCACCCCCCTGCACCCCGCCGACCTCGGCTACCTCGCCCCCGGCCCCACCACGATCACCCTCACCAACACCGGCGACACCGACGCCCGGACGATCCTGCTCGGCGGCACGCCCTTCGAGGAGCAGATCGTCATGTGGTGGAACTTCATCGGGCGATCTCAGGAAGACATCACCCGAGCCCGCGAGGAGTGGATGAGCTCCGCGAACCCCGACCGCTTCGGCGCCGTCGAGGGCTACCCGGGCGACCGCCTGCCCGCCCCGGAGCTGCCCGCCATCCCGCTGAAGCCACGCGGGCGAGTGCGCTGACCCGGTCGCCCGGCCGGCCTTCAGCGTTGTGGCAGTGAAACAGCCTGCCTCAGTGTGACGCGGACGAGGTTGACGGTGGCCGTGGTTGTCGACTCCCGGGCGTCTCACAACGGCGGCGCGCGGCACCACGGAGGATGGTGCCGCGCGCCGCCCTTGTCACTGCGCCGGGAGTCGAGGCGTACGCGGCGGCTCCGTCCGCCGGCTGCCCGTCGCCTCGAAGGCCGCGGCGAGGGTCAGCAGGGCGTTGTCGTCGTAGGCGCGGCCCGCGAAGGTCAGGCCGACGGGCATGCCGGTGTCGGCCATGGTGCCCATGGGCACGGTCACCGTCGGGATGCCGAGGTGACGGGGCACCAGGTTGCCGTTGGCGACCCAGACGCCGTTGCGCCAGCCGAGGTCGGCGGAGGCCTCGTTGACGTCCATGTCGGCCGGGGCGACGTCGGCCGAGGTGGGGAAGACCACGGCGTCCAGGCCGAGGTCGTCCATCCACACCTCCAGGTCGACCCGGCGGGTCTCCTCGAGCCCGCGCAGCCCCTGTTCGAGGTGCGGCATGTCGGTGAAGGACGCGTACGGGCGCTCGCGCACGAAGCGCGGGTAGTCGCCGATCGAGTCGTCGAACCCGGGGTAGCGGTCGGGGAGTTCACCTTCGTGCTTGGGCCAGATGCGGTCGCCGTCGACCTCGGTCAGGGTGGTGAGCTCGGGATCGCCGTTGGCGCGCAGGAAGTCGTCCCACGCCCAGGCGGACAGGTCCTCGATCTCGACGGTGAGGAAGTCGCGGCCGACCAGCCCCCGGGTGAACAGGGAGGGCGCGCCGGGACGGTCGGCCTCGTAGTTCGTCACGACGGGGAAGTCGACCTCGACCACCTCGGCACCGGCTGCCTCCAGGTCGCGGCGCGCGGCCTCCCACAGGTCGATCACCGAGGGACGGGTGTCGACGCGCTGCCCGGTCTGGCCGCCGATGCCGCCTTCGGGGTTCGTCCCGGCGTCGGGGTCGGCGTTGATGTACATCCGGGGAACGCCGACGCGCTTGCCGGCGAGCGTGGCGCGCGCCGCCACCGTGTCGACGGGCGCGAGGGCCGGGTAGGAGGCGGGACGGACCTGGGAGGCGGCGGGCAGCGCCACCCAGGGCTGGGCGCGCCACAGGTCGCCGCGGGTCTCCGGGTCGTCGGCCACGACGACGTCGAGCAGTTCGAGCAGGTCGGCCATGGTCCGGGTGTGCGGGACCACGACGTCCATGGTCGGCACGAGCGGCCAGTTGCCGCGCACCGAGATCACGCCGCGGCTGGGGGTGTAGGCGCACAGGGCGTTGTTGGAGGCCGGTGCCCGGCCCGAGGACCAGGTCTCCTCGCCGAGGCCGAACGCGCCGAAGGACGCCGCCGTCGCGGTGCCCGAACCGTTGGACGAGCCGGAGCCGTAGGCGCTGGTGAGCCAGTCGGCACTGTACGGGCTCTCAGCGCGGCCGTACACGCCGCGCTGCATGCCGCCGTTGGCCATCGGCGGCATGTTGGTGAGGCCGATGAGGACGGCGCCGCCCGCACGCAGCCGCTCGATCGCGAAGGCGTCGCGCTGGGCGACGAGGTGCTCGAAGGCCGGCGAACCGGCGGCGGCGGTGAGCCCCTTCGCGAGGTAGCTGTCCTTCGCGGTGTAGGGGATGCCGTCCAGCGGGCCGAGCGTCTCGCCGCGCGCGCGGCGGGCGTCGGAGGCCTCGGCCTCGGCGCGGGCGTCCGGGTTCATCACGACCATCGCGTTGAGCGCGGTGGCGGTGCCGGGCCGGTCGTAGGCGTCGATCCGCGCGAGGTAGGCGTCGAGCAGCTCGACCGCGGTGGTCTCGCCCTTCTCCAGCGCCGCGCGAAGGTCGGCGATACCGGTCTCCACAACATCGAATCCGCGCGTCATGCGGGTGTCTCCCAGGTGGTCGGGTCGGGCAGGGCGGACTGCCTGGCGTCGGGCCGATCGCCCGTGCACGGCGGCCACGCTTCCGGTCGCACTGGCCGGGTCGGGTCGGCAGTGCTGCTGGAACGTTCCAGCAGGCGCATCGTATGCATTGCTGGAACGTTCCAGCAAGGGAGTGCGAACGGGAGGGAGAGAGCGAGCCGGAGCTGCGTCTAGACTTCCGGGCTGTGACCAGCCGCTCCGTGACCCTGATCGACGTGGCCCGGGCGGCCGGGGTGTCCAAGAGCACCGCCTCCAACGCGCTCGGCGGCTCCGGCCGGGTCTCCGGGACCACCCGCGAGCGCGTCCAGGACGTGGCCCGGAAGCTCGGCTACCGGCCGAACACCGCGGCGCGCAGCCTGCGTCGTGCCGGCACCGGCGCGATCGGACTGCACCTGCCGCGCACGGCGACCCGCCTGGACTACTACATGAACCTGGCGTTCGGTGCGGTCGAGCGGGCCAGGGAGGACGGGCTGGACCTCGTCCTGCTCGCCCCCGGAACGGCTGCCGGCGGCGGGCTCGCCGCCCGGGTGGACGGCCTGCTGGTGATCGACCCGGAGGTCGACGACCCTGAGGTTCCCGACCTGCTGGGCGCGGGCGTCCCGGTGGTCACCGGCGAACGCTACCTGGGAGGGGGCGTCGCACCCAGCGGTGCCGTGGTGTGCGACAACGCGGCCTCCCTGGTCACGCTGCTGGACCACCTGGCGGAGCGCGGCGCCCGGCGCCCGGCCCTGCTCGTTCCCGGCCCCGGCTCCGACTGGGCCGCCGCACTTCGGGCGGCAGCCGGTGCCTGGAGCCGGCGCGAGGGAGTCGAGGTGGCCGTGCGGACGGTTCCGTTCGCGGCCACGCCGGGCGAGGCGGAGGCGGCCACCGCCGACCTGATCGGCGGGGCCTCGGGTGCGGACGCGGTGGTGTGCGCCCCCGACGGTGCGGTCACCGGCGTGCTGGCGGCAGCGGCACGGGCGGGCCGGAAGGTCGGGGCGGACCTACTGGTGGCGGCCTGTGTCGACGGAGCCGCGGCGCGCGGTTCCAGCCCCCGGGTCACCGCGGTCGACCTGCGCCCGTCGGAGTACGGGCGCGCGTGCGCGGCCCTGCTCAGCGATCTGCTGGCCGGGGCAGCCGAGCCCGGAGCCGTGCGGCGTCACGACTGGGCGCTGAAGGTGCGGGAGTCCACGGCCGACCGGGCTTGATACCGGTTCGCGGGCGGCAGGACGCCGCCCGGCAGCCGTCCCGCGGAGGTCGGGCCCCCCGCTCTCGGCCGGTCTGAACGTGCGGCCGGCAGCGCCCCCCGTCACCTCGGAGTCGCAAATGGGGGCGCCCATCTGCTGCGCACGGGTGAGGCGTTGGGCGAGGGCCTCGGCCGGTCACGCGGCCCGCGCGGCGTCCTGCGGGGTGAGGGCCGCTAATTCCAGCGGCACCGAAGGGTCGATCGAGAGATTCATCGGGGCGGGTTCGGCGCCGGCGCGCACCAGCAGGTCGCCGATGGCGGCGATCATGGCGCCGTTGTCGGTGCACAGCCGCAGCGCGGGGACGCGCAGGGTGATGCCGGCGGCTGCGCAGCGCTGCTCGGTGAGGGCGCGGAGGTTTTGCAGATCGGCCAGGTCCGGGTGCGCGCTCGTCCTGTGGGTGACGCGGAGCCCGCCAAGGCGCAGGTGGGAACGCCGGACCGCTTCAGGGCACCACTCTGAGTCACGGATACGGCGCTTCGTGACGCCGGACCCGCAAAAGGATCCGGACGCAGGAGAGCGTCATGCGATCAGCGCAGAAGCTCGGTGACCCGCCCGGAACCTTCGCCGGCCGTCTGTTCCGCGACGAGGACGGCGACGCCGGTGACCCGGTCCGCTGCGAGGTCCGCGAGCGCCGCGTCCGCCTGCCGCAGGGGGTAGCGGGTCACCTGGACGACCGGTCGGGTCCGGGCCGCCTCCGCGAGGTAGGCCAGCCCGTCCGCGCGGGTGTTGGCGGTGACGCTGCGCAGGGTGCGTTCCTGGAAGAGGTGCTGCTGGTAGTCGAGTGCCGGGATGTCGCTCAGGTGGATGCCGGCGACGGCCAGCGTGCCGCCGCGGTCCAGGGCCGCCAGGGCAACGGGCACCAGCTCACCGACCGGGGCGAAGAGGATGGCGGCGTCCAGCGGGCGCGGCGGCGGGTCGTACGAGTCGCCGGCGAAGGCGGCGCCGAGGTCCAGCGCCAGTCGTCGGGCCGCGGGCGCCCGGGTGAACACCGCCACCCGGGCGCCCCGGGCGAGGGCGAGTTGAGCGGTCAGGTGCGCGGACGCGCCGAAGCCGTAGATGCCCAGCAGTCCGCCCGCGGGCAGTTCGGCACGCTCCAGCGCCCGGTAGCCGATGATCCCGGCGCACAGCAGCGGGGCGAGTTCCTCGGCGGGCGGGCCGTCGGGCAGCCGGTAGGCGAAGCGGGCGTCGGCGGTCAGGTGCCCGGCGTAGCCGCCGTGCCGGTCCCAGCCGGTGTAGCGCGAACCGGGGCAGAGGTTCTCCCGCCCGCTGCGGCAGTAGGCGCAGCTGCCGCAGGTCCGGGACAGCCAGGCGATTCCGGCGCGGTCCCCGACCGTGAACTCCTCGACCCCGGCACCGACCGCCCGCACGCGCCCGACCACCTCGTGCCCCGGGGTGCACCTGGCGGTTCTGGGGGCGAGGTCCCCCTCCGCGAGGTGCAGGTCCGTGCGGCACACCCCGCAGGCCTCCACCTCCACCAGGATCTCGTGCGGCTCGGGGCCGGACAGCGGCCGCCGCTCCCACTCCAGAGGCCCGCGGGGCGTTCCGTCGACCGGGCCCGGGTGGGCCACCACCCAGGCGCCGGTGTCGGCCGGCACTGCTCCTGCCGTGTCCATCGCCGCCTCCCGTCTGTGGTTGCTCGGTCCGTCGGGTCGGAGCCGCCCCTGTCGAGTCTGACGGGTGGGCACGCGTCGGTCATCCGGGCGGCGTGGGCCGCGACCCGGAAGGCCGTCCGAGGGCGGGCGCGTGACCGAGCCGGACCGGCGCTGCCCCGCCGCTCGGTCAGCTGCGGTGCGCCGTCGCCTTGCGCACGCCGTACGCGGCGGCGCCGAGGGCGAGCACCACCGCACCCCACAGGACGGAGGACGCCGGGAGGGCGAGGGCCAGGGTGAGGCAGCCGACCGTGCCGACCACCGGGACGAACCTCGAGGGGCGGCCCTCGGCGGGGGTGAGGGTCCAGGCGGAGGCGTTGGCGACGGCGTAGTAGGCGAGCACGCCGAGGGAGGAGAAGCCGATCGCGCCGCGCACGTCACCGACGGCCGCGACGACGGCGACCACCGCGCCGACGGCCAGTTCGGCGCGGTGCGGCACGCCGAAGCGGGGGTGGACGGCGGCCAGGGCATGCGGCAGGTGCCGGTCGCGGGCCATCGCCAGGGTGGTGCGGGAGACCCCGAGGATCAGCGCGAGCAGTGAGCCGAGGGCGGCGACGGCCGCTCCGGCGCGCACCACCGGGACGAGGCCGGGCATCCCGGCGGCCCGGACGGCGTCGGCCAGCGGCGCTGCGGAGTGGGCGAGGCGGTCGGGGCCGAGGGCGGCGAGGGCGCCGAGGGCGACGGCGGTGTAGACGACCAGGGCGATGCCGAGCGCGAGCGGGATCGCGCGGGGGATGGTGCGCTGCGGGTCGCGGACCTCCTCGCCGAGGGTGGCGATCCGGGCGTACCCCGCGAAGGCGAAGAACAGCAGGCCGGCGGCCTGCAGCACCCCGTGGAACCCGGCGTCCGCGCCGACCGCCCAGCGGCCGGTGTCGGCGTCGCCGCCGGTCAGGCAGGCGGTGACGACGGCGGCGAGCACCGCCAGCACGACGGCGACGATCGCCCGCGTCAGCCAGGCGGCCTTCTGCACACCGACGTAGTTCACCGCGGTCAGCGCCACGACCGCGGCGACCGCGACGGCGTGCGCCTGGGCGGGCCGGACGTACGAGCCGACGGTGAGCGCCATCGCCGCGCAGGAGGCGGTCTTGCCGATGACGAAGCCCCACCCGGCCAGGTAGCCCCAGAACTCGCCGAGCCGCTCCCGGCCGTAGACGTAGGTGCCGCCGGACTGCGGGTACCGGGCGGCGAGCCGGGCCGAGGAGGTCGCGTTGCAGTACGCCACCACGCCGGCCAGCGCCAAGCCGATCAGCAGTCCGGACCCGGCGGCCGCCGCTGCGGGTGCAAGAGCGGCGAAGACGCCCGCACCGATCATCGACCCCAGCCCGATCACCACCGCGTCGAACAGGCCCAGGTGCCGCCGCAGCTCCCCCGGCCCGGCCGCCGGCCCCGACGAATCCATGGATCTGTGCCTCCCGACGCGTTCCGATGTCGGCGCACCCTACTGGACGGAGGATGCGATCGTCTGAACGAGCTCGATCAGAGGTCGGGGGGCCCGGCGGTGATCCGCTGGTCCGGCGACTGGGGTCCATCGCACCGGGTCCCGCCGGGGCGGCCGCCGGACGTGGCGGGGCCGGTGTCGTGGAAGCGGTGGCTTCCGGACGACACCGGCCCCGTGGAAGCGGAGCGGTCTACCAGCGACGGCGGCGCGACGGCGCCGGGTCGAGCTTGGCGGCGAGCGCCGAGAGGAAGGTCGGGAGCTTGTCGACCATGTCCTTGGGGACCGGGGTGGTCTGGACGCTGCCCCGCCGCACGTCCTCGACGAGGAGGGTGTAGGTGCCGTTCTCCTCGACGAGTTCGGCGGCGAAGAGCAGTGTTCTGGTGGAGGTTTCCATCGGGGTCCTAGGCTTGGGTGTCGTTGAGCCAGGCGGTCCACGCCTTGGTGGCCCGCTGTTCGTCGGCGTCCTCGGTGAACAGGTGGTGGCCCAGCCAGATCGGCCAGTTCCAGGTGCTGCCGTTGAAGAACCGGTAGAGCGCGTCGGGGCCGCGCAGGCCGATGAAGTCGGGGTTCAGCCAGTCCACGACCACCTCTTCCGGGCCGCCGTCCGGACCGGGGACGTCGAGCGTGATCCGGTCGCCGACGGCCGCGTCCTCGGCGAGGCCGAGGCGTCGGCGCAGCGCGGCGAACTCGGCGGGGTCGGCGGTGGGTTCGGGGCGCTGGGCCTTGACGTAGACGGCGGGGCGGCCGGCGAAGTGCCGCAGGTACTCGGCGAGGCCGTGCTGGTAGAAGTCGACGTGCTTCTCGGCCGCGTCCGCCTTGACGTCCCAGGTCTCGTCCCAGACGCCCTCGTGGACCCAGTGGATTCCCATCCGCAGGTGGCTCGTCGCGCCGTCGACCGGGTCGATCAGGTAGGTGAGGGTGTTGGAGAAGCCGTTGTCCATGGCCACCCGGATGGCGAAGTGGTTCGGCGGCTCCCAGACCTTCACGGTGCCGTCTCCACGGGTGACCTTCCCGCCGACGCGCGGCTCGATCTCCATGGTGTACAGCCAGCCGAGGTTGCCGGCGCCGGTGGCGACGGCGTGCCAGACCTGTTCCGGGGTGACGGGCAGGTCCTGCTCCCGGCGCACCTCGAACTCTCGGGCCATGGTCGGTTCTCCTTCGTCGTCGTTCGGTCGTTCGGTCGATCGGGTGTCAGTAGGTCAGCGGGAGTTCGCTCAGCCGCCGCTGCAGCGGGTTGGGCCGCCATTCGAGGGCCGCGCCGTCGGCCAGTCGCAGGTCCGGGAGCCGGCGGACCAGCGTGCCCACGGCCACCTCGGCCTGGAGCTTGGCCAGCGGGCCGCCGAGGCAGAAGTGCGGGCCGTTGCCGAAGCTCAGGTGCCGGTTGCCGGGGCGGGTCAGGTCGAGCCGGTCGGGGTCCTCGAAGCGCTCGGGGTCGCGGTTGGTCGCGGCGAGGAACAGGTAGACCAGTTCGCCCTCGCGCAGCGTGCGCCCGCCGATCTCGACGTCCTCCGCGACGACCCGGACGATCGCCTGGGTCGGCGTGTCGTAGCGGGACAGTTCCTCGACGGCGCTGCGGATCAGCGCCGGGTCCGCGCGCAGCCGGGCCAGTTGGGCGGGGTGGCGCAGCAGGGCGAGCGTGCCGTTGCCGACCAGGTGGGTGGTCGTCTCGTCGCCCGCGGTGATGAGGACGAAGCAGGTCGAGAGCAGTTCCGAGTCGGTGAGCCGGTCGTCCTGCGCCTGGGTGGCGACCAGGGCGCTGATCAGGTCGTCGCCCGGGTCGGCCCGGCGGCGGCGGACGAGGCGGGCGAGGTACTCCTCGTACTGGTCGATCGCGGCCTCGGTCTTGTCGATGTCCTCGGTCAGCCGCCCGAAGCGGCGGAACCAGGCCTTGACCTGGGGGCGGTCCTCGGGCGGAATGCCGAACAGCTCGCAGACGACGGACAGCGGCAGCGGGGAGGCGACCTGCTCGATCAGGTCCATGGTCGGCCCGGCCTCGACGGCCCGGTCGATCAGCTGGTCGACGATCCGCTGGATGCCGCCGCGCAGGGCTTCGACGCGCCGGGCGGTGAACGCCCGGTTGGCCAGCTTGCGCAGGCGGGCGTGGTCCGGCGGGTCGGTGTTGGTCATCACCCGGCCGAGCCGGTCGGTGAGGCGGCCGAGGGCCTTGAGGTTGCCGCCCAGCCCGCCGAAGGCGGCGGTCATCCGGTCCCGGTCGTTGGACAGCCGCAGGTCGCTCAGCGCCGCCTCGACGTCGGCGTACCGGGTGAGGTACCAGATGCCCTGGGCGCTGCGGTGGACCGGGCTCTCGCGCCGCATGCGGGCGTAGAACGGGTACGGGTCCCGGCGGGCCTCGGGCGTGTTCAGCAACGCGGCGAGGTCCTCGGACGGCCCGACGGGGCCCGCCGTGGGGCGGGCCTCGTCCGTGGTGTCGGTCAGGTTCACTGCGAGCCGCTACCGCTGGGCGTCCGTGGCGCCCATGGCGTCGACGAGGCTCTGGGGCCGCATGTCGGTCCAGGACCGCTCGACGTACTCCAGGCAGTCGGCGTGGGTGTCGGGGCCGTGGACGACGGTCCAGCCCTCGGGGACGTCCGCGAACTGGGGCCACAGCGAGTGCTGGTTCTCGTCGTTGACGAGCACGAGGAAGGTGCCGTCCTGGTCGTCGAAGGGGTTGGTCATGGGTCAGTCCTCCTGAATGGGGATGGTGGTGTCACCGGCCGCCTCGGCGAGGCGGGCCGCCAGGACCGGTCCGATCTGGGCCAGTGAGCCCGGCTGGGTCATCCGGTCGTGGCGGGTGGTGATGTCGTGCGAGTCGACCCGCCCGGCGATGTAGCGCTGCCAGATCGCCGGGCCGGCCGAGTCCTCGGTGCGGTCGATCGTGGAGTTGAACAGCAGCAGGTCGCCGTGGAAGCGGCCCGGGGTGTGGGCGATCGCCAGCTTGGCGTTGTTGATCATGATGTCCACGACGGCCCCGATCCGCCGCTCGTCCAGGCAGGCCAGGGCGCTGCCGCGACGGCGGAGGATCTCGGCGACCTCGGCGTGGGTCAGCGGCCCGTCGCCGAGCTCCTCCGGGTCGACGTCCATGATGCCGACGAGGATGTCCCGCTCCTCGGGCACGGGCACCTCCTCGAAGGCGATGTCCTGCACGGGGTAGGCGTCGAGGACCGCCAGCAGCCCGGTCCGCTCCCCCCTGGTCTGGAGCTCGCAGGCGATCGCGTGGGCGATCAGCCCGCCGGCGGACCAGCCGAGCAGGTGGTACGGGCCGTCGGGCTGGACCTTGCGGATCTGGTCGGCGTAGTCGGCCGCCATCTCCTCGTACGATCCGGGCAGCGGCTCGGGGCGTGCCAGGCCGCGGGCCTGGAGCGCGTAGACCGGGCGGTCCGGGCCGATGTGGTTCAGCAGCCCGGAGTACGACCAGCTGATGCCACCGCCGGGGTGGACGCAGAACAGCGGCGGCAGGCTGCCGGTCGCGCGCAGCGGCAGCAGCCCGTCGAAGGCTTCCTCGGGGTCGCTGATGGCCAGGCGCTCCGTCAGTCCGGCCACCGTCGGCGCCTCGAACAGGGTGCGCAGGCCCACGTGGACGCCGAGCGTCTCGCCGACCCGGGAGACCAGCCGCGCGGCCAGCAGGGAGTGTCCGCCCAGGTCGAAGAAGTCGTCGTCGAGGTGGACCTGCTCCCGGCCGAGGATCTCGGCGAACAGCTCGCACAGCAGCTGCTCCTGCGGGGTGCGGGGGCCGCGGCCGGTGCCCGTGGTGTCGTACGCGGGCGCCGGGAGGGCGGCCCGGTCCAGCTTGCCGTTGGCGGTCAGCGGCAGCCGTTCGAGGGTGACGAAGGCGGACGGCACCATGTACTCGGGCAGTTCGCGGCCGAGTCGGCGGGCCAGCTCGTCGGGTGCCGGTGCCTCCTCCTCTGCGGCCGGCACCAGGTAGGCCACCAGGCGCTGGTCGCCGGGCTGGTCCTCGCGGGCGACCACGGCCGCCTGGGCGACGCCGGGGCATCCGGCGAGGACGGCCTCGACCTCGCCGGGTTCGATCCGGAAGCCGCGCAGCTTGACCTGGTCGTCGGCGCGGCCGACGAACTCCAGGGTGCCGTCGGGCAGCCGGCGCACCAGGTCACCCGTCCGGTACATGCGTTCGCCCGGCCCGAACGGGCAGGCGACGAACCGCTCGGACGTCAGCCCGGGGCGGCCGAGGTACCCACGGGCCACGCCCGTCCCGGCGAGGTAGAGCTCACCTGCCACACCCGCGGGCACCGGTTGCAGCCCGGCGTCGAGCACGTACGCCCGCATGTTCGCCATGGGGCGGCCGATCGGCACGGTCGCCGCGTTCGCGGGGAGCGCGCGGACCCGGTGGTGGGCGCCGAAGGTCGTGGTCTCGGTCGGGCCGTAGCCGTTGACCACCGCGATGTCCGGGCAGGCCGCGAGGACCCGGGCGACGGCCGCCGGCGGCACCACGTCGCCGCCGGTCCACACCTCGCGGACGCCGGCGAGCAGCTCCGGCCGTTCCTCGGCCACCAGCCGGAACAGCCCGGCCGTCAGCCACAGGCCGGTGACTCCGTGCCCGGCGACCGCTCCCGCGAGCAGGTCGAGGTCGAGCCGACCGGGCGGTGCGACGACGACCCGGCCGCCGCCGAGCAGCGGCACCCAGAACTCGTAGGTCGAGGCGTCGAAGGCCGTCGGCGAGTGCAGCAGCACCCGCTCGTGGCCGCCCCCGCGCCAGCACGGGGCGAGCGCGAGCGCCGCCACGTCGCGGTGGGTGACGCCGACGCCCTTCGGTCGGCCGGTCGAGCCGGAGGTGTACATCACGTACGCCAACTGCCCTGGATCGAAGCCGACTTCCGGGTCGCTGTGGTCACGCTCGGCCTGGATCAGCGCGGACAGGACGTCCTCGGTGAGCACCAGCGCGGCGCCGGTCTCCCGGACGATCAGGTCGGTCCTGGAGGACGGGAAGCGCGGGTCGAGCGGAACGTAGGCGCCGCCCGCCTTGACGATCGCCAGGATCGCGACGACCAGCTCCGCCGAACGCTCCAGCAGCACCGCCACCGGGGTCTCCGGCCGCACGCCCTGCCCGATCAGGGCCCGGGCCAGGCGGTTGGCCCGCCGGTCGAGCTCCCGGTAGGTCAGTTCGGTCGCGCCCGCGACCACCGCGACCGCGTCCGGCGTGGCCGCCACCCGGCGGGCGAACAGCTCCGGCAGGCCCGCCTCGGGCAGCTCGGCGTCAGTCCGGTTGAACCCGACCAGCAGATCGTGGCGCTCCTCGCCGGACAGCAGGTCGAGTCGGCCGATCGGCTGGTCCGGCTCGGCGGCGGCCGCACGCAGCAGTCGCGTCCAGCGGTCGAACAGCCGCACCACGGTGTCCGGGTCGAACAGGTCGGTCGCGTACTCCACCACGCCGAGCACGCCCGCCGGGCTGCCGTCCGACCCGTACCGCTCGGCCAGGCTGACGGTCAGGTCGACCCGCGCGGTGTCGGTCGGCGCCTCCAGGTAGGCGGTCTCCAGGCCCGGCAGGGTGAACTCGCCGACCGGCGCGTTCTGCAGGGCCAGCATGACCTGGAACAGCGGGTGGTGGGCCAGCGACCGGGTGGGGTTGACGGCCTCGACCAGGTACTCGAAGGGCACGTCCTGGTGGGCGTACGCGGCCAGCGCCTTCTGCCGGACCCGGCCGATCAGTTCGGCGAAGCCGGGGTCCCCTCCGGTGTCGGTGCGCAGCACCAGGGTGTTGACGAAGAACCCGACGAGCTCGTCCAGCGCCTGGTCGGTCCGTCCCGCGATCGGGCTGCCGATGGGGATGTCGGTGCCAGCCCCGAGCCGGGTGAGCAGGGCGGCGAGGCCGGCCTGGAGCACCATGAACATGCTGGCGCCGTTCCCGGCGGCCAGGTCCCGCAGCTCCCGGTGCAGTTCGGCGTCGAGCCGGACCTCGACCCGGCCGCCGCGCTGGGAGGCCTCGGCCGGCCGGGGCCGGTCGGCGGGCAGCCGGACCTGGTCCGGCAGGCCTGCCAACTCCTGCTTCCAGTAGTCGAGTTGCCGGGCGAACAGGCTGTCCGGGTCGCCCGCCTCACCGAGCAGGTCGCGCTGCCAGAGGGTGTAGTCGGCGTACTGGACCGGCAACGGGCACCACTGCGGCTCCTCGCCCCGGCAGCGCGCCCCGTAGGCCGCGGCGAGGTCCCGGGACAGCGGGCCCATCGACCAGCCGTCGGCGGCGATGTGGTGGACCACGACGAGCAGGACGTGCCGCTCGGGGGCGAGCGCGTACAGCTCCGCCCGGATCGGCGGTTCGACGGCCAGGTCGAAGCCGCGCTGGGCGCCCCGCGCCAGCCGCTCGGACAGCTCGCTCTCGGCGAGCTCGACCACCGGCAGCTCCGGGCACGCCTCGGCCGCGCCGAGCACCAGCTGGTACGGCAGCCCGTCCGCCTCGCGCAGGACGGTCCGCAGGCTCTCGTGCCGGGTGATCACGTCCGTCAGGGCGGCCCGCAGGGCCCGCCGGTCGAGCGGGCCGTCCAGACGCAGCGCGAGCGGCATGTTGTAGGTGGCACCGGGCCCGTCCATGCGGTGCAGGAACCAGAGGCGGCGCTGGGCGTAGGACAGCGGGATCCTCTCCCGGCCTTGACGGCCGGGAGGTGCCCCCACGGGGCGCGGTCGCGCGGTCAGCGCGGGCCGCTCCGTGACGGAGCCGTCGAGGCGGGCCGCCAGGGCGGCCACGGTCGGGTACTCGAAGAGCGTGCGGACCTCCAGCTCGGCGCCGAGGACCGCCCGGATCCGGGAGGCCAGCCGGGTCGCCAGCAGCGAGTGCCCGCCGAGGTCGAAGAAGCTGTCCTCGACACCCACCCGGGGCAGCCCGAGCAGGTCGGCGAAGAGTTCGGCGAGCAGCTGCTCCTGCGGGGTGCGCGGGGCCCGGCCGCCGGTGACCGTCCCCGGATCGGGGGCGGGGAGGGCGCGGCGGTCGAGCTTGCCGCTGGCGGTCAGCGGCAGCGCGTCCAGCACCACGAAGGCCGAGGGCACCAGGTAGTCGGGCAGGCGCTCGCGCAGCCGGTCGCGGAGTGCGCCGACCAGGGCGCTGCTGCCGCGGCTGCCGGTCGGGCGGTTGGTGAGCGAGGACAGCGGGGCGCCGGACGGCCGGTAGGCCTCGACGAGGGCGTCGTCGGGTCCGTCGGACAGGAGCACGTCCAGGGTGTCAGCGGCGGCGGTCGACCAGGTGACGTCCGCGCGGCGGCCGAGGTCCCCGGCGAGGGTGTGGAAGTCCTCCGGGTCGGGCAGGCCGGCGTCGTCCGGTCCGTGCAGCCGGTCCAGCAGCTCGGCGAGCGTGCCGTCGCCGTCGCGCACCGCCCGGGCCAGCGCGGACTCGCACGCCACCCTCCGGTTCGGCACGCCGGTGAGGCGCAGCGGGGGCGTCTCCGGCCGTACGAGCAGTTCGCGCAGCTCCTCGAGGTCGGCGACGTCCCGGCCCCAGGCCAGCTCCCGCGCCTGAACCGGCGCAGCCGGGCGCTTGTGCAGGGTGACGTCGTAGCGGTAGCGGGTCAGCTCGTTGTGGTGTCGGCCGCGCTTGAGCTCCACCGACACGGCACCGAGGTCGATGCCGGTGTCGCCCCCGCGCAGGGCGGCGAAGAAGTCCGGGTCGACCAGGAGCTCCTTCTCCACCAGCAGCGCCTGCTCGACGGCGCGGCCGACCGCGGACAGGTCGGCGCCGTCGCCGGCCCGGTGCAGCTGGACGGCGGTGGCCAGGGGGCGCAGCAGCCGCAGGTTGCGGACGTCGCCGACGAAGAGCGCGCCGCCGGGGGCGAGCAGACCCATCAGCTTGCCGATCACCTCCGCGAGGTACTCGGCGGACGGGAAGTACTGCACCACCGAGTTGATCACGATGGTGTCGAACCGCCCCGCCGGCAGCCCGTCGGTGTCGTGCGCCGGGCGGGTCTGCAGCACGACGCGCCCGGCCAGGCCGTCCTGCCGGGCCACCTGCGCGGTCAGCGCGTCGATCGCAGTGGCGGAGAAGTCGGTCGCCCAGTACGACTCACAGTACGGCGCGATCTGCGAGAGAAGCAGTCCGGTACCGACGCCGACCTCCAGCACCCGGCGCGGGCGCAGGGCCAGGATGCGGGCCACGGTGGCGTCCCGCCACTCCCGCATCTGCTCGACCGGGATCGGGCTCGCGTCGTAACTGCTGTTCCAGCCGACGAAGTTCTGTCCGAAGGCGGCCTCCTCGGGAGCGATGGGCAGGGCGTCGTAGATGTCCCGCCACTCGCCGACGTGGTCGGCTTCCAGGCCGTCGTCCCGGGCGGTGTCCTGGCGCGGCACGACGTAGCCGATCAGCCGGTCGTCCCGGGCCACCACGGCGGCCTGCGCGACGTCGGGGTGCTCGGCCAGGGCCGCCTCCACCTCGCCGGGCTCGACCCGGAAACCGCGCACCTTCACCTGCTCGTCCCCGCGGCCGATGTACTCCAGCTGCCGGTCGGCGCGCCGGCGCACCAGGTCTCCGGTGCGGTACATGCGCTCGCCTGCCGCGCCGAACGGGCAGGCGACGAACCGTCCGGCCGTCAGCCCCGGCCGGTTCAGATAGCCGCGGGCCAGACCCGCGCCCGCGACGTACAGCTCACCCGGTACGCCCGGCGGCACCGGCCGCAGCCGCTCGTCGAGCACGTAGACGCGGGCGTTGGCGATCGGACGGCCGATGGGCGGCACGCCTTCCCCGGGAACGAGCGGGTCGCTCATCGTCGCGCAGACCGTGGTCTCCGTCGGGCCGTACGCGTTGATCATCCGACGCCCGGGCGCCCAGCGCTCCACCAGGTCCGGCGGGCAGGCCTCCCCCGCCACGACCAGTGTCGACACGGCCACCGAACCCTCCGGCACGGCGGCGAGGACGGACGGAGGCACGGTCACGTGGGTGACCGCGAGGTCCGGGTCGGTCAGCGCCGCGACCGGGTCGGCCGCAGGAGGCAGCACCAGGGCCGCACCGAGCAGCAGGGCGGTGTAGATCTCCGACACCGAGGCGTCGAAGCTGGGCGAGGCGAACTGGAGCACCCGGCTGCCGGATTCGATCGCGAACCGCTCGATCTGCCCGGCCACCAGGCTCGCCACACCGGCGTGGCCGACCACGACGCCCTTGGGCCGGCCGGTCGAACCCGAGGTGTAGATCACGTAGGCCGGGTGCCGGACGTCGAGCGGCACGACCGGGTCGGTCTCCGGCCAGTCCCCGTCCGCCACCAGCGCCGGGTCGTCGACCACCACCGAGGGACGGGCGTCCGCCAGCATGAACGCGATCCGCGCTTCCGGGTACGCCGGATCCACCGGCAGGTACGCGGCACCGGCCTTCAGCACACCGAGGACCGCCACCACGGATTCCACCGACCGTGGCAGGGACACGGCCACGAGCTGCTCCGGGCCGACACCCTTGGCGATCAAGGCGTGCGCGAACCGGTTCGCCCTGGTGTTCAGCTCACGGTAGGTCAGCTCCGTCCGGCCGCAGACCAGGGCGACGGCCTCCGGCGTAGCCGCGACCTGCGCCGCGAACGCCACCGGCACCGGGACGGCGCCCACCTCGCGGGCGGTCTCGTTACCGCGCTCCAGCAGTTCGTACCGCTCCTCGGCGTCGAGGAGCTCGATCCGGCCGATCGGCTGCTGCGGGTCGGCGGTGACCGCCTCCAGCACCAGCATCCAGCGCCGGGCCAGCGCGGCGACGGTCGACCGGTCGAACAGGTCGGTGGCGTACTCGACCGCTCCGACGATCCCGGCCGGGCTGCCGTCGGCGCCGAACCGCTCGCTCAGGTTGAAGCCGAGGTCGAACTTGGCCGTCCCGGTCGGCACGGCGAAGGTGGACGCCCGCAGGCCGGGCAGACCGAGCTCGCCCATCGGGGCGTTCTGCAGGGCGAGGATGGTCTGGAACAGCGGGTGGTAGGCCAGCGAGCGGGACGGGTTGAGCACCTCCACCAGGTGCTCGAACGGCACGTCCTGGTGCGCGTACGCGGCCAGCGCCGTCTCCCGCACCCGGCCCAGCAGTTCGGCGAAGCTCGGATCGCCACTGGTGTCGGTGCGCAGCACCAGCGTGTTCACGAAGAACCCGACCAGCTCGTCCAGCGCCTCATCGGTCCGGCCCGCGATCGGGCTCCCGATCGGGATGTCCGTGCCCGCGCCCAGCCGCGTGTACAGCGCCGCCAGAGCGGCCTGCAGCACCATGAACAGACTCGCCCCGCTACGCCGCGCCAACTCCACCAGAGCCGCGTGCAGTTCCGGCGACAGCTCCAGACCGAGCTGCTCGCCCCGGTAGCTCGCGACCGCCGGCCGCGGCCGGTCGACGGGCAGCGGGAGACGCTCCGGAATTCCAGCCAACTGACCTTGCCAGTAGCCGAGTTGCTCGGAGAACCGGCTGTCCGGGTCGGCCGGGTCGCCGAGCAGCTCGCGCTGCCACACGGTGTAGTCGGCGTACTGCACCGGCAGCTCCGCCCACTCCGGGCCGCTGCCCTGGCACCTGGCCGCGTACGCCCCGGCCAGGTCGCGCGCCAGCGGGCCGGTGGACCAGCCGTCGCCCGCGATGTGGTGCACCACCAGCAGCAGCAGGTGGTCATCCGGCGCGAGCACGAACAGCTCGGCCCGCAGCGGCGGTTCCGTCGCCAGGTCGAACGGTTGCCGGGCCGCCTCGCCCAGTCGCCGCGCCAGCTCCTCCTCCCGGACCTCGGTCACCCGCACCCGCGGCCGGGCCTCGGCCGGGTCCAGGACCGATTGGCAGGGTACGCCGTCGACCTCGGGGAACACCGTCCGCAGACTCTCGTGCCGGGCCGACACATCGGCCAGCGCAAGGTCCAGCGCCGCCCGGTCCAGCGTTCCGGAGAGCCGCAGCGCCAGCGGGATGTTGTACGTGGCGGAGGCACCCTCCATCCGGTGCAGGAACCAGAGCCGCCGCTGTGCGAACGACAGCGGTACGGTCCGCGGCCGCGGCCGGGCGGCCAGCGCCGGACGGACCGGGCCGGATCCCGCGAGCCGGGCGGCCAGGCCGGACACCGTCGGCGCTTCGAAGAGCGCGCGCAACCCGAGCTCGACACCGAGCACCGTCCGCACCCGCGCGACCAGGCGGGTGGCGAGCAGCGAGTGCCCGCCGAGGTCGAAGAAGCTGTCGTCCGCGCCGACCTCCGCGACGCCGAGCACCTCGGCGAAGAGCTCGGCGAGCAGCTGCTCCTGCGGGGTCCGCGGCCTGCGGCCGTCCACGGCACCGCTTCCGGCGGGGTCCGGCGCGGGGAGCGCCGCGCGGTCCAGCTTGCCGCTCGGCGTCAGCGGCAGCGCGTCCAGCACCGTGAAGACGGCCGGCACCAGGTACTCGGGCAGCCGCCCGAGCAGGTGCCCGCGCAGCTGCGCCGGGGTGAGCGGGGTGTCCGCCCGCGGCACGACGTAGCCGATCAGCCGGTCGTCCCGGGCCACCACGGCGGCCTGCGCGACGTCGGGGTGCTCGGCCAGGGCCGCCTCCACCTCGCCGGGCTCGACCCGGAAACCGCGCACCTTCACCTGCTCGTCCGCCCGGCCGACGAACTCCAACTGCCGGTCGGCGCGCCGGCGGACCACGTCGCCGGTGCGGTACATGCGCTCGCCGGCCGCACCGAACGGGCAGGCGACGAAACGTCCGGCCGTCAGCCCCGGCCGGTTCAGGTAGCCGCGGGCCAGACCCGCGCCCGCGACGTACAACTCCCCCGGCACGCCCGGTGGCACCGGCCGCAGCCGCTCGTCCAGCACGTACACCCGGGTGTTCACGACGGGCCGCCCGATCGGCGGCACGCCGTCCCCGGGAACGAGCGGGTCGCTCATCGTCGCGGCGACCGTGCTCTCCGTCGGTCCGTAGGCGTTGATCATCCGCCGGCCCGGCGCCCAGCGCTCCACCAGCTCCGCCGGGCAGGCCTCGCCGCCCACCACCACGGTGGCGGCCGCGGGCTCGGCATCGCCCAGCGCGGCCAGCGCCGAGGGCGGCAGGATCACATGGGTGACACCGAGCCCCCGGTCGGTCAGCGCCTCCAGCGGCGTCTCCGCCGGGGCCAGGACCAGGGTGGCCCCGGTCAGCAGGGCGCTGCACAGGTCCCAGAACGACGCGTCGAAGCTGGGCGAGGCGAACTGGAGCACCCGGCTGCCGGCGCCGACGGCGAGCCGCTCGACCTGGGTGGCGACCAGGCTCGCCACACCGCCGTGGCCGACCACGACGCCCTTGGGCCGGCCGGTCGACCCCGAGGTGTAGATCACGTACGCCGGGTGCCGGGCGTCCGACGGCACCGGCGGATCGGTCTCCGGGAAGCCGCTCGTCTCCCGCACGCGGGCGGGATCGTCGACCACCGCGACCGGCGCGGCGTCCTCCAGCATCAGGTCGATCCGCGACTGCGGGTACGCCGGATCCACCGGCAGGTACGCGGCCCCGGCCTTGAGGACGCCCAGGACGGCGACCACCCACTCGAGCGACCGCGGCAGGGCCACGGCGACAACCTGCTCCGGACCCACCCCGCCCGCCTTCAGCGAGTGTGCGAACCGATTGGCCATGGCGTCGAGCTGACGGTACGTCAATTCGGCTCCGTCGACGGAGACCAGCGCGACGGCCTCCGGCGCCGCGGCGACCCGCGCCGCGAACATGCCCGGCACGTCGAGCTCCCGCACCTCCCGCACGGTCCCGTCGGCATCGGCCAGCAGAGCGCGGCGCTCCGCCTCGTCGAGCACGTCGATGGCACCGATCGGCTGCGCCGGGTCGGCCGCGGCCTCGGCCAGCAGCCTGGTCCAGCGGCTGAACAGCAGCTCGACGGTCCGCCGGTCGAACAGGTCGGTGCTGTACTCGACCATGCCGGTCAGGCCCGCCGGAGTACCGTCCGGGCGGCGGTTCTCCGCGAGGCTGAAGGTCAGGTCGAGCCGGGACGTGCCGGTCGGCACCGCGAGTCCGGAGACCTCCAGTCCGGGCAGCGCGAAGTCGCCGCCCGGCGCGTTCTGCACGGCCAGCATGGTCTGGAACAGCGGGTGGTAGGCCAGCGACCGCGACGGGTTCAGCACCTCCACCAGGTGCTCGAACGGCACGTCCTGGTGCGCGTACGCGGCCAGCGCCGTCTCCCGCACCCGGCCCAGCAGCTCGGCGAAACTCGGGTCACCACTGGTGTCCGTCCGCAGCACCAGCGTGTTCACGAAGAACCCGACCAGCTCGTCCAGCGCCTCATCGGTCCGGCCCGCGATCGGACTGCCGATCGGGATGTCCGTCCCCGCCCCCAGCCGGGTGTACAGCGCCGCCAGACCGGCCTGCAGCACCATGAACAGACTCACACCCGAACGCCGCGCCAACTCCACCAGAGCCGCGTGCAGTTCGGCGTCGATGCGGACGTCGAGCCACTCGCCGGCGTAGGACGCCGCCGCAGGGCGGGGCCGGTCGACCGGGAGCCGGAGCTGCTCGGGCAGCCCGGCCAGCGCCTCGGTCCAGTAGCCGACCTGGCGGGCGAACACGCTGTCCGCGTCGGATTCGTCGCCGAGGATCTCATGCTGCCACAGCGTGTAGTCGGCGTAACTCACCGGCAGCGAAGCCCAGTCGGGCGCTCCGCCGTTCCTGCGGCTGGTGTACGCGGTGGCGAGGTCACGCGACAGCGGGTCGAGGGACCAGCCGTCGCCCGCGATGTGGTGCATCACCACCAACAGCACGTGCTCGTCCGGCGCGATCGCGAACAGCTCGGCCCGCAGCGGGACTTCGGTGGTCAGGTCGAAGCCGCGCACGGCCGCCTCACGCAGCAGCGCCGGCACCTCCGCCTCTCGGGCCGCGCGCACCGTCAGCGGGACGCCCGCGTCGGCAGCGTCCAGCACCCGCTGGTGCGGGATGCCGGCGGTGTGCGGGAAGACCGTACGGAGGGTCTCGTGCCGGGCCACCACGTCCGCCAGCGCGGCGCCGAGGGCCTCGCGGTCGAGGTCGCCGGACAGCCGCAGCGCCAGCGGCATGTGGTAGGTGGCGCTCGGTGCCCCGAACTGCTGGAGGAACCACAGCCGACGCTGCGCGTAGGACAGCGGCATCGGCTCGCGGCGCGGCCTGGGCATCAGCGCCTGCCTGGCCGCCGCGGACTCGCGCAGCCGAACCGCGAGACCGGCCGGGGTCGGGCTCCGGAACAGGGCGCGCAGCTCCAGCTCGACCCCGAGGGTCGCCCGGACCCGCGACACCAGCCGGGTGGCGAGCAGGGAGTGCCCGCCCAGGTCGAAGAAGTCGTCGTCGACCCCGGCCACCGGCAGGCCCAACACCTCGGCGAACAGCTCGCACAGGATCTGCTCCTGCGGGGTGCGCGGTGCCCGGCCCGCCGCCGTGGCCGTGGCTTCGGGCGCGGGCAGCGCCGCCCGGTCCAGCTTCCCGTTCGGCGTCAGCGGCAGCGCGTCCAGGAGCACGAACGCCGACGGCACCAGGTAGTCGGGCACCCGGTCGCGCAGGTACGCCGCCAGTGCCGCCGGGGTGGCCGGCTCCGACACCGAGGGCACCACGTACGCGACGATCCGGGTCTCGCCCGGCCGGTCCTCACGGGCGAGCACGGCGACCTGGGCGACGCCCGGGTGCGCGGTCAGCTCGGCCTCGATCTCGCCCGGCTCGATCCGGAACCCGCGGACCTTCACCTGGTGGTCCACCCGGCCCGCGAACTCCAGCTCGCCGTCGGCCCGCCAGCGGACCAGGTCGCCGGTGCGGTACATGAGCGCGCCCGCCGGGCCGTACGGGTTGGCCACGAACCGGGCAGCGGTGAGCCCGGGCCGGTTCAGGTAGCCGCGGGCGAGCCCCGCCCCGGCCAGGTACAGCTCCCCCAGCACGCCGGGCGCGACCGGTCGCAGGGCCGAATCCAGCACGTACGCCTGGCAGTTGTCGATCGGACGGCCGATCGGCACCGGCAGCGGGCAGTCGGCGGGGTCGGTCGGCAGCGGGTAGGCGGTGATGACGTGGGTTTCGGCGGGGCCGTAGTGGTTGTGCAGCACGCGGCCCGGTCGCCGGGCCTGGAGGCGGCGCACCGCACCGCCGAGGCGCATCGCCTCCCCGGCCTGGGCGACCAGCCGCAGGTGCGGCAGCTCCAGCCCGGCCTCCTCGGCGGCCTCGGCCAGCGCCTCGATCACCAGGTTGGGGGCGAACAACTCCCCCACCTCGTGCCGGTCCAGCCAGTGCGCGAACAGCTCGGCGCTGCGGCGCTGTTCCTCGGTCGGCACGACCAGGGTCTTGCCGTACAGCAGCGCGGAGAGCACCTCCTGCACCGAGACGTCGAAGCTGATCGCGGTGAACTGCGCGGTGCGCGTACCGGGTTCGCCGCCGACGGCCCGGTGGTGCCACGCCAGCAGGTTCAGCAGCCCGGCGGCGGGCATCACCACGGCCTTGGGCCGACCGGTGGAGCCGGAGGTGTAGATGACGTAGGCCGGGTGGCGCGCGTCCACGGGGACGGCCGGGTCGTGCTCCGGCAGGTCCCCGTCCGGTGTGACGGCCGCGAGGTCGTCGAGCACCACGGCCGGGCGGGCGTCGTCCAGCATGTACGCGATGCGGGCCGCCGGGTAGTCCGGGTCGACCGGCAGGTACGCCGCACCCGTCTTGAGCACCGCGAGGACGGCCACCACCAGCTCCGTGGAGCGCGGCAGCCGCAGCGCGACGACCTGCTCCGGCCCGACCCCGCGCCCGATCAGGGCGTGGGCCAGCCGGTTGGCCCGGCGGTTCAGCTCGCGGTAGGTCAGCACGGTGGACTCGAACACCACCGCCGGAGCCTCCGGGGTCGCCCGCACCCGAGCCTCGAACAGGGCGGGCAGGGTGGTGGCGGCCACCGGACGCGCGGTGTCGTTACGGGCGACCAGCAGCTCGTGCCGCTCCTCGGCGGCGAGGACGTCGATCCGGCTCAGCGGCCGGTCCGGTTCGGCGACCACCGCCGCCAGCAGCCGCAGCCACCGGGCGACCAGCGCCTCCACCGTGGCGTGGTCGAACAGGTCGGTGCTGTACTCGACCCGCCCGACGATGCCCCCGGCCGGCCCGCCGGTGCCACCGCGCTCCAGCAGGTGGAAGCCGAGGTCGAACATCGCGGTCGGCGTCCGCACGAGGACGATCTCGGAGCGCAGCCCGCTCAACGCGAACTCGGTGCGGGGCACGTTCTGCAGCGCGAGCAGCACCTGGAACAAGGGCTGGCGGGCGAGCGACCGGGACGGGTTGAGGGCCTCGACGACGTGCTCGAACGGCAGGTCCTGGTGCGCGTACGCGCCCAACGCACCCTCCCGGACCCGGCCCAGCAACTCGGCGAACGACGGGTCGCCACTGGTGTCCGTGCGCAGCACCAGGGTGTTGACGAAGAACCCGACGAGGTCGTCCAGCGCCTCGTCCGTCCGGCCGGCGATCAGGCTGCCGACCGGGATGTCCGTGCCCGCGCCGAGCTTGTCCAGCAGCGATGCCAGGGCGGCCTGCAGCACCATGTAGACACTGGCGCCGTGCTCGCGGCCCAGGCGCACGAGCGCGCCGTGCAGCTCCGGGTCCAGGTCGATCGCCAGGTGGCCGCCTCGGTACGAGGTGGTCGCCGGGCGGGGCCGGTCGGCGGGCAGCCGGATCTGCTCGGGCAAGGCGGCCAGCTGGTCCGTCCAGTAGGCCGACTGCCGGGCGAACAGGCTGGTGGGGTCGTCGCGGTCCCCGAGCAGCCTGTCGTGCCAGAGGGTGTAGTCGGCGTACTGGACCGCCAGCGGCGACCAGCGCGGCTCCTCGCCCCGGCGGCGCGCCGCGTAGGCGGTGGCCAGGTCGGCGGCCAGCGGGCCCAGCGACCAGCCGTCGCCGGCGATGTGGTGCACCACCAGGAGCAGCACGTGCTCCTCGGCGGAGAGTTCGAACAGCTCGGCGCGCAACGGCGGTTCGGCCGCGAGGTCGAAGCCGCGCGCCGCGGCGCCGGTCAGCAGCTCGGTCAGGTTCGTCTCGTCGGCCGGGGTGACCGGAAGGTCTGGCCGCACCTCCCCGGTGGTCAGTACGTGCTGGTACGGCACGCCGTCCACCGTCCGGAAGACCGTGCGCAGGGTCTCGTGCCGGTCGACGACGTCGCCGAGGGCCTCCGCCAGGGCCGCCCGGTCCAGCGGGCCGGACAGCCGCCACGCCAGCGGCATGTTGTAGATCGGCCCGGCGCCCTCGAGCTGGTGCAGGAACCACAGCCGCCGCTGGGCGGACGACAGCGGCACCGCCCCCCGGCCTTCGGCCTGGGGGCACCTCCCGGCCGCCGGGCTGGGGGCGGGCGCCCCCACGGGCCGCTCCACCCGCTCCAGGGCGAGCCGGGCGCGCTCGGCGCCGCCCAGCCCGGCGGCCAGCCCGGCCACCGTCGGGGTCCGGAACAGGGTGTGCAGCGCCAGCTCGACGCCGAGGGTCGCGCGGACCCGGGCCACCAGCCGGGTGGCCAGCAGGGAGTGCCCGCCCAGCTCGAAGAAGTCGTCGTCGAGGCCGACCCGCGGCAGGCCCAGCACCTCGGCGAACAGCCCGGCCAGCACCTGCTCCTGGGGCGTGTGCGGTGCCCGGCCGGTCCGCGCCCCGGTGAAGTCCGGCTCGGGCAGGGCGCGCCGGTCGAGCTTGCCGCTGGTGTTCAGCGGCAGGGCGTCGAGGGCGACGAACGCGGCGGGCACCATGTACTCCGGCAGCCGCTCGCGGAGGTGTGCGCGCAACTCGTCCGGCCGGAGTTCGGCGCCGGCGGCGGGCACCAGGTAGGCGACCAGGCGGGTCTCCTCCGCCCGGTCCTTGCGGGCGATCACCGCGACCTGACCGACCTGGGAGTGCTCGGCCAGCGCCGACTCGATCTCACCGAGCTCGATCCGGAAGCCGCGCACCTTCACCTGGTCGTCGGCCCGGCCGACGTACTCCAGCTGGCTGTCCGGGCGTCGACGCACCAGGTCACCGGTGCGGTACATCCGGGCGCCGTCCGGGCCGAAGGGGCAGGCCACGAACCGACCGGCGGTCAGGCCCGGCCGGTTCAGGTAGCCACGGGCCAGGCCCGGGCCGGCGAGGTAGAGCTCCCCGGTCACACCCGGCGCCACCAGTGCCAGGCGGTGGTCCAGTACGTACGCCCGGAGTCCGGCGACGGCGCGGCCGATCGGCGGCACGCCCGATCCCGGCGACAGCGGGTCGCTGATCGTCGCCACGACCGTCGTCTCCGTCGGACCGTACGCGTTGATCATCAGCCGGCCCGGCGCCCAGCGCGCCACCAGCTCCGGCGGGCACGCCTCACCCGCCACCGTCAGCGTCGGCACGTCCACCGCGTCCGGCGACAGCGCCGCCAGCACCGAAGGCGGCACCGTCGCGTGGGTGAGTGCGAGGCCCGGGTCGGTCAGCGCGGCGACCGGCTCCCCCGCGGGCGGCGGCACCAGGGTCGCACCGCTGAGCAGGGCGCCGAGGATGTCCCACAGCGAGACGTCGAAGCTGGGCGAGGAGAACTGGAGCACCCGGCTGCCGGCACCGATGCCGAGCCGCTCGACCTGCGCCGCGACCATGGCCCGCACGCCCGCGTGGCTCACCACCACGCCCTTGGGCCGGCCCGTCGAGCCCGAGGTGTAGATCACGTACGCCGCGTGCCGGGCGTCCGCGGCGACAGCCGGATCGGTGTCCGGCCACTGCGACACCTCGTTCACCGTCGCCGGGTCGTCCACCACCACGGTCGGCCGCGCGTCCGCCAGCATGAACGCGATCCGCGACTGCGGGTGGACCGGATCCACCGGCAGGTAGGCCGCGCCGGCCTTCAGCACGCCCAGGACGGCGACCACGAACTCCACCGACCGCGGCAGCGAGATCGCCACGACCTGCTCGGCGGCCACCCCGCGATCCGTCAGCCCATGCGCGAACCGGTTGGCCCACGCGTTCAACTGCCGGTACGTCAGCTCGACGTCCCCGTCGGCCAGGGCGACAGCCTCCGGGGTGGCCGCCACCTGCGCCGCGAAGGCCTCCAGCACGCTCCCGGCGGCTGCCGGGCCCTCGGCTGCGGGCAGCAGCTCGCGCCGCTCCTCGGCCGACAGCAGGTCGATACTGCCGAGCCGGCACCGCGGGTCGGCGACGGCCGCGGTCAGCAGCCGGACCAGGCGCGCGACCATGGTCTCCACGGTGGCCGCGTCGTACAGGTCGCTCGCGAACTGGACGAAGACGTCGATCCCGGCCAGGGTGGGGGCACCTCCCGGGCCGCCAGGCCCGGCGGGACCGTCCTCGGCGTGCCGCTCGGACAGTGAGAGGACCAGGTCGAACTTGGACGTGGTGCTGGTCAGCTCCACCTCGCCGACCCGCAGGCCGGGCGGGGCGAACTCGGCCCGGGCGTTGTTCTGCAGCACCAGCATGACCTGGAACAGCGGGTGGTGGGAGAGCGACCGCACCGGGTTGAGGGCCTCGACCAGGTGCTCGAACGGCAGGTCCTGGTTGGCGTACCCGGCCAGCGCGGTGTCCCGGACACGGGCGAGCAGCTCGGCGAAGGTCGGGTCGCCCGAGGTGTCCGTGCGGAGCACGAGGGTGTTGACGAAGAAGCCGACCAGGTCGTCCAACGCCTGGTCGCCGCGGCCGGCGGTGAGGCTGCCGACCGGAATGTCGTCGCCCGCGCCGAGCCGGCTCAGCAGCGCCGCGAGCCCGGCCTGGAGCACCATGAACAGACTGGTGCCGTTGGTGCGGGCGAGCTCGCGCAGCCCGCGGTGCAGCTCCGCGTCGAGCTCGGCCCGCACGAAGCCGCCCCGGTGCGAGGCGACCACCGGGCGGGGCCGGTCGGTGGGCAGCTGGAGCTGCTCGGGCAGGTCGGCCAACTGCCGTGTCCAGTAGGCCGCCTGGCGGGCGAACGGGCTGTCGCTGTCGGTCGCCTCGCCGAGCAGCTCGTGCTGCCACAGGGTGTAGTCGGCGTACTGGACAGCCGGCGGCTCCCGGCGCGGCTCCTCGCCACGGCAGCGGACGGTGTAGGCCGTGGTGAGGTCGATGGCGAGCGGGCCGAGCGACCAGCCGTCGCCCGCGATGTGGTGGAGCACGAGCAGCAGCACGTGCTCGTCCGGCGCCAGCTCGAACAGCTCGGCGTGCAAGGGAAGTTCGGCTTCGAGGTCGAACCGGTGCGCCTGCGCCGCCGCCAGTGCGTCGGGCAGCTCGGACTCCGTGGTCCGGCGCACGGCCAGACCCGGGCGGGCCGCGACGACGTCCAGCACCTGCTGGTACGGCACGCCGTCCACCACCGGGAAGACCGTCCGCAGGCTCTCGTGCCGGGCCACGACGTCCGTCAGCGCGGCCTGCAGCGCCTCCCGATCGAGCGGGCCGGACAGCCGCCAGGCCAGCGGGATGTTGTAGTTCGCACTGGCGCCCTCCAGCTGGTGGAGGAACCACAGCCGCCGCTGCGCGAACGACAGCGGGATCCGCTCCGGCCGTCGGTACGGGGCCAGCGCGGCCTGCGCCGGTCCGGCCGCCACGAGCGCCGCCGCCAGGCCAGCCGGGGTCGGCGCCTCGAACAGGGCGCGCAGCGCCATCTCCACGCCGAGCGTCGCCCGGATCCGGGCGGCCAGGCGGGTGGCGAGCAGGGAGTGCCCGCCCAGGTCGAAGAAGCCGTCCTCGACGCCGACCGACCCCACGCCGAGGACCTCGGCGAACAGCTCGCAGAGGATCTGCTCCTGCGGGGTGCGCGGCGCGCGGCCGGTGGCCGCCGGGGCGAGGTCGGGTGCAGGCAGGGCCCGGTGGTCCAGCTTGCCGTTGGCGGTCAGCGGCAGTGCATCCAGCAGCACGAAGGCCGACGGCACCATGTACTCGGGCAGCCGACCGGCCAGGTGCTCGCGCAGCTCGGCCGGACGCGGCGCGGCGCCCGCGGCCGGTACCAGGTAGGCGACCAGCCGGGTGTCGTCGGCACGGTCCCGCCGCGCCAGCACGGCGACCTGGGCGACGCCGGGGTGAGCGGCCAGTGCCGCCTCGACCTCGCCGAGCTCGATCCGGAAGCCGCGTACCTTCACCTGGTGGTCGGCCCGGCCGACGTAGCGCAGATCCCCGTCCTCGGCGCGGCGCACCACGTCGCCGCTGCGGTACATCCGGGAGCCCGCCGGTCCGAAGGGATCGGCGACGAAGCGCCCGGCGGTCAGGCCGGGCCGGTTCAGGTAGCCACGGGCCAGACCCGGGCCCGCGACGTACAGCTCGCCGGGCACGCCCGGGGCGACCGGCCGCAGGCCGGAGTCCAGCACGTACGTTCGCAGGTCCGGAAGGGCCGCGCCGACCTGGCCGGCCGCCGTACCGGACCGGTCGAGCGCCGCGTACGTGACGTGCACCGTGGTCTCGGTGATGCCGTACATGTTGACCAGCCGCGGCGCGTCCTCCGGGTGCCGCTCGTACCAGCTCGCGAGCCGGGCGTGTTCCAGCGCCTCGCCGCCGAACACCACCGTGCGCAGGGCGAGTTCGCGGCCGGTCTCCGGGGCCTCCGCGTCCGCCTGCATCAGCTGGTAGAAGGCGGACGGCGTCTGGTTGAGGATGGTCACCCGCTCGCGGGCGAGGAGCTCCAGGAACCGGCCGGGCGAGCGGCTGGTGTCGTGGTCGACGACCACCAGTCGGCCGCCGTGCAGCAGCGGGCCCCACACCTCCCAGACGGAGAAGTCGAAGGCGTAGGAGTGGAAGAGCGTCCAGACGTCCTCGGCGGAGAAGCCGAACAGCTCCTCGGTGGTGGCGAACAGCCGCACCACGTTCCGGTGCGGGACGACGACGCCCTTGGGGTTACCGGTGGAACCGGAGGTGTGGATGACGTAGGCGGGGTGCGCGGGGTCGACGGCGATCCCCGGGTCCGTGTCCGGCTGTCCGTCCAGGTCGCACGCGTCCAGCCGGAGCCGGTCCACCGCCTCCGCGCCCGGCAGCTCGCCGGTCCCGCTGGTCGTCACCAGCAGCGCGGGCCGGGCGTCCTGGAGCAGGTAGGCGATCCGGGCGGCCGGGTACGCCGGGTCCACCGGGACGTACGCGGCGCCGGCCTTGAGCACCGCGAGCACCGCCACGACCAGTTCCGCCGAGCGCGGCAGGGCCAGCGCCACCAGCTGCTCGGGGCCCACTCCCCGATCGATCAGGGCATGCGCGAGCCGGTTCGCGCGGGCGTTCAACTCGCCGTACGTCAGGGTGACTTCGCCATCTGTGAGCGCGACCGCGGCCGGGCTCTCCCGGACCTGCCGCTCGAAGCGCGCGGTCAGGCTGCTCCCCTGCGGCTCCTCCGGCGCGTGGACGGCGGGCAGCAGCGCCGCGAGCTCCTCGGCGGACAGCACGTCGATCCGGCCGATCCGCCGGCCGGGGTCGGCGACCACGGCGCGGAGCAGCCGCAGCCACCGGTCGACGAGCCCGGCCGCGGTGGCCTCGTCGAACAGGTCGGTGCTGTACTCCAGGACGCCCGAGAGCCCGTCGGGTTGCTCGGCCAGGATGAAGGTCAGGTCGCACTTGGCGGTCCCGGTGGGGACCAGGTCGGTCGCCACCCGCAGCCCCGGCAGGTCGAACGCGCCGAGCGGCGCGTTCTGCAGGGCGAGCATGGTCTGGAACAGGGGGTGGTGCGCCAGCGTGCGGGTCGGGTTCAGTGCCTCCACCAGGTGCTCGAAGGGCACGTCCTGGTGCGCGTACGCGGCCAGCGCGTCGGAGCGCACCCGGCCCAGCAGTTCGGTGAACGACGGGTCGCCGGAGAGGTCGGTGCGCAGCACCAGGGTGTTGACGAAGAACCCGACCAGGTCGTCCAGGGCCTCGTCGGTGCGGCCGGCGATCGGGGTGCCGATCGGGACGTCGGTGCCGGCGCCGAGCTTGCCCAGCAGGGCGGCCAGGCCGGCCTGGAGCACCATGAAGAGGCTGGCTCCGCCGTCGCGGGCGAGCGCCCGCAGGCCCTGGTGCAGTTCGGCGTCGATCCGCACCGGCAGCTGCGCGCCCCGGTAGGACATGGCCGCCGGGCGGGGCCGGTCGAACGGCAGCTCCACCTGTTCGGGAAGCTCTGCCAGCTGCTGGCGCCAGTAGGCGAGTTGGCCGTTCAGCAGGCTGTCCGGGTCCGCGCCGTCACCGAGCAGCTCGCGTTGCCAGAGGGCGTAGTCGGCGTACTGGACCGGCAGTGGCGACCACTCCGGCTTCGCCCCCTCGGCGCGGGCGGCGTAGGCGGTCGTCAGGTCGCGCAGGAGCGGCCCGGCCGACCAGCCGTCACCGGCGATGTGGTGCACCACCAGCAGCAGCACATGCTCCTCGTGGCCGGTCCGGAACAGCTCGGCGTGCAGCGGCGGCTCCTGCGAGAGCTCGAAGCCGTACCGGGCCGCCTCCGCCAGCCGGTCCGGCAGGTCGCGCTCGCCGAGCTCCGTCACCCGCAGTCGCGGCCGGGCCTCCTCCACGTCCAGCACCTGCTGGCACGGCACGCCGTCGACCACCGGGAAGACGGTGCGCAGGCTCTCGTGCCGCTCGACGACGTCCGCCAGGGCGGCCTCCAGGGCCCGCTGGTCCAGGTGTCCGGAGAGCCGCAGGGTCAGCGGGATGTTGTAGGTGGCGCTCGGGCCCTCCATGCGGTGCAGGAACCACAGCCGGCGCTGCGCGAAGGACAGCGGGAGCGCCTCGGGCCGCTCGCGCACCGCGAGCGCGGGCCGGGCCCGGCCCGCGACGTCCACCGCCGCCGCCAGTCCCGCCACCGTCGGCGCGTCGAACAGGTCGCGCAGCCGCAGCTCCACACCGAGGACCGATCGCGCCCGGGCGACCAGTCGGGTGGCCAGCAGCGAGTGCCCGCCGAGGGCGAAGAAGTCGTCGTCGGCGCCGGCCACCGCCACGCCGAGCACCTCGGCGAACAGTCCGGCGAGCAGGTGCTCGGTCGCGGTGCGCGGCGCGCGGCCGGGGGCGGCGGACTGCCGCTCGGGGGCGGGGAGGGCGCGCCGGTCGAGCTTGCCGTTCGGGGTCAGCGGCATGGCGTCGAGCACCACGAACGCCGACGGCACCATGTACTTGGGCAGCCGCTCCCGCAGGTGGTCGCGCAGGGCCGTGTCGGTCACCGTGGCGGCGCCTGGCTCGGGAACGGCGTAGGCGACCAGCCGCGGTTCCTCCTCCTCGGTGCGCACCACGACGGCGGCCCGGGCGACCCGCGGGTGCTCGGCGAGGACGGCCTCGATCTCGCCGAGCTCCACCCGGAAGCCGCGGATCTTGACCTGGTCGTCCGTGCGCCCGAGGAACTCCAGGTTGCCGTCGGCGCCCCACCGCACCAGGTCGCCGGTGCGGTACATCCGCGAACCACTCGGCCCGAACGGGTCCGCCACGAACCGACCGGCGGTCAACCCCGGCCGGTTCAGATAGCCGCGGGCCAGGCCCTCACCCGCGATGTACAGCTCGCCGGGCGTGCCGGCCGGCAGCGGCCGCAGCGCGCCGTCGAGCACGTACAGCCGGGCGTTGGTGACGGGCCGGCCGATGGCCGGGCGCGGGCTCGACCCGACCGAGGCGATCACCGAGTTGACGGTGCATTCGGAGGGTCCGTAGAGGTTGAGGCAGGACACCCCCTCGGCCGCCCGCAACCGTGCCCAGAGCTGCTCGGGTACGGCCTCGCCGCCCGCCCCGAGCAGCGCCGGACGCCACTTCGGGTCACTCAGCAGTCCGTGTGCGACCAGGACCTGGAGGTAGGACGGGGTGGCCTCGATGAAGTCCAGCCCGCAGCGGGCGGCGTAGCGGACGAAGGCGTCCGGGTCGGTCCAGGTCGTGTGGTCCAGGACGTGCAGCTCGTGGCCCGCGAACAGGGCGAGCAGCTGGTTCCAGGAGGCGTCGAACGACACCGAGGTGGTCAGGGCCACCCGCAGCCGCTGCCGTTCGTCGACCACCGGCGGGAGGTGCACCTGCCGGAGACCGGTGAGCAGGTCGAGCAGGCCGCCGTGGGTTGGCAGCACGCCCTTGGGCCGTCCGGTGGAGCCGGAGGTGTAGATGACGTACGCCGGGTGCCCCGGGCCGACGGCCACCATCGGGTCCGCCGCCGGCTGGTCGGCCACCAGGGCGGCCGTCTCCGGGTCGTCGAGCACCAGCCGGTCGACGGGACCGCCGTCGGGCAGACGCTCCGCGCTGCGGGAGTCGGTCACCACCAACGCCGGCCGGGCGTCGTCCAGCAGGTACCCCATCCGGGCAGCCGGGTACTCGGGATCGACCGGGACGTACGCCGCACCGGTCTTCAGCACCGCGAGGATCGCCACCACCAGCTCGGCCGACCGCGGCAGGGCCACCGCCACCAGCCGTTCCGGCCCTGCGCCCCGCTCGATCAGGGCGTGCGCCAGCCGGTTCGCCCGCGCGTCCAGCTCCGCGTACGTCAGCGAGACGCCACCGCCCACCAGCGCGGTGAGGTCGGGAGTCGCGCGCACGTGCTCGCGGAACAGCTCCGGGAGGCTCTCGGCCGGTGCGGCCGCCACCGGCCCGGTGCCGAGCACCGCCAGCTCCCGGTGCTCGTCGGCGGTGAGCAGGTCGATCCGGCCCACCGGCTCGTCCGGGTCGCAGTCCGCGACGGCGTCGAGCAGGGCGAGCAGCCGCTGCTGGTGGGCGGCGAGGTCGTCGTCGCCGTACGCCTCCGGGGCGCCGTGCAGCCTGAGGAGCGGCGGGTTGCCGTCCCGGTAGTCGAACACCCAGACGGCGAGGTCGGTGGTCGACCCCGACACGAAGTGGTGCACGGAGGCGGGATGCCCGGCGAAGCTCGGCCTGGAGTTGAAGGCCATGATGTTGACGATCAGCGGGAACGCCGTCCCGATGCTGCCGGGTACGCCGAGGTCCCGCAGCAGGTCCTCGCTGCGGTAGCGCTCGTGCGCGACGGCCGACGTGACCTCACGCGCCGCCTGGGCGACGAGGTCGCGCCACGACATGTCCGGTCGCACGGTCAGCCGCAGCGGCACCACGTTGGACATCGTGCCCGGCACCGACATCAGGTCGCGGTCGGAGCCCCGCCGGGCGGTGACGGGCATGGCGAGCACCACGTCCTGGGTGCCGCTGAGCCGGTGGGCGTAGAGCGCCGTCGCCGCGATCACGACCCGGGACCACCGGACGCCGGCCCGGTCGGCCGCCGCTCGCAACGCCTCGGGGCTCCGCAGTTCCAGCTCCTCGGCCAGACGCAGGGGGCGGTGCGGGTCGGTCGCGGAGCTGTCGGTGAGCCTCGTCGGGGCGGGCAGGTCGGCGAAGCGCTCGGTCCAGTAGGCGCGGTCGGCCGCGAAGTCCGGGGATGAGCGGTAGGCGGCGTCGCTGTCGACGAGGTCCCGTAGCGATCCGAACGGGCAGGGCGGCAGGGCACCGCCCTCGGCCAGCTCCGAGTACACGTCACCGACCCGCTGTCGGAGCATGGAGCTGCTGATCGCGTCCAGCACCACGTGGTGGTAGTTCAGGTACCAGAGGAACTCCGTCGCCGACAGCCGGATCAGCGCGTGCCCGAACAGCGGGTCGTGCGCGAGGTCCAGCGGGCGCATCAGGTCCCGCTCCATCCACTCCATGGCCGTCGCACGGGGTGCGGGCTCCCCGCTGAGGTCCAGGTGCGCCGGCGCCCAGTCCCGGGCCTCGCGCAGGACCTGGCGCGGGCCGTCGCCGTCGTCGACGAAGCTCACGTGCAGGGCGTCGACTTCGTCGACCACCTGGCGCAGCGCGGTCTCGAACAGGTCCCGGTCCACCGGCCCGTGGATCTCCAGGCATTCGCCGACGCGGTAGCCCGGGATCGGCGTGCGGGAGCGCTGCTCGGCGAGCCAGATCTCGCGCTGGGCCGCGGTCAGGGGAAGGACGTCGCCGTCGCGACGGGACATGGGGGTACCTCCAGAAGTGTGGGCAGGCGTCGTCGCAGGGCGCGCCGGGCCGCGCCGACCGCGGTGACGTCACGCGGTCGGCGGGCGGGGCGGCCTGCTGCGGTCAGGCGGCGAGTTCGCCGGCCTGGAGCTGCCAGAGGGATGCGTAGAGTCCGTGCCGGTCGAGGAGTTCGTCGTGGGTGCCCTGCTCGGCCACGACGCCGCCCTTGTCCATGACGTAGATCCGGTCCGCGTGGCGGACGGTCGAGAGGCGGTGGGCGATGACGACCATCGTCCGGTCGGCCGCGAAGCTGCGGAGCGCGCGCTGGATGGCGGCCTCGGTCTCGTTGTCCACGGCGGAGGTGGCCTCGTCGAGGATGACGACCGGCGAGTCCTTGAGGATCGCGCGCGCCAGGGCGATCCGCTGCCGCTGGCCGCCGGAGAGCGCCGCGCCGCGTTCGCCGATCAGGGTGTCGTAGCCGTCCCGCAGCGTGGTGATGAAGGTGTGCGCCTCGGCCATCGTGGCTGCCCGGGCGACGGCTTCGTCGGAGGCCTCGAAGCTGCCGTAGCGGATGTTGTCGGCGATGCTGCCGTCGAAGAGGAACGGGTCCTGGGAGACGAACCCCACGGCGCGGCGCAGGTCGTGCCGCCGCAGGTCCCGGACGTCCTGCCCGTCGAGCAGCACGTTGCCGAACTCCGCGTCCTGGAAGCGCATCAGCAGCTTGGCGATGGTGGTCTTGCCGGAGCCGGTGGCACCGACCAGGGCGGTGGTGCTCCCGGCCGGGATGGTCAGCGAGAGGTCCTCCAGGGCCGGCGGCCGACCCGGGTAGGCGAAGGTCACCCCGTCGAGGACGATCTCGCCGTGCACCTCCCCGATGTCCAGCGGTCCGCCGGTGCCGTCCGCCTCGACGGGCAGGGCGCGCAGCCGCTGGACCCGGTCGTGGGCGGCGAGGGTGCGCTGGTACTGGTCGACGATGCCGCCGAGCCGACTCATCCGGATCAGCAGCATCTGGGGCAGCCCGATCAGCGGGCTGAACACCTCGAAGCGCAGGGTGCCGTTGAGTACGGAACGACCGCCGATCAGCAGGGTGCCGGCCATCGACGCGGTGGTGCAGGCCCGGACGGTCTCGGCGTGGCGGATCGTGCTCCGGTCGGTGTGGCGGCTGCTCTCCTGGGCCGCCTCGCTCAGTCCGTCGACGCGTTCGGCCTCGTAGTCCTCGGTGCAGAAGCTCTTGACGGTGGCACCGGCCTCCAGCGAGTTGATCACCTGGCTGCGCAGCCTGGCCCGGCGCTCGCCGGCGGCGGCGTAGTCGGCCGCGACCTTGTCCTGGTGGTGCAGCGACAGCCAGGCGATGACCGGGATCGGCAGGAACGCGATCCAGGCGATCTGCGGCGCCAGGAGCAGGAACGCCGGCACCAGGAGGGCCAGGCTGGTGCCGAGTTGCAGCACGTCGTTGGCCTGGCCCGCGAAGAAGGCGCCCAGCTGGCCGACGTCCTCGGTCAGCGTGCCGGCCACCCGGGTGGTCCGCTCGCCCTCCAGGTGCCCGAGTTCGAGGTGCTGGACGTGTCGGTAGGTGCGGCTGCGCCAGTCGTGCTCGATGTCCTGGCCGAGTCGGCGCCACTGGAGGTTCGAGGCGTACGACAGGCCCGCAACGGCGGCGCAGGCGGCGGCCACCAGCCCGGCCAGGCCCCAGAGTTGGGCGGATGCGGTGGTCAGGCCGAGGCTGACCAGCGGTGCTGCCTCGCCCTTGATGAGGACCAGTCCGGTCCAGCCGAGGAAGGTGCCCAGCGCCATCTCCGAGACCTGGCAGGCGACCGAGAGGGCGGAGGCGCGGTAGAGCCGCTTGCGGTGCGGTCCCACGATCTCCAGCAGGGGGTGGCGCTCGGCGCCGGGCCCGACCGCCTCCCTGGTCGCGTCCACCGTTCTGTGCCAGGCCTTCCGCAGGACGGCCGCGGTCGCCGCGGCCACGCCGCCCACGGCCACCAGCTGCCTGCTCAGCGCCGACCCGCGGATCAGTGCGACGCCGGCCGCGACCCCGCCGCCCACGGCGAGGACGGGGCGCACGACGAGGCCGCGGTCCGGACGTACGGCCGGTTCGGCGGCCGGTCGGCTCGACGCCGGGCGTCCGGTCCTGGCCGGTCCCTCCGCGACCTGGGCGACGGCCCTGCGCACGATCCGGCCGATGTCCACGGCGGGCATCCGTACGTCGTGTCGGACGAGGACGCCACCGGTGACCGGGTTGGCCTGAGCCGCGGTGATCCCGGGGACGCGGCGCAGGGCCGCGGCGAGGGCTTCGGCCGTTCGGGGTCGTCCGAGCACCAGTTTGACGTCCCAGCGCTGGCGGCCCGGAATGACCGAGCGCGGGCTCACGTCCGATTCCCCGGAGCGGAATCCTGCTGCGGCACCCAGCAGAGATGGCATGTGTACGATCACCTGTTTGCGGAGGTCGCGGGTATCCCTCGGCCGGCACGGCGGAATTCTGCGCGCGGCGGATTACTGCGACGGAGTGGAAAGTCTGGAGGGCAAAACGATGCGGCCGACAGGCCGCGGCCGACCGCCGCGTGGACCCGCCCTCCGAGGTCGGAAGGCGCACCCAGGCGGCGGCCCTGGCCGCGATTCAGGGCGTCAGTGCGCCTTGCCGGGGCCGACTCCGGCGGTCGCCCGGATCTTCGGGGCCCTCGCCTCGCTCTCGACCCGGCCGAGCTCGACCTTGTCACCGCTCGAGGGCGCGCTCTTCTCGCCGCTCGAGGCTTCGCTCTCGGCGGGCCGGTGGCCGTCACCGGAGGCGACCTGTGCCGCCACCATGTCGGCGGCCACCTCGGCCGCGAGGTCGTGGATGTTCTCCCCGGCCTCGTGGGCCGCCTTCTTCACCTCCAGGACGACACCGACGGACGTCTTGACGACGCCGCGCACCAGCGGCTTGAGGAGACGCTTGGCCAGTGGCGCGACGATGAGACCGATCAGGAACGGCGGGACTACGGGCGGCATGATGCTCCAACCTCTCTACGCAGACGTATGACAGGGGACCCCGGGCACTGCGAATTCCGGAGCGCGCACAGCGGGACGGACGGAAGCACCCGTTTCCGGAATTCTCGACTCCCGTGCCGGATTCCCAGCCGGATGGAATTCCTCGTCGACGGGGCGCACCGCCCGTTCCTCGATCACCGTAGTCCAGTCATGTCCATCGAGGCCAAACAGTCCCGGCGGGTTTCACTCATGCGAGTGCTATCAACGCTCCCGACCGCTACGGATTGCAGTAGGCGCACCCACCAGACAGTTGTCCTCTTTTCCTATTACCAATGACCGCCTTCTTGGCGTCCGCCGAGTTCGCGCGCCACCCTCCGGCGCAGGGCGGGAAACGGCAGCGCACCGCCGCCCAGCACCACCTCGTGGAAGGCCCGTACGTCGAACCCGGCAACCAGCTCCCCCTCGGCCCGCGCCCGCAGCCCGACGAACTCCAGGTAGCCCGCGCGGTAGGACAGCGCCTGCCCGGGTAGGTCCGTCGAGTACCGCAGCAGGTCCGAGGCGATCTGGCCGTCCGCCTCCGTGGTGTTGGCGCGCATGAAGTCCCGGGCCTGCGCGAGGCTCATCGTCCCGAGGTTGAGCCCGGTGTCCACGACGAGCCGCTGGGCGGTGAACCGCTCCTGGGCGAGGCGCCCGTACGCGTCCCACGGGTCGTCGTAGAGCCCCATCTCCCAGCCGAGCCCCGCCGCGTACTCCGCCCAGCCCTCACTGAACGCAGCGAACTCGGCCGCCTCACGCCGCAGTTGAGGAAGTGTTCGGTCCTCCGCCTGGCGGGCGAGGTGGAAGTGGTGCCCCGGCGCCAGCTCGTGGTAGATCAGGGAGGCCGAGCCGATCAGCGATCTCCCGTCCAGGCCCGAGCCGTTGTAGCGGTAGCGCCCGACCGGAGTCGCCGCTGTCGGCAGCTCGTAGTACCCGAAGGTCATCCCCGGCTCCAGCGCCGGGTCCAGCCGGGCCAGCCCGTACGGCGCGGCCGGCAGGGTGGCGAACCACCTCGGCAGCAGTGGCTCCAGCCGGTCGAGGTGGCCGCGGAACCGGGCCTCGACCTCCTCGGGCGTCCGGGCGTACAGCTGGGGCTCGGTCCTGAGCCGGTCGTGGAACTCGGTCTCGGGGCCCTCGAAACCCAGGGTCGCGCGCACCTCCCGCATCCGCCCGGCCAGTTCGCGGCACTGGTCGCGGCCGAGCTCATGGAGCCGCTCGGGCGGGGTGTCGTCCCCGGTGCCGGTCCGGACGAAGTCCCGGTAGGCCTCCTCGCCGTCCGCGTAGCGCGCCCAACCGACCTCCTGCGGCGCCTCGCCCCGGTGGACCGGGTCGTCGACGAGGGCGAGCAGCCGGTCGAAGGCCGGCGTCAACTCGCTCTCCACCAGCCGCCGTACGCCGTCCCGAAGGCGTCCGCGCTCATTCGGCCCCAGTCCACCGAGCCGGTCGTCCGCCACCGTCACCCGGCGCGCCGCCGACGACCGCAGGCCCTCGACGGTGGCCCGCACCCCGGCCAGCGCCGGGGCGGGCACCCGGAAGCCGCGCGCGGCCTGCCCGACCACCTTGTCGCCGATGGAGCCGACCACCCCCGCCAGTTCGCGCACCAGCGTCAAGTACCTCTCGGCATCCGCTCGTTCGGCGAACCGGAAGGCGCACAGGACCGCGTCCACGTACAGCGACAGCGGGAACAGCCGGTACGGCGTGACGGCGGGCGTCAGCCAGTACCACCGGCTTGCCCGCAGCTCCTGCTCGGCCAGCGCCGCGAGGACGGCCGCGGTGTCGGCGTCGGCACCGGACAGCTGCGCGTCGTCCAGCACCCGGACCCGGTCCAGCACGCCCGCCGCGAACCGCGCCCGCTCCTCCGCCTCGGCGAGCGACGCCCCCGGCAGCGTCTCGACCGGCAACCCCTGGCGCACTCGCAGCAACGGGTCCCGCGCCAGCAGGAACTCCCAGTAGTGGTCTGCCAGATGACCGACCGCACGAGCCGGTTCGTTCGTCCTCATGCCGACATCCTGGCCATGCCGGACCGCCACGTCGCCCGGTCGGCGTCACCCGGACCGTGACACCCCTCGAAAGGGTGAATCAGGATCACCGGCCCCACCCGTCCCACACCGACGCCCCACCGCTCACGCCCAGGTGAGAGGCGGCTCCATTCATTCGAACATGCCTTCCCCGTACGCGAGTTGACTCGCCACCGCCAATGCCCGGTGGCACCATGACGCCATGCTCCGTCGCCCCCTGCCGGTCGCCCTGGCGGCCGCCATGACCGCTGCGGCCCTCGTGCTGAGCGGCTGCGGCGGCGCCGCCCGGTCCTCGACGACCTCGCCCCTGGTGGACCGCGGGACCGTCCGGATCGCGGCGGCCAGCGAGATCCCGAGCTTCAACCCGTACACCGCCTTCGGCGCCGCCCAGGCCCACTACGCCTACGACTCCCTGGTCGGCATCGCCGCCGACGGCACCGTGGTCTCCGGCCTCGCCTCCTCCTGGCAGGCCACCACCACCACGGCGACCTTCACCCTCCGCCCGGGCGTCACCTGCTCCGACGGCACTCCCCTCACCGCCTCGGCGGTGGCCCGGGCGCTCACCTACGCGGGCGACCCGGCGAACCAGCTCGCCGGCGCCCGGACCGTCCTCCCCACCGTCCCGTTCACCGTGACGGCCGACGACGGGAGCGGCACGGTGGCGGCGACCACCACCACCCCCTTCCCGTTCCTCACCCGCACCCTCGGCCTGCTGCCGATCGTCTGCCCCGCCGGGCTCGACCGACCGCAGTCGCTGGACCGCTCCACCCAGGGCACCGGCCCCTACGTGCTGACCCGCTACACCCCCGGCGGACCGTACGAGTTCACCGTCCGCGAGGGGTACACCTGGGGCCCGGACGGTGCGACCACCGCCGAACCCGGTCTTCCGGCCCGGATCGTCGTCTCGGTGGTGCCCCAGGCCTCCACCACGGCGAACCTGCTGCTCACCGGCGGAGTCGACATCGCGAACGTGGACGGACCGGACCGCGACCGGCTCACCGACCACGGCCTGGCCACCACCGACGTGCCGACCGTGGTCGGGCTGACCTTCTTCAACCAGCGCCCCGGCCGGGCCCTCGCCGACCCGGCGCTGCGCCGGGCCCTGGTCTCCGCCCTCGACCGCCGGGGGCTCGCCAACGTCGCCGTCGGCGGCACCGGCCGACCTGCCACCGACTTCGGCGCCGAGGGCGCCGTCTGCCACGCCGACCTCGCCGCCGCCAACCTGCCCTCGCAGGACGCCGCCGAGGCGCTGCGCGCCGCCGGCTGGACCCGTACCGGCGGCGGCCCCCTCACCAAGGACGGCCACCCGCTGCGGCTCCGCCTGATCACCAGCCCCGAGCTCGGCCCGACCCTGGCGTCCGTCGCCGAGCTGATGGCCCGGGACTGGACGGCGCTCGGCGCGCAGGTCGACCTGGTCACCGAGAGCCTGCCCGCCCTCGTCAACGCCATGTACCAGAGTGCCGACTTCGACGTGGTGGTGGGCAGTACGCCGGGCTTCGCCCTGCCGGTCGGCTTCATCCCGTTCTTCTCCGGACCCACCCCCGCCCAGGGCCTCAACTTCGCGGGCGTGACCAACCCCGAGTACGACGCGCTGGTCGCCCAGGCCCTCCGGGAGAACGACACGGCGGGCTGCGGCACCTGGAACCGGGCCGCCGCCGCGCTCTTCCGCTCGGCCGACGCGCTGCCGATCGCCGACGGCCGGGGCACCGTGTACGGCTACCGCACCACCTTCGCCACCACCTTCGGCGGCCGGCTCATCCCCACCAGCATCCGCCTCCACCAGTGACCGGGAGGGCGACCGTGTCCGTACCCCAGCTGCTGCGGCACCCCTGGACGGTGTTCCTCGGCCGCCGCACCGTCCGGCTGCTCCTCTCCCTCGGGGTCGTGCTCACCGCGTCGTTCGCGATGGTCCGCCTCGTCCCCGGCGACCCGGTCCGCGCCGCGCTCGGCGTCGACGCCGACCCCGCGCTGGTGGCCGCCCGCAGACACCAGCTCGGGCTCGACGCGCCCTTCCTCTCCCAGTACCGGCAGTACCTCGACGGCCTCGTGCACGGCGACCTCGGCACCTCGCTGGTCACCGGCACGCCGGTCGCGGAGCTGGTCCGCACCCGGCTGCCGGCCACCCTGGAGATCGCCGGCCTCGCCTTCCTGGTCACCCTCGCCGTCGCCCTGCCCTGCGGCCTGCTGGCCGCCGTCCGCACCCGCGACCGCCGCCATCCGCGCACCGAGCTGGCGTTCACGGCGGTCACCGCCGCCCTCGCCGGGGTGCCGGACTTCGTGCTGGCCGCCGGGCTCACCGCGCTGCTGGCCGTCGGCCTCCAGCTGCTCCCGGTGGCCGGTGCGGCGGGCGCCGAGTCCTTCGTCCTGCCGGTCCTCGCGCTCTCCCTCGCGCCGACCGCCGTCCTGGTGCGCATCGTCCGGGTGGAGGCACTGAAGGTGCTGGGCGAGGACTACCTGCGCACCGCCCGGGCGAAACGGCTGTCCCCCGCACGGCGCCATCTGCGGCACGCCGCGCCGAACATGGCGACCGCCACGCTCACCGTCGCCGGGAGCCTGCTGCCCGCCCTGATCGCCGGCACCGTGCTGGTCGAGAAGGTCTTCGCCTGGCCCGGCATCGGTTCGGCCATGGCGCAGTCCGTGGTCGCGCAGGACTACCCGGTGGTCCAGGCGACGGTCCTGATCCTGGGCACCACCGTGCTGCTGGCCGGCCTCCTGGTCGACGTGCTGCTGGCGGTGCTCGACCCCCGTTCGGCGATCCGGGAGATCTGACCATGCCCCTTCCCCTCCGCCGCCGGCACTCGACCATGGCCTGGGTCACGGCCGCCATGCTGACCTCGCTGGTCGTGCTCGCGCTGGTCGGCCCGCTCGTCTGGGGCGAAGCGGCCGACCGCCCGGACCCGTCCGAGGTGCTCCAGGGCCCGTCCGCGGCACACCCGTTCGGCACCGACAACCTCGGCCGGGACCTGCTCGCCCGGGTCCTGACGGCCACTCGGCCCTCCCTGCTGCTCGGGCTGACGTCGGTCCTGCTCGGCGCGACCGCGGGCGTCCTCCTCGGGGCGTCCACCGCCGTCCTCGGCACCCGGGCCCGTCGGTTGCTCGCCGGGCTGATCAACCTCCTGCTCGCCTTCCCCGCGCTGCTGGTCGCGATGTTCCTCGCGGTCGTGTTCGGCGCGGGCGCGAGCGGGGCGGTGCTCGCGCTCGCGGTCGTCGCCGTCCCCGGGTTCGCCCGGCTCGCCCAGACCCTCGCGGCCGGCGTGGCGGGCACCGACCACCTGGCCGCGGCCCGCGTCCTCGGTCTGCGCCGGCACCGGCTGCTGTGGCGGCACGTCCTGCCCAACATCGCCGAACCGCTGCTGCTGAGCACCACCACGGCGGCGGGCACCGCCCTCGTCGCGCTCGCCGGGCTGAGCTTCCTCGGCCTGGGTGTCCAACCGCCCGGCTACGACTGGGGGCAGCTGCTCAACCAGGGGCTCGACCGCGTCTACGCCGAGCCCCTGCCCGCCCTCGCCCCGGGCCTGGCCGTCCTCTACGCGGCCCTGGCCTTCCAGCTGCTCGGCGAGGTCCTGGCCGGCGGCATCGCGGGGCGCAGCGCGGCACCGCGCCTGCCCGCGCCACCGCCCGCCCCAGGGGGGTCGCCCAGGCCGAAGGCTGGGGGAGGGCCCGCCGAGGACGGCCTGGTGCTCCAGGTGGAGGACCTTCACGTCGAACTCCCCACTCCGGAGGGCGTGATCCGGCCGGTGCGCGGTGTGAGCCTCTCGCTGCGGCCGGGCGAGGTCGTCGGGCTCGTCGGCGAGTCGGGGTCGGGCAAGTCGCTCACCGCGCTCGCCATCGCCGACCTGCTCCCGGAGGATGCCCGGGTGTCCCGGCGCACCCTCCGGTTGCTCGGTGCCGACCTCGCCGCCATGACGCCGAAGGAGCGGGACCGCCACCTCGCGACGGGCCTGGCGGTGATCTTCCAGAACCCGGCGTCGGCGCTGAACCCGTCCCTGCGGGTCGCCACCCAGCTCACCGAGACCGTCCGGGCCCATCGCGGCGCGAGCCGCGAACAGGCCACCGCGGAGGCCGCCGACGCCCTGCGCCGGGTCGCGCTCCCTCCCACCGTGCTGCGCGCGCGCCCCCATCAGCTCTCCGGCGGCCAGCGCCAGCGGGTGATGATCGCGTCCGGGCTGATGGTGCGGCCGGGCCTGGTCATCGCCGACGAACCGACCACCGCGCTCGACGTCACCGTGCAGCGGCAGATCACCCGGCTGCTCTCCGAGGTCCGGCGGGACACCGGCGCCGCGGTCCTGTTCATCAGCCACGATGTCGCGCTCGTGGGCGAGTTCTGCGAACGGGTCCTGGTGATGTACGCGGGCACCATCGTCGAGTCCCTGCCCGCCGACCGCCTCGCCGACGGCACCCGGCACCCCTACACCCGGGCCCTGGTCGCATCCGTCCCGGACCTCACCGCGGACCGCGACCGGCCGCTGCCGACGGTGGAGGGCGCACCGCCCGACCCGCTCGCACCCGCGCCGGGGTGCCCGTTCGAGCCCCGCTGCCCGCACCGCCGGGACCAATGCGCCGAGCAGGCCCCACCGCTGGTGGACCTCGACGCCGGGCACCGGGTCGCGTGCTGGTACCCGGTACCGGTGGCGGTGGACCCGGCGTCGGTGGTCGCGTCATGACCGCCCTTCAGGTGGCCGACCTCACCGTCCGCCACCCCGGCCCCCGCGGCCCGGTCGCCGCCGTGGACGGCGTCTCGCTGGAGATCCCGTCCGGCACCACGCTGGGGCTCGTGGGCGAGTCCGGTTCCGGGAAGTCCAGCCTGGCCCGGGCGATCGTCGGCCTCGTCCCCGTGCACGGCGGCCGGGTCCTGCTCGACGGCCGGGAGGTCCGCATCCGCACCGTCCGCGACCGGCGCAGGCTCGGCCGCCTGGTCCAGGTCGTCCTCCAGGACCCGGACACCGCGCTGGACCCGCGGATGACGGTCCGCCGGACGCTCGTCGAAGCGGCCACCGTCTTCCACCGGCTCGACCGGCCCGCCCGTGCCGCGCGGGTCGCCGAGCTGCTCGGGCTCGTCGGCCTGGACCCCCTGCTCGCCGACCGCCTGCCACGACAGCTGTCTGGCGGTCAGCGCCAGCGGGTCGCCGTCGCCCGCGCCCTGGCCGTCGGACCCGGCCTGCTGATCGCCGACGAGATCACCTCGGCGCTCGACGTCTCGGTGCAGGCCGCCGTCCTCAACACCATCCGCGAACTCCAGCGGCGGCTCGGCCTGTCCATGCTGTTCATCGGCCACAACCTGCCGGCGGTCTGCCACGTCGCGGACACGGTGGCGGTCATGCGGCACGGCCGGATCGTCGAGACCGCGCCCACCGACGCCCTGCTGCGCGACCCGCAGCACCCGTACACCCGGACGCTGCTCGACGCCGTACCGAACCTGAGGGGGCAGCGATGACCACCCGCCGACCGGACGCCATCGTGGTCGGAGCCGGGGTGATCGGCGCGGCCGTGGCCCTCGAACTCGCCCGCACCGGGCGGCAGGTGGTCGTCGTGGACAAGGCGGGTGCCGCCGGCCACGGATCCACCAGCGCCTCCAGCGCGATCATCCGGTTCAACTACTCCACCTTCGCCGGCGTCGCCACGGCCTGGGAGGCGCAACACCTCTGGGCGTCCTGGCCCGAGCACCTGCGGCTCACCGGCGCCCGCCCGCTCGCCGCCTTCCACCGCACCGGCGCCGTGCTGCTCGACTCCCCCGCCGTCGCACCGTCCGAGGTCGCCGGTCTGTTCGACCGGGCCGGCGTCCCGTACGAGCGGTGGGACGCCGCGACGCTGCGCGAGCGCCTGCCCGGGATCGACCCAGGCCGGTACTGGCCGCCGAAACCGGTGGACGACGACGCCTTCTTCGCCCGCCCGTCCGGCGAGCTCGGCGCCCTGTTCATGCCGGACGCCGGGTACGTGGACGACCCGCAGCTCGCCGCCCAGAACCTCGCGGACGCGGCGGGCGGGCTGGGCACGCGCTTCCTGTTCCACCACACCGTGGTGGCCGTCGACCGGCACGCGGACCGGGTGACGGGCATCCGTCTCGCGGACGGCGCGCGGATCGCCGCGCCGGTGGTGGTCAACGCCGCGGGCCCGTGGTCCGGAGGCCTCAACCGGCTGGCGGGCGTCGGCGGCGACTTCACGATCGGCGTGCGCCCGCTGCGCGAGGAGGTCCACCAGGTCGCCCTGCCCACCGGCCACACCTCCGTGCCGGTCGTCGCCGACCTCGACCTCGGCACCTACCTGCGGGCGGCCCCGGGCGGACACCTCCTGGTCGGCGGGACCGAGCCGGACTGCGACCCGCACGAGTGGATCGACGACCCGGACACGGCCGACCCCCGCCCCACCGCCCGGCGCTTCCGCACCCAGGTGACCCGGGCCGCGCGCCGCTTCCCGTCCATCGGCGTGCCCAACCGTCCGGTCGGGACCGCGGGCGTGTACGACGTCGCCGACGACTGGACCCCGATCTACGACCGCACCGCCCTCGACGGCTACTACGTCGCCATGGGCACCAGCGGCAACCAGTTCAAGAACGCCCCGCTGGTGGGCCGCTTCCTCGCGGCCCTGATCGACGCGGTCGAGGCCGGCCACGACCACGACCGCGACCCGGTCCGCCACCGCTGCGAACGCACAGGCAACGTCGTGGACTTGGGCGCCTTCTCCCGCCGGCGCCCCGTCCGGGCGGACTCCGCGCGGACGGTCATGGGCTGACCACCCGCAGCTCCCGCACCAGGTCCCCGACCACGCCGACCACGAACTCCGGCGCCTCGCGCGGGAAGTCGTGGCCCGTCCCCTCCGGCGTGTGCACCAACCGTGACGCCGTCGACGCCGTCAGGTACCGGACCCTGCCGCGGAGGTAGAACCGGCTGATCCGCTCGACCTCGGCCGCATCCCGGGCGCCGGCCAGCACCGCCTCGCCGCCGATGAAGTCCCGGGGTATCACCAGCACCAGCGGCAGGTCCCCGAGATCCCCGTCGTACACCACGGTCTCCCACCCCACGCGCGCCAACCCGGACGGAGCCAGTTCGGCGAAGATCGACGCGGCGGCGCACAGCTGCCCGGTCCGCCCGCCCCGGCCCCGGTGCGCTCCGAACAGCTGCCGCACCGCCGTCAGCAGGAAGGTGCGGCGCATCCCCGCGAGCTGCCGGTTGGGCGGCGCGAAGGCGATGACCTCCAGGGGCGTCGGATCCAGCAGCACGAGCCCGGCCACCAGATCCGGCCGCCGCCTGGCCACGTTGGCGACCAGCAGGCCGCCGAAGGAATGGCCGACGAACACGAACGGGGGCCGCTCCCCCGCCCTCTCCAGCGCCGCCGGCAGCTCCTCCGCCTCGCCCGCGGTCGTCCGCGGGAAGGGCCCGACGTCGCTCCAGCCCGTGCCGAAGCGGTCGACCAGCACCGAGCGGGTCCGGGCCGACAGCATGGTGTGCAGCTCCCGGAAGTCCTCACCGGGCGCGTGCCCGCCGGGCATCCAGACCACCGTCGGCCCGCCGCCCGCCTCCCCCTCGGCGAGGACGTGCATCAGGTGCCCGCCCACCTCCACCAGCCGCCCCGGCGGCGGATTCACCCGCGCCTCACGGGCCACCAGCATCCGGTGACGAACGGCTCCCGCCGCCAGCAGCACACCGACAGCCACCAGCAGGCCACCGAGCGCCACCGCCCATGCCGCCCCCACCCCGACGAGGCCGCCGCCCACCGCTACGACCACCAGCGCGACGGGCACCCCCGCCCAGTCGCGGCTCAGCAGCGCTAACAGCAGGTTCGCCATCCGTCCGTCCCGGCGCATCGGTCCTCCGCGACAGCAGCATCCGACTACTGGCCCCTCTCCGGTTCTTTCCCGCCCGCCCGCGTCTTCACCCCACGACCGACCGACAACGCACCGCGCAGGCCTGAGGACCCTGGGTCACCTGCCTGCCCGTCAGGGCACGGGTGGACCCTCCGTTCGGGTGAACCGCCTGGTAACGGCCGGGCAGCCGGTCGAGGATGGCGCCATGACTGTCGACCGCCCCGGTGCCGGGCTGCTGGTGACGAACGTCCGCGTCTTCGACGGGACCGGAGCGGAATCGGTGCCGGGGCACGTCCGGGTCGAGCGGGACAGGATCGCGGAGGTGGTGCTGGGCTCTCCCTTCCCGCGCGACGCCCCCGGAGGCGCGACGGTGCTCAACGGCGGCGGCCGCACTCTCCTCCCCGGTCTCACCGACGCGCACGTCCACCTGTTCGCGATCGGTGGCACCATGGCGGAGCTGCAGCTCGCACCGACCGGCACCGTCTACTACCAGGCGCTGGCCGCGGCCCGCGACATGCTGATGCGCGGCTTCACCACGGTGCGGGACATGGCCGGCGACACCGCGCCGCTGCGGCAGGTTCTCGACCGCGGGCTGTTCCCGGGCCCACGGATCTACCCGAGCCAGGCGGCCATCTCCCAGACATCCGGCCACGGCGACTTCGGGACGGTCTACGACACCCCGACCGCCCTGGGCGGGCCACCGGCCCGATCCGAACAGATCGGCTTCACCCGGGTGGCCGACGGGCCGGACCGGGTGCTCGCCGCGGTCCGCGAGCAGCTGAAGAAGGGCGCCACCCAGATCAAGCTGATGGCCGGCGGCGGCGTCATCTCGGAGTTCGACCCGCTGGACGTGCTGCAGTTCACCACGACCGAACTCGAAGCCGCCGTCGCGGCGGCCTCCGACTGGGGCACCTACGTGACCGTGCACGTCTACACCTCCGAAGGCGTGCGCCGCGCGGTGGAGGCCGGGGTGCGCTGCATCGAGCACGGGCACCTCGTCGACGAGGGCACCATCCGCTACCTCGCGGAGAAGGGTGTGTGGCTGAGCACCCAGCCGTTCGAGGCCGACGACCACCACTACGCCTCCCCGGACAGCGCCCGCAAGAACCGCGAGGTCTGCGAAGGCGTCGCCCGCACCATCGCCTGGGCGGCGAAGCACGGCGTACGGCTGGCCTTCGGAACCGACCTGGTCCTCGACCCCGCGAAAGCCCACCGGCAGAACGAGATGCTCATCCGCCTCGCCACCCACCTCGGCCCGGTCGGGGCCCTGAGGACGGCCACCTCCGGCAACGCCGAACTCTTCCGCCTCTCCGGCCGCCGCGACCCCTACCGCGCCGCGCCGCTCGGCGTCATCGCGCCGGGAGCGTGGGCCGACTTCCTGGTCGTCGACGGCGACCCGACCACCGACCTGTCCGTCCTCGCCGACCCCGAACGCACCCTGCGACTGATCGTCAAGGACGGCGTCGTCCACAAGAACGAACTCGGCTGACCCCAACCGGCTTCCGGCCGCACGCGGGTGCCTCCCCGCCGCAGCCGCTACCCTTGCGCCGGGTGATCACCCGGTTTCGCTCCGCAGTCGCGAGGTGCCTGTGCGTCCTTCCTGGAATTCCTTCACGCCGTTGCCGGATGCCGCGCGCCGCTACCGCGAGCAGGGCTGGTGGCGCGACCGGACGTTCTCCGACGATCTCCGGGAGTCTGCCACCGAAAGGCCTGACGAGACCGCACTCTTGACGTGGCGTCACCGCGAACGCCGACTCGTCGCACTGTCGTTCGGCGAGTTCGACGTTCGTGCGGACGCCGTGGCCGGGGCCCTGCGGGAGCTCGGAGTGCGCCGCGGGGACGTGGTGGCCCACCAGCTGCCCGCCTGGTGGGAGACGGCGGTCCTGATGGTCGCGTGCCTGCGGGCCGGAGCGGTGATCGCTCCCCTGCCCACCCTGTTCGGACCGTTCGTGACGGAGCGCGCGCTGGCGGCCGCCGGTGCCGTCGCCTGTGTCGTGGCCGAGGAGTGGGACGGCGTCGGGCAGGCGCGGCTGCTTCTGGAGCAGGCGCCCCGGCTGCCCTCGCTGCGCCATCGCATCGTGCTCGGCGACGCCGCCGCCACGAACGCGGTCGGGCTCGACGACGCCCTCTACGGCCGTCCCGCCGCCGTGCGGCCGAACGACCTCGACCCGCTCGGAGCCGACGAGGTCTGCGCCCTCATGACGACCTCCGGCACCACCGGCGAGCCCCAACTGGTCGTACACAGCGCCAACACGCTCTACGGGGTACCGCAGCCCGCGCTGACGGACTCCGTGCGGCTGCGGGCGCTCACCTCCGGCATGTCCTTCGTCGCGGCGTTCCGCCGGACCCTGCACGCCACCTCTCCCGGGGTTCCGACGCTGCTCAGCGACAGCCGGGACCCGGGCGGCTGGCTGGACCTGATCGAGCGGGCCGGCGTGAACGAGCTGTGGACCTCGCCCCGGACGCTTCGCGACCTCACCGAGGAGCAGCGGCGCCGGGCCCGGGACGTGTCGAGCCTGCAGAGCATCTGCAGCTTCGGCGGTCCGCTGCCCCGGGTGACCCTGACGGCGGTGCGGGACGGGCTGTGCCCCGTCGTGCGGAACGTCTGGGGCATGACCGAGTGCGGCAACGTGCTGGCCACCAGCCCGGAGGACCCGCCGGAGCACGCCGCGCGGAGTGTCGGGCGGATGGGTCGAGCGGGTGAGGTCCGGCTGGAGCCGGCCGGACGGACGCACCACGGCGAGGTCTTCCGCTTGCACGTGCGCGGGCCCGCGGTGTGCCTGGCGACGGTCGGTCGCGACAGCGGACGGGCCGGCTGGTCGACGCACGACGACGAGGGCTGGCTGGACACGGGTGACCTGGTCGCGCCCGACGGGGGCGGCGGACTGCGGTTCGTCGGCCGGGCGGCCGAACGCATCGGCGACTCCTGGCAGGTCCCGGTGGCCGATGTCGAGGACGCGCTGCTGACCCACCCCGGCATCGAGGACGCGGTGCTCGTGCCGTGGCGGCACGCCGACGGCCGGGAAACCCCCTGCGCCGTCGTCGTCTCCGCGGGCCGGACGGACCTGGAGGAGGTGCGCGGCTTCCTGCGGCGGCTCGGCTTCCACGACTCCTGCCTGCCCACCCGGGTCGAGCAGGTCACCGAGCTCCCCCGCACCGAACTGGGCAAGGTCCGCCGGAAGGAGCTGCTCGGCCGGCTCGGGGAGCGCGCGACGGCCGCCACCGGCTGAGCCGGCCGCGACGCGTCCGCACGTCCTGCTACGCCGCGGCCGCCGATCTGCCCGTACCTCCCGTGCCCTCCCGGGCCCGGCCTCGTTGACCTCCTCGTGGGAGGAACGCTCGGCGACCGGAGTCCCATCCGGGGAAGTGTCGCCGCGCATCCGGGTGGCAACCGACTTGGGAGACACGTGAGCACGGCAGGACTGGCGCAGACGGCTCCGCATCCGGACGCGGAGCCGGGATCCCGTACCGACCTCGCCCTCGACGGGCACGGCCTTCTGGTGGAGGACGTCGTCCGCGTCGCCCTGCGGCAGGACGTCTCCGTGCGGCTGGCCGAGGACGCGGCCGCCCGGATGGAGCGGTCACGGGAACTCAAGCGGCAACTCCTCGCCACCGGGCAGCCGATCTACGGTGTGACGACCGGCTTCGGGGCCAGCGCCGACCGGCAGATCTCGGTCGGCAAGACCGCCGAACTGCAGCGCAACATGCTGCGGTTCCTGCGCAACGGGACCGGTCCGCTCGCCCCGCCGGACGTCTGCCGCGCGACGCTGCTGATCAGGGCGAACTGCCTGGCCCGCGGCAGCTCCGGCGTCCGTCCGCTCGTCGTGGAGCGGCTGCTGGAGCTGCTGCGCCACGACGTGCTCCCGGTGATCCCGGAGCGGGGTTCGGTCGGCGCCAGCGGCGACCTGGTGCCGCTGGGGTACCTGGCCGCACCCCTGATCGGGGAGGGCGAGGTCCGGTACCGGGGCGCGGTGCGCCCCGCCGCCGAGGTGCTGGACGAACTCGGGCTGGATCCGGTCGAGTTGGAGGCGAAGGACGGCCTCGCCCTGGTCAACGGAACCTCCTTCTCCGCGGCGTTCGCGGCCCTGGCCGTCGCGCAGGCGGCCGAGCTGGCCGAGTTGGCGGAGACCGGAACGGCCATGGCCTGCGAGGCACTTGCGGGCAACCGCGGTCACTTCTCGGCCTTCCTGCACGAGAGCAAGCCGCACCCGGGCCAGGTGGCGAGCGCGCGCCGCATCGCCGGGCTGCTCACCGGCTCGCACCTCGCCCTGGACCACGGCCAGGTGGTGGGGCTCAGCGACACCCTCGGCGAGCGCGGCTACCAGCGGCTGAACCGGAGCGTGCAGGACCGGTACTCGGTGCGCTGCGCACCGCACGTGATCGGCGTGCTGCGGGACACCGTCGACTGGGTCCGCCGCTGGGTCGAGACGGAGATCAACTCCTCGAACGACAACCCGCTCTTCGACACCGCGACCGGTGCGGTGCACAGCGGCGGCAACTTCTACGGCGGTCACCTCGCGCTGGCGATGGACGCGCTGAAGGTCGCGGTCGCGAACGTCGCGGACCTGCTGGACCGGCAGCTCGCGCTGCTGGTCGACGACAAGTCCAGCAACGGCCTGACGGCCGGCCTGGTGGCCCCGGTCGGCGAGGAGGACTGGGCGGCGGGGCTGCACCACGGCTTCAAGGGCATGCAGCTGGCCTGCTCCGCCGTCACCGCCGAGGCGCTCAAGACGGCCGGGCCGGCCGGTGTCTTCTCCCGGTCCACCGGGGCGCACAACCAGGACAAGGTCAGCATGTCGCCGATCGCGGCGCGGGACGCCCGCACCGTGCTCGACCTGGCCCGGGAGGCCGCCGCGATCCACCTGCTGGCGGCGTGCCAGGCGGCCGACCTGCGCGGGGCCGGGCAACTGGGCACGCGCACCGGGCAGGTGTACCGGCTCGTCCGCACCCTGGCCCCGTTCAACGCCGCCGACCGGCCGATGGACGGCGACATCCGGGCGGTGCTCGGCGCGATGCGCGACGGCTCGCTGCTCCGGGCGGGGTCCTTCGAGGACGAGCCGGGACGCGACGGGACGGACGCGCGAACCTCGGCGGCCCGATGATGATCAGCGGAACGGGGACGCGGATGCGGGCGGTCGTCAAGAACGGCGCCTCGGTGACGGTCGACCGGGTGCCGGTGCCCGTACCGGCCCCGCGGGAGGTGCTGATCGGCGTCGAGGTCGCCGGGGTGTGCCGGACCGACATCTACGCCGCCCGGGGGTTGCTGACCTGCGCCGACCCGCTGATCCTCGGACACGAGTTCGCCGGGGTGGTCGCCGCGGGCGGCGCGGAGGTCCGCCGGTTCTCGCCGGGCGACCGGGTCGCGGTGATGCCCGTGCTTCCCTGCGGCGCGTGCGCGCGGTGCGCGGTGGACGAGCCCGAGTGCTGCCCGCACCACAAGTTCCTGGGCGTCGCCCGGAACGGGGCCTTCGCCGAGTACGTCACCGTGCCCGCGGACGTCGTGCACCACCTGCCGGACCACCTGTCCTTCCGGGAGGGGGCGTACGCCGAGCCGGTCTGCGCCGCGCTGGCCGTCCTGAAGACGGCCATCCGCCCGGGCGAGCGCGGGCTGGTCTACGGCGGCAACCGGATCGCCGAGCTGACCGCGCGCGTCCTGCGGGAGGCCGGGTTCGACGGCGTGGAGGCCTTCGGGGAGGGCACCGCGGCCCCGCTGGAGACGGACGCCTACGACTACATCATCGAGACCCGCCCGACCGGGGCCGCGTTCGCCGAGATGATCCGGGCGGTGCGCCCCGGCGGCCGGATCGTCCTGAAGAGCCGTCCGCCCGCCCCCGTCCCGATCGACCTGACGGCCGCCCTGCGCAAGGAACTCGTCTTCGAGTCCGCGTCCTACGGCGCCTTCGGTGACGCCCTGCACTTCCTGGCCAAGCACGACGTCTCGGATCTGCTCGGCGAAACCCACGCGCTGGAGGACTTCGCCGACGCGTTCGCCGCCGACTGCGCCGGAGAGGAGCGCAAGACCTTCCTCTCCTGCCGGGAGCGGTGACCGCGGCGGCCTCTCCCGACGCGGTCACTCCAGTCGATCACCGCCGCCGCCCTCGGCGCCCGTGGCAGGGTTAGTCTTCCGACCGAGGGAAAGCAATCGGGCACCCGTTCGACAGGAAGGGCCCTCGTGGCTGATCAGAGTTTGCTCGCCCCGCAGCGCCAGGCGCAGATCCTGGAGGCGATCCGTCGGACCGGCGCGGTCCGCGTCGCCGAACTGGTCGACCGGTTCGGGGTGTCGGACATGACGATCCGCCGCGACCTCGACGCGCTGGTGCGCCAGGGGACGGTGCAGAAGGTCCACGGCGGTGCCATCGCGGTGGGGGCCGCCAGCACGGACGAACCGGGCTTCGACGTCAAGTCCGAGCTGGAGGAAGGCACCAAGGCCGCACTGGCGGACGCCGCGGCGCAGCTCGTGGAACCCGGCAGCGTGGTGGCTCTCTCCGCCGGCACCACGACCTACGCGGTCGCCTCCCGTCTGCTGGACATCCCGCAGCTGACGGTGGTCACCAACTCGCTGCCGATCGCGAACCTGCTGTGGGCGGCGGAGAGCGGCGGCAGGGAGAGCGTCCCGTCCCTCCTGCTGACCGGCGGGTCGCCCACCCGCTCGGCCGCCCTGGTGGGTGCCCTGGCCGACCGGACCATCGGCTCGCTCCACGTGGACCTGCTGATCCTCGGGGTCCACGGCGTCAGCGAACACGCCGGCCTCACCACCCCGAACCTGGCCGAGGCCCAGACCAACCGCGCCCTGATCGCCTCCGCCCGCCGCACGATCGTCGTCGCCGACCACACCAAGTGGGGCGTGGTCGGTCTGAGCAGCTTCGCGTCCCTGGACCGGATCGACTGCTTCGTCACGGACGACGGCCTCCCCGCGGCAGCCCGCAAGGTCCTGGCCGACACCGTGGGAGAACTCGTCGTCGTCCCGGCCGCGGGCTGAACCCGCCCTCCCCGCCTCGGGTCCGCTCGGCGTCGTCGGCCCGCTCCGCGGTGCTTCGGCTCCACCCGTTCGGCGGCTGTGGCGCCCGGAGCCGGTTCGGTAGACATGGCCTGCTCGTACGTACACCTCCCCCGACCGGTACCGGAACCGTCCCGCCGTGGGCAGGGCCCCGTCGGGGGCGCCGGGGTCGGTCGCGACCGTCTGATCCGGCGTCAGGAACGGGGACGGACGGGCGCGAGCGCCGCCGTGTCGGACGGCTGCGGAAATCCACGACGACTGGAGCAGTTGTGACCACCATCGCGACCTGGAACCTGGAGAACTTCTGTCGGCCGCTGCCGCCCGGCAGTGCGCCCGACCCGAGCAAGTGCGCCGCCAAGGACCAGGTGACCTACGACGCCAAGGTCGAAGCCCTGGCCGGCGTCATCGGCGAGATCGGCCCGGACCTGCTCGGCGTCCAGGAGGTGGGGAGCCAGGAGGCGCTGGACGACCTCGTGGCCAAGCTGCCCGGCACCTGGCACACCGCGCTCTCCGACCACCCGGACCCGCGCGGCATCCGGGTCGGTGTCATCAGCCGCTTCCCGCTGCTCGACGTCCGGCAGACCAAGGACTTCCCGAGCGGCCTCCACCCCGTCCAGGTCGAGGACGACGGCGTCCCCGGCAGCCCGACCGGCGAGATGGGGCGCGGCGGCCTGGCCGTACGGGTGGAGCCGGCCCCCGGCAAGAGCCTCCAGGTGGCCGTCTGCCACCTCAAGTCGAAGCTGCTGACCTTCCCGGACAAGTCGCACGACACCACCGACGAGCGCCTACGCGCCCGTTACGAGGCGTACGCGCTGTTCCGCCGCACCGCCGAGGCCGTCACCATGCGCGCCCTGGCCGACGACCTGCTCCAGGGTGACGGCCGGAACCACGACGTCATCGTGCTCGGCGACCTCAACGACGAGTGGCAGGCCGCCACCACCCAGATCCTCTACGGCCCGCCCGGTTCCCAGATGGGCACCGGCGGGTTCAAGCGCCCCGACCCGGGCGACGCCGAGCGGCTGTGGAACCTGGCGCCGAAGATCCTCGAGCAGGGCGGGTTCTCCCGCGTCTTCGAGGGCCAGCACGAGCTGATCGACCACATCCTGATCAGCCACTCGCTGCTCGCCAAGTTCCGGACGGTCTCCACCACCGTCGACAAGCTGCCGAACGTCCTGGCGGCCCACCCGGCGGCCGCCCACGGCAACCCGTCCGACCACTCACCCGTGGTGGCCACCTTCGACCTGTGACGCTCCGCGGCATTCGGGACCGGAGGCGCTCCCGGGTTTCACCCCCTGGTCTCCGGCCCCGGCGGTGTCCACCGGCGGCGGGGTGCGGGCGGCCTGCCACTGCGGGTGCTCCCGCTCGGCCCAGTCCCGCTCCACCAGCCCGGTCCGCATCCCCAGCCGCGCCTCCGGGTCCCGCCAGGCCATCCGGACGTGCCCGGCGACCACCACCGCGATGGCGGCGGCCAGCCAGTCGTGGACGAAGGTCGCGCCGGTGCGCCAGGACGGCGGGGCGAGGTGGGTGAGCCACATCAGCAGCCCGGTGCCGACGATCACCAGCATCGACCCGAGCGTCCACTGCGCGTACAGCTTCTGCCCGGCGTTGAACTTGCCGGCCGGACGGTCCCAGGAGCGCCGCCGCACGGCCCGCAGCCACGCCCAGTCCGCCGGGGTGAACCGGCTCAGCCGGGCGGCGTCCGACCGCAGCGCACGGGAGGCGAGCCCGAGCAGCAACGGCACCGGCAGCGCCAGGCCGCACCACACGTGCGCGGTGACGACCAGCGGTCGGTTGCCGACCAGTCGGGCGAGCGGCGCGAGGTAGAGGCAGGCCGCCGTCGCCAGGCAGACGCCCATCAGCGCGGCGGTCGTCCGGTGCACCCAGCGCTCGGCCCTGGTGAAGCGGAGGACCGGGTCAGTTCGTCGGTGCATCGTCCCGCCCGTTCGACCGGCCGACCCAGGCGTCGACGTCATAGCCGTTCTGCTCCCAGTAGCCCGGCTCCACCGAGCCGGTGACGGTGATCCCCGAGAGCCACTTCGCGGACTTGTAGAAGTACATCGGCGCGACGTACAGCCGCACCGGCCCGCCGTGGTCGTGCGAGATCGGGTCGTCCTGCATCCGCAGCGCGACCAGCACGTCGTCCCGCCGGGCCTGTTCCAGGGTGAGGCTCTCGGTGTACTCGCCGTCGAAGCAGCTGAAGCGCACCGCCTTCGCCCCGCTCCGCACGCCCGCGGCGTCCAGCAGGTGGGCCAGCGGCACGCCCTCGAACGGGGTGTGGGGCACCCGCCAGCCGGTGACGCACTGGACGTCCTTGACCAGCCGCTGCTGCGGCATCGCCTGCAGGTCGGCCAGCCGGTGGGTGGCGGGGCGCTCCACCAGGCCGTCCACGGTGAGCGTGTAGTCGCCCGCGTCCCGCCGGGGGACGGAGGTCACCACCGAGTAGTACCGGAACCCGTTGTTCCCCGGCAGCAGCCCGCTGAGCCCGGTCCGGTCCCGCTCCGCCAGCGCCGACTCCGCGCGCTGCAGGTAGGGGCCGGCCGCGACGCCCGCCGCACCGAGGCCGAGCAGCCCCAGCACCACCCGCCGCCCGACCGGGGTGCCCTTGGGGTGTTCCATTTCTCTGGTCACGCCCCGATTCGACCAGGTCGGACCGGCCCTCGGCCAGTGGCCGCCGCCTCCCGTCAGGATTTCGTCATCTCCGCGGCCGCGCCGCGCGTCGACCGGAGCGGTGCGGCGTTCACGAGCCTGCGCAGCACCGGCACGACGAGCACGCAGGCCAGGGCGGCCCCGTACGCGGCACGCTGGGCGTCCTCCCCACCCACCAGGTAGAGCACCTGGCCGGCCGCGGGCACCGCCAGCCACTCCGCGCGCCCGTCGAGCGCGACCAGGGCCACCACCAGCAGCCCGTACCAGGGGTAGCTCGGCGCGACGAGCAGCAGGGCGGAACCGGTGACCAGGAGCGCGCCGCGCCAGGGCCGGTGGGGGTCCCCGTGCCGCAGCACCCACAGCACCACCGCGGCGAGCACCGCGGCGGCCGCCCACGGTACCCAGCGGTCGGGCAGCACCGCCCGCAGCAGGCCGAACCGCTCGAGGTGCCCCTGCTCGTAGCCCTCCTCCCGCAGATACCCGGGCAGGTACCCGAGGACGCCCACGCCCGAGACCGCGACGTACGGGAGACAGGACAGGACGAACGCGGCGAGGGCCGCCGCGGCGAGCACCAGGTCGTCCCTCGTCGGCCGCCGGGCCAGCAGCCCGGACACCGCCCCCGGCACGGCGAGTGCCGGCAGCAGCTTGGTCGCGACCGCCGCGCCGAGCAGGGCGCCGCCGGCACCCGCCCGGCGGCGGGCCGCACAGCCCAGCCCGGCCACCATGAGGAGCGCACCGAGGGTGTCGACGTGCGCGTCGTTGACCGCCCACACGGTCACGCCCGGACACCACCCCCACACTGCCGCCCGCCGCCCGCGCCCGCCGACGGCGAGCAGCACGCCGGTGGTCGCGACGGCCAGCAGCGCCCCGGCGACCTGCGCACCGCGCACCCCGCCGCCGAAGGGATGCACGACCAGGAACCACGCCTGTGCGACCGGCGGGTAGACGGTGTGCACGGCGGGCCGGTTGATCCGGGTGCAGTCCCCGGCCGCCGTCCGGTGCTCGTCCCACCCCGTACACCCGTCCCCCGCCGGGAACAGGCCCGCATCGCGCAACGGGGAGAGCGCCGGGTCGTCCGGGGTGTGCGCGTACGGGGAGACCCCGGCCGCCTGGACCCGCCCGTCCCACACGTACCGGTAGGCGTCGTCGCTGGTACGCGGGGGCGCCAGCAGTCCCGCCAGGGCGACGGCGACGCTACCCGCCATCACGAGCCGCGTCACGTGCCGGTCGCTCACCCACCGGAGCAGGACCAGCGCGAGGGCGAAGAGCGCCGCGTCGAGCACGTACCAGGCGTACAGCGGCGACCGGTCGGCGAGCGTTCCACCGCCGGTCACGGTCAGCGCCAGGGCCCCCACCAGGGCGGTGACCGCGAGGACGCAGGGCAGGAGGGTGCGGGCGAGCACGCGCTGCCCCCCGCCGTCCCGCGGTCCGGTGGCGACTCCGGCGATCCGACGGTCCTGCCGCTGTCCTGCCGGCGTCACGGGCCCGCTCCTAACCCGGAACACCGGCAAGGCCGGTCGTGAGGCCGTCCAGGGCGTGCGAGCAGACGCACGCGCGGTCGGTCGGCATCAGCCCGATCGCCTTGAACAGCACCGTGCGCAGCCGGTCGACGTTGTCGGCGAAGGCCTTGAACACCTCGGCCTGGGTGACGCCCTCGCCGCTCTCCACGCCGGCGTCGTGGTCGGTCACGAGTGCCAACGAGGTGTAGCAGAGGCCGAGTTCGCGGGCCAGCGCGGCCTCCGGGTGGCCGGTCATGCCGACCACCGACCAGCCGTTGGCGGTGAACCAGCGGGACTCGGCACGGGTGGAGAAGCGCGGCCCCTCGATCACCACCAGGGTGCCGCCGTCCACCGGCTCCCAGGCGGCCCCGGCCGCCGCGTCCAGCGCGGCCCGCCGCCCCGCGGGGCAGTACGGGTCGGCCATCGACACGTGCACCACCTCGGGGACGGAGCCGTCGGGCAGCGGCAGCCCGTCGTAGTAGGTCTGCATCCGCCCGGAGGTCCGGTCGACGAACTGGTCCGGCACCAGCAGCGTGCCCGGCCCGTACTCCGGCCGCAGCCCGCCCACCGCGCACGGCCCGAGCACCTGCCGCACGCCCAGCGAGTGCAGCGCCCACAGGTTCGCCCGGTAGTTGATCCGGTGCGGCGGCAGCCCGTGGCCTCGCCCGTGCCGGGGCAGGAACGCGACCCGGCGCCCGGCCACCTCCCCCACGAACAGCGCGTCGCTCGGCGCCCCGTACGGCGTGTCGACGCGCACCTCGGTCACCTCGTCCAGCAGCGCGTACAGCCCGGAGCCGCCGATCACGCCCACCTCGGCCCACGCTTCTTCCTGATGCCTCGTCATCAATGCCACCTCTCGGGGGAAGAACGTCCCGGCCACTGTAGGAGCCGGCCGCAGCGGACTCCGCGAACCACAGCCTTACGATTCGCGGACGCCGCGCTGCCGTTCCTCCGGTGGGGTGACACGGGGGTCGTCGCTCATCGCGGCTCGGCTCGCTCCGCGCGATGGGCACCGCGCAGCTTGAGCGCCAGGCCGACGGCTGCCGCGCCGAACAGGATCCCGGTGATCGCGAGCCATCGGCCGAGGTAGACCTCCTCCGACAGCCCGGTGGCGCCCGGGTAGGGCTCGGACAGATCGAGGACGAGGGGGAACCAGACGATCAGCAGGAGACCGGACAGGACGGCCGGTACGCGGAGGTAGTTGATCCATTCCACCGCGGCGGCCCGTTCACGGCGGTGGCGCAGCACGGACTGCGCCGAGAGATCGGCGAGTGAGTACAGCGGAAGCAGGATCAGGTCATGGGCGACGGCCGCGCCGACGAACCAGATCGCCACGGAGAGAGCCTGCTCGGCCACGAGCCGCTCGACGGCGTAGCCGACGAGCGCGAAGGACGCGAGGAGGACGAGCAGGTGCATCGGGCCGGCGCCGTACCAGCGGGTGAGGCGGGCGAATCGGGCCACGGTCACGTCCTGAAGGTGAGTCGGCGAACCCACTTGGTGTTGTTCACACCGGGGTTGGCGGGGACGATGATCCGGGCGGGATAGCCGTGGTCGAGTGAGAGCTCGGCCCCGTTGACCGCGAGGGCGAGGAGCGAGCGGGGGTCGCGGATCTGGTTGCCGCGCAGCACCACGGAGGCGTAGGGGCCGGGTGGTTGGACCGACTCCACCAGCACGCTCGACGCCTCGGGCAGCCCGGCCATGGCGGCGAGGTCGGCGAGCCGCAGTCCGCTCCAGTGCTGGTCCGCGGTGGACCAGCCCTCCACGCAGGCGATCGGCAGCCAGGCCGACTGCTGCGGCAGCGCGAGCAGTTGCTCACGGGTGAGTGACCGGGCCGCCCCGGCGCCGTGCAGCTCCAGCCGCCAGTCCGGACCGACCATCGCCGCCGAGATGCCCACCGCGGCAGCCGTCTTGTTGATCTGGAAGCCGTTCGGACCGTCTCCCGGGTCACGGTTGTGCGGTGCCAGCAGTGCGGTGACCCGGAGCCGGCCGCCGATGCTCTGCCCCGCGGTCACCACGAACAGGGCCAGGGAGCCCGCGCCCACCAGCGCGAGCGCACCACGCCGGGCGATCGTCGGCGCGGCGGGTGCGACCGCCACCAGGCCGGCCGGGTCGGGCGGCTCGGGCCTGGTGTCGGCGAGGCCCGTCCTCAACTCCCGCGCCAGGGAGCGAGATCGCAGCGCGCCGACCATCGCCCCCAGCCTGAGGGCCACGTGAACGGCGAAGGCGGCGATGAACACCCACGCGCCGTAGAAGTGCAGGGTGTAGAAGGATCCGGGGAAGACGTAGTGGAGCTGGATGTTGAGGATCCCGGTGACGAACTCGAAGACGGCCCCGCCGACCAGCATCAGCAGCGACAACCGCTCCAGCGCGTGGGCGCCGCTGCGGACGGGCGGCCACTCGAAGAGCTTCGGGATCACCGACCACAGCTTGGCCAGCACCACCGGCACCAGGGTCACGCCGAGGGTCACGTGCACGCCCTGGGTGAGCCGGTACAGCCAGGCCGGGCTGGTGGGCCAGTCGAAGAGGTAGAAGCCCAGCAGACCCTTGTCCGGGGTCTGGTCGTTGAGCGGGCCGAGGTCCGGGTTGTACGCGGCGTAGGACAGGGCCCCGGTCACGAAGAGGACCGGAAGACCGACCAGCAGTACCAGGCCGAACACCGAGGTCAGCCAGGGCCCCCGGATCGGACTGCGCCAGGTGCTGCCACCGGCCCGGGTGAGGCGCCGCAGCGTACCGGCGGCGCGCCGCCCCCGACCTGTCCCGGACGATCCACCACGTCGAGCCGCGACCATCCACCACCTCCGACCCGGACCCCACCGTGGAAGCGCGGTTCACCGATCCTCTGGAGCTCGGAGGAACCGGCGATCGCCGCCTCCCCGCAGCCGCGGTCAGAGCTGGTCGACCGACGCCCACCGGACAGCCAACCACCACCGGCGAAGCCGCCCTGCGACGCCGAACCCGACTGGCGGACACCATCACCCGCACGGATGCACCGCGGGATCGAGGCCGCGACTGCGCCGTCCCCCTCCACCGTCACGGCACCACGGCCCGAGGGCGCGGCAGTCGGCTCATTACCGATGGATGACACGCTGCTCGCTGCGGCGGGCCGCGCGGTCGTCAGCCGGTAGCGTCGGCGGGCATGAGGATTCTGGTCACCGGCGGTGCCGGATTCATCGGTTCGGCGGTCGTGCGGGCACTGGTGGCGGCCGGTCACGAAGTGCGCGCCCTGGACGCGCTGCTTCCGGCGGTGCACCCCTCCGGGGCGGCACCGCTCCTGCCGGCCGGGGTGGAGTTCCTGCACGGGGACGTACGGGACGCCGTGGCGCTCGGACGAGCCCTGGCCGGGGTGGACGCGGTCTGCCACCAGGCGGCGATGGTCGGCCTGGGACTGGATCTCGCCGACGCGCCCGCCTACGCGGGCTGCAACGACCTGGGGACGGCGGTCCTGCTCGCCACCATGGCGCGCCACGGAGTCCGGAACCTCGTGCTCGCCGGGTCGATGGTGGTCTACGGCGAGGGCCGGTACCGGTGCCCGGCGCACGGAGACGTCTCGCCCGGTCCGCGCCGTCCGGACGAGCTGGACGCCGGCCGGTTCGAGCCGCCGTGTCCGCGGTGCGGCGGCGACCTGCGCCCCGGGCTGGTCGCGGAGGACGCGCCGGCTGACCCGCGCAGTGTGTACGCGGCCACCAAGCTCGCCCAGGAGCACCTGGCGGGCGCCTGGGCCCGTGTCTGCGGAGGCCGCGTTCTGACGCTGCGCTACCACAACGTCTACGGGCCGGGGATGCCGCGGGACACCCCGTACGCCGGGGTGGCCTCGCTGTTCCGCTCCGCCGTGGCCCGGGGTGCGTCGCCCCGGGTGTTCGAGGACGGCGGTCAGCGCCGGGATTTCGTCCACGTCGAGGACGTCGCCGCCGCCAACCTCGCCGCCCTCGAGGCGGTCGGCGACCGGCCGGCGGGCGGCGCCCGGGCCTACAACGTGGGCAGCGGCGAGGTGCACACGATCGGGGAGATGGCCCGAGCGCTGGCCTCCGCTCACAGCGGTCCGCCTCCGGTGGTGACCGGCGAGTACCGGCTCGGCGACGTCCGGCACATCACGGCGGACTCCTCCCGTCTCCGCGAAGAGCTCGGCTGGCGTGCCAGGGTCCCCTTCGCCAGGGGAATGGCGGAGTTCGCGGCGGCGCCCCTGCGCGCCTGAACTCAGGTCCGCGCGGCGGGGAGGACGATCTCGAAGCAGCAGCCTCCGGCGACGTTGCGCACCCTGGCGCGCCCGGCGTGCGCCTCGACGATGCCGCGGACGATGGCGAGCCCGAGCCCGGCACCGCTGTCCCCGCCCTCGCCCCGCTGCCGCGGATCCTCCTGGTCGGCCGACCGGGGCGTGCGGGCGGCACTGCCCCGCCACCCCGTTTCGAACACCCGGGGCAGGTCCTGCTCCGGGATGCCACCGCAGCCGTCGGTGACCGAGAGCACCACCTCGTCGGCCTCCCGGCGGGCGGACACCGCGACCACCCCGTCCTCGGGAGTCGAGCGGATGGCGTTGACCAGCAGGTTTCCGAGCACCCGGGTGATCTCGCCACCGTCCACCTCGACGGGCTCGGCGTCGACCCGCCGGCCCTCCAGCCGGACACCGCGTTGCCGGGCCAGCGGGTGGGCGCCGGCGAGCGCGTCGTCGACGAGGTCGTAGACGGACACCCGGGACAACGACAGGGACAGCGCTCCCGCCTGGATGCGCGAGAGCTCGAAGAGGTCGTCCACCATCCCGGTGAGCCGCTCGACCTCGGTCCGCATCCGTCGCAGGTACCGCTGCGGGTCCTCGGCGACGCCGTCCTCGAGCGCCTCCGCCATGGCGCGCAGTCCCGCCAGCGGGGTGCGCAGGTCGTGCGAGATCCAGGCGATCAGCTCCCGGCGGGAGGTGTCCAGGGCCTGCGCGCGGGCCCTGGACACGGCGAGCCGGGCGCTGGTGGCGGCGAGTTCCTCGCTGAGCTGGGCCAGTTCCAGGCCGAGCGGATGCTCCGGCGCGGTGAACCCGGTGTCGCTGCCGACGGTCCGGGCCGCCTCGGTCAGTGCCCTGCTCCCGGCCACCACCTGGCGGCCGAGCAGCGCGGCGGTCGCCAGCGACACCACCGAGGCCATTCCGAGCACCGTGATCACCACGCCGAGGTCGTGCCCGGACAGGAACATCGCCTGGGCGACGGCGAAGGTCCCGGAGGTGACCGCGAGTACGGTGACGGCGGCGACGCAGAACAGCGCCAGCGAGAGCGAGCGCCGCCGCAACCACCGGACGGCCGCCCAGCCGATCAGGCCGGCCCCGCCGGCTCCCAGCGCGGCGAACAGGGCGATCAGCAACAGGTCCTTCACGCCGGGCCACCCGCCGGGCCCGCCGCCGGGCCACCGCCCTGGACTGCCGCCGGGTCGTAGCGGTAGCCGGCACCCCAGACCGTGGTGATCAGTACCGGCGCGGCCGGGTCGTCCTCGATCTTCTCCCGCAGTCGACGGATGTGGACGGTGACGGTGGACAGGTCGCCGAATTCCCAGCCCCACACGCGTTCCATCAGCTCCTGGCGGGAGAAGACCGTGTGCGGGTGTCCGAGGAGGAACGCCAGGAGGTCGAACTCCCGCAGGGTCAGCATCAGTTCACGCCCACCGCGGTGGGCGCGGCGGGCCTGCGCGTCGAGCGCGACGTCACCGGAGACCACCGGTCCACCGGGCGGCGAAGCGGGTGCGGCGGCCCGGGAGCGGCGCAGCACGGACTGGACCCGCAGGACGAGTTCCCGGGGGCTGAAGGGCTTGGTGACGTAGTCGTCCGCGCCCAGTTCGAGGCCGAGGATGCGGTCGTTCTCGTCGCCCTTGGCGGTGAGCATGACGACCGGCAGCTCGGCGCCGCCCGCGGAGGCGCGCAGCCTGCGCAGGATCTCCAGGCCGTCGATGCCGGGGAGCATCAGGTCCAGGACCACCAGGTCCGGGCGGCGGGCACGGGCCAGGGCGAGACCCCGGTCGCCGTCGGCGGCGCGGTCGACCCGGTGGCCCGCCCGGGTGAGGTAGCCGACGACGACCTCGGCGACGGTCGGATCGTCGTCGATCACCAGGATGCGGTGGGGGCGCGCCGGTCCGGGGGTGGCAGGGCTCTCGTTCACCCCGCCGAGGATACGAGCCGCGGCCGCTGCCGAGCGCCACGCCCGGTCCGACGTCCGGGTTCCGTAAGATCCCCCGGACGGGCCACCGGTGCCCGGATGTCGCACTTCCGTAAGGGCGCGGTTCGGCTTCGCCGGACCGGACCACGGTTAGCGTGACCGGCGTGATCCCTCCCCCTGTTGCTGACGTCGTCCTGCCCTGCCTCGACGAGGCCGAGGCCCTCCCGTGGGTGCTCGGACGCATCCCCGACGGATGGCGGGCGATCGTGGTGGACAACGGCTCGCGGGACGGCTCGGCGGAACTGGCCCGCTCGCTGGGCGCCACCGTCGTCGAGGAGAGCCGGCGCGGTTTCGGCGCCGCCTGCCATGCCGGGCTGCTCGCCGCGACCGCCGAGCTGGTCTGCTTCCTGGACTGCGACGGCTCGCTCGACCCGGCCCAGCTGCCGAGGGTCGCCGCACCGGTCGCGACAGGTGCGGCGGACCTCGTGCTCGGCCGACGCCGCCCCGCGACCCCCGGTGCGTGGCCGCCACACGCCCGGCTCGCCAATGCGGTGCTCGCCCGGCGCCTGCGCGCCCGTACCGGCGCGCCGCTGCACGACCTGGGTCCGATGCGCGCCGCGCGCCGGGAACGGCTGCTCGCGCTCGGGCTGGGCGACCGCCGCTCCGGCTACCCGCTGGAGATGGTGCTCGCCGCCTCCGCGGCCGGGATGCGCATCGCCGAGACGCCCGTCGACTATCTGCCGCGTGCCGGGCGCTCCAAGGTGACCGGGACGCTGCGCGGCACCCGGCAGGCCGTACGGGACATGCGGGCCGTCCTGGCCGCACCGCCGCCCACCCTGCTGGTCATCGCGAAGTCCCCGGTCCCGGGGCGGGTGAAGACCCGCCTCACCCCGCCCTGCACCCCCGAGCAGGCGGCGGCCATCGCGGAAGCCGCACTCGTCGACACCCTCGCCGCCCTCGACCGGATGCCGGCCGGGCGGCGGCTGCTGGTGCTGGACGGCGAACCGGGCGGGTGGCTGCCCCCGGGATGGGAGGTCGTGCCGCAGTGCGCGGGCGGGCTCGACGCACGCCTCGCCGCCGCCTTCGCGCACGCCGCCCGGGTGGCCCCGCGAGCGCCCGCCCTGCTGGTCGGGATGGACACCCCGCAGCTGGAGGCCGGTACGCTGGCCGAACCGCTGTCCGCGGCCCACCGCACGGGCGTCGACGCCTGGTACGGACCCGCGGCCGACGGCGGCTTCTGGGCCCTCGGTCTGGCGCGTCCCACCGAACACCTCGCCGGGCGGCTGCTGCTGGGCGTACCGATGTCCACGCCCGACACCGGGCGTGCGCTGCTCGACCGCCTCACCCTCGCCGGTTTGACGGTCCACCATCTCCCCTTGGTCACCGACGTGGACACCATCCTCGACGCGCGACAGGTCGCCGCTGCGGCGCCGCAGACCGCGTTCGCCGCGTGCCTGCGCTCGATCGGCGCCGCGTCGGAGACGGGGGGATGACCGCCCCGGCTGCCGCCTGGGTGGACGATCCGTTCGCCGAGGCCGTCCGCGCCGGGCGCGGCCCACTGTGGCTGCGCCGGGAAGACGGGACTCGCATCCCCCTCGATGTCGAACGCTGGTGCTCACCCGCCGCCGGGAGCGACCACAGCCTGCTGCGGCGCTGCCTGCGGCTGAACGCGCCGGTGGTGGACCTCGGCTGCGGGCCCGGCCGCCTGGTCGCCGCCCTGCTGGCCCTCGGCGTCCCGGCGCTCGGGGTCGACGTCACCGGCGCCGCGGTGGCCAGGACCCGGCACCTCGGCGGGCCGGCGCTCTGCCGCTCGGTCTTCGACCGCCTGCCCGCCGAGGGCCGCTGGGGCGCCGCGCTGCTCGCCGACGGCAACCTCGGCATCGGCGGCGACCCCGGCGCCCTGCTCCGCCGGGGCGCCGAGCTCGTCGAACCGAACGGGCTGCTGCTGGTGGAGGTGGAGCCGGAGGAGGTGGACGAACGCACCGTCGTCCGGGTGGAAGGGCCGGACGGCCGGCTCGGCCCGCCCTTCCCCTGGGCCCGGCTCGGCACGGCCGCCACCCTGCGGCGGGCCCGGGCCGCGGGCCTCGCCGAGGCGGAGCGCTGGACCTCGCACAGCCGCAGTTTCCTCGCGTTGCGCAAGGGCTGCGGCACTACCGGCTCACCCGCACCGGCTGAGCCCTTCCCACACCCGCCACCACCGCCGTCGATCGGCTGACCGGTGGACTTTCCCGCCACGCGCCGTCAGCACGCCGACGGGTACCGGAAAGTACGCCGCTCGGGTTCCTACGATCCGCCCCATGAGCAGCCGGTCCACACCAGCCTGCGCCGGGACTGCCGAACCCCAGCGATGACGACGGGACGCACACATGAGACGAACGATCCGCGGCCGCCTGCCGGCCTGGGCCGCCGCCGGCGCGACGCTGGCCGCCGTGGCGGGCACGACCGCCGCACCCCCGGCGGCGGCGCACGGCGACGACCTCGGGCCCGCCATCGAGGCGATCATGCACAAGCCGGGCTACGAGCACGCGCAGTGGGGCGTGCTGGAGACCGACCCCGCGACCGGCCAGGTGTTCCACTCCCGGTTCGCGAACCAGTTCTTCGTCCCCGGCTCGACCGTCAAGCTCGTCACCATCTCGGGAGCCTGGCACACCCTCGGCCCGGACCACCGCTTCACGACCCCCCTCTTCGCCACCGGCACGCGCACCGGCTCGACCCTCGACGGCAACCTCGCGCTCGTCGCCCAGGGCGACCTCACGATGGGCGGCCGGACCAGGCCCGACGGGACGGTCGACTACACGTCCATCGACCACACCAGCGCCAACGACCTGCCTGGCGCCACCCTCACGCCCGAGGACCCGCTGGCCGGCCTGGACACGATCGCCCGGCAGGTCCGGGACGCGGGCATCACGCGGGTCGACGGCGACGTCGTGGTCGACCCGAGGCTGTTCACGCCCCCGGCGCTGGACCCGCAACCCACCCCGCTCATCATCAACGACAACGTCATCGACCTGCTCACCACCCCCACCGCCCCCGGCCAGACCGCCCAGCTCACCTGGCGCCCGCAGGTCGCGCCGTACCAGGTCTCCTCCACCGTGCAGACGGTGGCGGCCGGCGGCACGACGGACATCCGGGTCTCCGCCTCCCCCGACGGCACGCAGATCGCCCTCAGCGGCACCATCGCCGCCGACGCGCAGCCCGTCCTGCGCATCTCCAACGTCCGGGACCCGAACGCCTTCGGCCGCACCGCGCTGATCGAGGCGCTCGCCCGGGCCGGCGTCACCGTCACCGCCGACCCGACCGGCCCGAACCCGGACGGCAAGCTGCCGGCCTCCTACGCCGGAGACCCGCAGGTCGCCGCGTACGTCTCCCCGCCGTACAGCCAGTACGCCAAGCTGATCCTGAAGGTCAGCCACAACCTCGGCGCCAACCTGGCCCTGTGCAACATGGCCGTCACCCGCGGGAGCACGGACTGCCTCGACGGCTTCGGCGTCGAGCACGACTTCCTCACCGACGTGGCGCACGTCGACCCGACCCAGTTCCAGCTCGCCGACGGACGCGGCGGCGTCTTCCAGGACCGCGTCACCCCGATCGGCCTCGACCAGCTCCTCGCCTACTGGCTGCACACCCCCGACGCGGACGCCTTCCGCCACGCCCTGCCGATCCTCGGCGTCGACGGTTCGCTCGCGATCTCCTGCGCCACCGACTGCCCGGCCAAGGGCAAGGTCTTCGCCAAGCCCGGCACCATCGTCGGCACCGACGACCTCAACCAGCGGATCGCCTACAACGCCGAGAACCTGGCGGGCTACCTGGAGACGGACGACGGCTGTCTGCACCTCTTCTTCGTCGGCGTGAACGGCGCCTCGGCCACCGACATCAATGACGTCATCCGCATCTTCGACGACGTCAACCAGGTCGCCGCGCTGCTCCAGGAGCAGGCCTCGGCCGGGCACCGCGCCCCGGAGCAGGGCAACGGCTCCTGATCCCACCGCCCGGGGAGGCACGCGGTCTGCGTCGACCGCGTGCCTCCCCGGGCGTCCGCTGTCCCTCCGACGGTCAGCGGAGCTCGGGGCACTGCTTCCAGGCGAGGTGGTAGACGGTCCTGATGTTGCCGTCGGTCGAGTCCATCGTCATGAAGCTGGTGGTCCGGGTGGGGTCCGAGCTGCCGGCCGCGACCCGCAGTTCGGTGTTGATGTTGAAGTTGCGCTCCTCCCCACAGGGGGCCCAGACCAGGGCGGCGACGTCGACGGTGTCCGTCGCCTGCCAGTTGTCGTCGCGCGGACCGTCGAAGCGGTGGGCCCGGTAGGCGGTCTGGGGCTGGCCCTGGAAGTAGTAGTTGGCCCGTTCGATCCCGCTCGCGCCCTTCTCCAGGTGGGCGAAGCCGCGGTAGTCGGCGGAGGCGATCGCGTAGGTGAAGCCCTGGGGGACGTGCACCCGCAGGTTGAGCTGGCAGTTCTTGCGGAAGTCGGTCGGCTTCGACCCCACCCCCACCTGGGCGAGGTAGTCGCTGTAGGTGACGGTGAAGGCGGTGTTGTCCGGGGAGACGGCCACGGCGGCCGTTCCGGTCGGACAGCCGGAGCCGTTGACCGTCGCGACGTCGATGACGATCCGGTCGGGCGGGGTCGGGAGCGAGTCGATGCCGAAGGCCGACGGGCCGGACAACGATGCGGCGGCGACGGCGGTCGCGGCGGCCAGCACACGGAGCAGCATGGGCTTCCCCTTCGATCGAGCCGATTTGACATGACTATGTCATCACATCCACAGGCCCCTGCCCAGGGGTGCGACAGCCGGATCGCCCGCAAGGCGGCAACGCGGGATAATGCTTGACAAACTCAACCTTTCATCCCTAGGGTCAGCATTGCTTCACGTGGTGAAAGTTCCACGTGTCAAGCGCCGACAACGCCTCGAGACCGCGAGATCCTCATGCACGACAGCATTCCTTCAGTGGTCGCCCGCCTCCGGGCCGAATTCGCCACCGGCCGGACCAGGCCGCTCGCCTGGCGCCTGGACAAGCTGGCCGCCCTGCGCACCCTGCTCACCGAACAGACCGAGGTGCTCCAGCAGGCCCTGCACACCGACCTCGGCAAGAGCGCCGCCGAGGCGTACCGCACCGAGATCGGCTTCACGATCAACGAACTCGACCACACCACGGCGCACCTGGAGCAGTGGCTGGCGCCGCGGCCGGCCACCGTACCGGAGTTCTTCCGGCCCGCCGAGGCCCGGGTCGTCCGCGACCCGCTGGGCGTGGTGCTGATCATCGCGCCCTGGAACTACCCGCTCCAGCTCGCCCTGGCCCCGCTGGTCGGCGCCCTGGCCGCCGGGAACACCGCCCTCGTCAAGCCCAGCGAGCTCGCCCCCGCGACCTCCGCCGCCATCGCCGAGCTGCTGCCCCGCTACCTCGGCGAGGAGGCGGTCGCGGTGGTCGAGGGCGCCGTCCCGGAGACCACCGCCCTGCTGGAGCAGCGCTTCGACCACATCTTCTACACCGGCAACGGCGCGGTCGGACGGATCGTCATGACCGCTGCCGCCAAGCACCTGACCCCGGTCACCCTGGAGCTCGGGGGCAAGAGCCCGGTCGTGGTCGAGCCCGGCGCCGACCTCGCCGAAACCGCCCGCCGGATCGCCCGCGGCAAGTTCCTCAACGCCGGCCAGACCTGCGTCGCCCCCGACTACGTCCTCGCCATCGGCGACACCGCGACCGGACTGGAACAGGAACTCGCGGACGCCGTACGGGAGTTGTTCGGCGACGACCCGGCCGAGAGCACCGGCTACGGGCGGATCGTCAACGAGCGCCACTTCGACCGGCTCACCGCCCTGCTCGACGACGGGCGGACCGTCGTCGGCGGCGAGCACGACCGCGCCGCGCGCTACCTCGCCCCGACCGTCCTCGCCGACGTCCCGGCGAGCGCCCCGGTGATGCAGGCCGAGATCTTCGGCCCGATCCTGCCCGTCCTCACCGTCCCCGACCTCGACGCGGCGATCGCGTTCATCAACGAGCGCGACAAGCCGCTCGCCCTGTACGCCTTCACCGAGTCCGCCGACACCAAGCGGCGGCTCGCCGAGGAGACCTCCTCCGGCGCACTCACCTTCGGCCTGCCGGTCTCGCACCTGGCGATGCCCGAGCTGCCGTTCGGCGGCGTCGGCGAGAGCGGCATGGGCCGCTACCACGGCGAGTACTCGATCGACACCTTCAGCCACACCAAGGCCGTTGTCGACAAGCCGCTCGCCTGACGCCCCGTTACCTTCTTCGTGGCCCTGAAACGGGGCTCCTGGCCTCCGGGCCCGGCATGACTGTTGCCCCCTGTCGATCGCATGACCTGGGGGGTGGTGTCACCGCGGCCCGGAGCACCGTATGACCGCTGATGAGAGGCCTGACCGGCATCCGGCCGAGCGCAACGCCCGGCCACCGAAGGTGCCGGGTCTGCGTAACGTGGATGCGCGCGAACGGTGCCGACGGGCGAGGCCGGGACGATGAACGACCTTCGGGGGGTTCGGTGTTCGACACAAGTGACATCGCGGTCTTCCTCGGCCTGGACGTCGGCAAGGGCCACCACCACGGCCACGGCCTGACAGTCGGCGGCAAGACCGTGTTCGACAAGCGGCTGCCCAACAGCGAGCCGAAACTGCGGGCCGTCTTCGACAAACTCACCGCCAAGTTCGGCCGTGTCCTGGTCATCGTCGACCAGCCCGCCTCGATCGGCGCACTGCCGCTCACGGTAGCCCGTGACGCCGGCTGCGAGGTCGCCTACCTGCCCGGCCTGGCGATGCGCCGCATCGCCGACCTCTACCCCGGCGAGGCCAAGACCGACGCCCGCGACGCCCACGTGATCGCGGACGCCGCCCGCACCATGCCCCACACCCTGCGCGCCCTCGAACTCGCCGACGAGACCGCAGCCCAGCTCACCGTCCTGACCGGCTTCGACCAGGACCTCGCCGCCGAGGCCACCCGCACCAGCAACCGCCTGCGCGGCCTGCTCACCCAGTTCCACCCCTCCCTCGAACGCGTCCTCGGCCCACGCCTGGACCACCCCGCCGTCACCCACCTGCTCGAACAGCACGGCTCCCCGGCCGCCCTGCGCAAAGCCGGCCGACGAAGACTCGTGACCCTGATACGGCCCAAAGCCCCGCGCATGGCCGAACGCCTGGTCGACGAGATCTTCAACGCGCTCGACGAGCAGACCGTCGTCGTCCCCGGCACCACCACGCTCGACACGGTGGTGCCCTCCCTGGCCCGCTCGCTCGCCGCCGTCCACGAACAGCGGCAAGCCGTCGAGGCCCAGATCGGCGAGCTGCTGGCGGCCCACCCTCTTTCCGAGGTCCTGACCTCGATGCCCGGAGTCGGGGTCAGGACCGCCGCCACCCTTCTGGTCACCGTCGGCGACGGCACCACCTTCCCCACCGCCGCCCACCTGGCCTCCTACGCCGGCCTCGCGCCGGCGACGAAGTCCTCCGGGTCCTCCATCCACGGCGAACACGCCCCCAGAACCGGCAACCGGCTCCTGAAACGGGCCATGTTCCTCTCCGCGTTCGCCGCCCTCCACGACCCCGACTCCCGGGCCTACTACGACCGGCAGCGAGACCGCGGCAAAACCCACACCCAGGCCCTCCTCCGCCTCGCCCGCCAACGCATCAGCGTCCTGTTCGCCATGCTCCGCGACGGCACCCTCTACGAGACCCGCACCCCCGAAACCGTGCCCGCATGACCCGCGCAGCCTTGACGAAGGACATAGAGGCACCCCCCCGGGCCGGGCCGATGCCCGGCCCGGGCGAGGGCGGTACCCGGCCCGGGCGAGGGCGGTCAGTACAGCGCGTCGCCCATCGGGGAGTCCTCGCCCGTGACGTAGGCGCGGATCGAGGCCAGGTACGCCTGGCGGCCGACGCGTCCGTCGCCGTCGCCGTCCAGCGCGTCGAACGCCGCGTCGGCGTTGTCGGCGCGGTTGCCCAGCGCCTGGCGCAGCATGGTGAACTGCGCGCGGTCCAGGGCACCGTCCCCGTCGGCATCGGCGAGGTCGAACAGGGCGCCGAGCGCGTACTGGCAGACGGTGTCGAACTTCTCGGCGTCCACCCAGGCCTCGTACTCCTGGTAGGTCATCACGCCGTCGCCGTTGGCATCCATCGCGGCCCAGGCCCGTTCGCCCGCGGCGCGCGCGGCGGCGACCAGGGGGTCGTCGTCGCCGCGTCCGGTCGCGCGCTGGGCGCGATCGATCCGGACGAAGTAGTCGTGCCGGGAGGCGACACCGTCTCCGTCCGTGTCGAGCATCGCGTAGATGCGGGCCTTCGGGGCGGTGGGGTCGGCCGGGGCGGAGCCGGGGTGCGGATCGGTCGAGGGGAGCGGCATGTGGTCGTCCTTCGGGTACGGGCCGGCGGCCACCCGGCCGCCGTGACCATGATCGGCAGCAATGCCCTCGATGTCCGGACGACCCGCCCGGCACCGTCTATGGGGATTGACGATCCCTCACGATTGGGAGCGCTCCCAATGCCACGCCGAGGGAAACCGCCGCAGACACCTTTCAGGTATTACGCATCGATCAATTGATCAAGATCGCCATACGGAGCGGTAGGTTCACCGGATAAACCGGAACCAGAACGTTTCATTCCGGGGGCTGTCCGAAAATCGCCCTGGGCCCTAGGCTGCGCTCCGTGTCGCTCTTCCGAAGAATTCGCTCCTCCGGCCCGAACCTGCTCCCCGAGCTCGACGACGTCGAACTCGGCCGTGTGCGGCGCCAGCTCAAGTCCCCGGGACTGCCTGGTCAGAGCTCCATCCAGGCGGACCAGGTCGAACGGCTGCTGCGGGAGACCGGCGCGGACTGGGACCGGCGCGCGCACCGTTTCGCCGTACTCGCCGAGGCCGCCGCGCCTTCCTCGCTCGCGCACAACTGGCGGATGCGTCGCGTCCAGAATGCGGACGCGCTGATTTTCGAGGCGTGGGTCGAACTCTTCCGCGGCCGGCATGCGGGACGGATGGAAGATCCCCGCGCGGCTGCCGACAACTGCTACCGCGCCGCCGAGCTCCTGCCCGATGATCCGACGCCCTGGGTGGTGATTCTCGGAATTCTGCGTCTGATGCGTGCCGAATCCCGCGACGTGGTCGCCGTCTGGCACGAGGTCACCGCACGCGACCCGTGGAACCGCGAGGCCCACCTGCAGATGCTGCGCTACCTGTCACCGGAGGAGTGCGGGTCCCGCAGCGCCCAGCTCAACTTCGTGGACACCGTCCGCGCCTCGGCTCCGCCGACCGCGCCGACCGCCGGGGTGGAACTGACGGCACTGGTGGACGAACACGCCCGCACGACCGCCGGGGGCGGCGTCGAGGCCCTGCTGGTGCGCCGCCAGTGGACGCACCACCGGGCGGTCACCGCGCTCGACACCGCCCTGCGCGCGTGGTCCGGGCCCGACGGCCTCGAACACGCGGCGGCCGCGGCCGACCTCAACCTGCTCGCCTTCGCCCTGGTCCAGGCGGGCCGCCAGGGCGAGGCCGGCGACGCGTTCCGCCGGATCGGCAACACCGTCACCGCCTGGCCGTGGAACCTCATCGGCGACCCGCTCCAGGAGTTCGGCTACTGGCAGGCCCGCACCACGGCCTGACACCGGGACGCGCGGGTCGGCGGGCCGAAGGCCACCCGCGGGCGGGTGCGTCAGGCCGAGGCCCGACCCGCCCGGCGGTCGGCGGCGCCCAGCCATGCCACCGCCGCCACGATCACCACCGCGAGGACGAGGCTCACCGGACCGGTGCCGAGGTCCAGTCCCCCGCGTTCACGGCTCACACCGGCCCAGTCGGCGAAGCAGGCGCCGAGCGGGCGGGTCAGGACGTAGGCCCACCAGAAGGTCAGGACCGGCGACAGCCCGGAGAACCGGTGAGCGAGTGCGGGCACGGCGATCAGGCCCGCGAACAGTTGCCCCGAGGCCAGGTAGCCCCACCCCAGGGTGGCCGCGGTCAGATCACCGACGGCCGTGCCGAGGGCGAAGGTGGCCATGACCGCGCACCAGTAGAAGACCTCGCGGCGCCCACCCGCGACCGTCTCCACCGCGAGCGTCCCCTCCGTCCGCCGCCACACGGCGAACACCAGGGCGAGCAACTGGTACCTGTACTGGGGCCTGCGCCGGCGCGGCTACCGCGCGGAGGCCGACACGCTCGCGGCGCGCAGCTGCGCGCTCGTGGCGGCCCCGGGCACCCGGGAGTGCTACGGCCCGGAGGACGCCGCCGGGCACGGCGCGCGGTCCTTCGGCTGGAGTGCCCTCGTCCTGGACCTTGCAGCCGCCATGACCTCGTCGACGGAGACGGTGACGGAGACGGCAACGGACACGGCGGAGGACTGACCGCCCGGAGCCGGCGCCCCACGTCACAGGTGTGCAGGCCCGGCCGCGTACGAGCGCGACCGGACGCGGGCGACGAGCAGGGCGACGTCGTCGTTGCCGCCCTGGTGGTACAGGGCGCCGAGGAGGAGGTCGCAGGTCTCCTCCGGGGAGCTGCGGGGCCTGCCGAGGAGGTCGGTGAGGGCCGCGAGCCGGAGGTCGATGTCGTGGTCGCGGGTCTCCACCAGTCCGTCGGTGTAGAAGACGAGTTCGTCGCCGGTCGCGAGGTCGACCGGGGTGTCCTGGAAGTCGATGCCGCCGACTCCCAGGGGTGCGCCGGTGGGCAGTTCGAGCAGGGCCGGCGGGCGGCCCGGGTGGGTGTGGACCGGCGGCAGGTGGCCGGCGGTGGCGATGCGGCAGCGGTGGTGGCGGGGGTCGTAGAGGGCGTAGACGCAGGTGGCGATGGACTCCCCGAGACCGGCGGCGATGCCGTCGAGGTGGGTCAGCACCGCGGCCGGCTCCAGGTTGAGACCGGCCAGCGTCCTTGCGGCGATGCGGAGTTGGCCCATCGTGGCGGCGGCGTTGATGCCGCTGCCCATCACGTCGCCGACGACCAGCGCGGTCCGGTCGGCGGTCAGCGGGATGACGTCGAACCAGTCGCCGCCGACCTCGCCGACGCCGGAGGCCGGCTGGTAGCGGTAGGCGACCTCGAGCCCGGGCGACTGCGGGGGCGGGCCGGGCAGCAGGTGCCGCTGGAGGGCGACCGCGGCGTGGCGCTGGCGCTGGTACCAGCGGGCGTTGTCGATCGCGACGGCGGCGCGGGCGGCGAGTTCACCGGCCAGTACCAGGTCGTCGTGGTCGAACGGCTGCTCGTTGCGGGTGCGCTTGAGGTCAAGCGCACCCAGCACCTGCCCGCGGGCGCGCAGCGGCACGGCCAGGTAGGAGTGCAGGCCGGCTCGGCCGAGCAGTTCGACGGCCTCCTCGTCGCGGGCGATGCGCGGCAGGTCGCGATCGGTGACCCGGGCCAGCAGGATCGGGCGGCCGGTACGGGCACAGCGGGTGACCAGGCGCGTCGCGTCGTAGCGGGCGATCTGCCCGACGGGATCGGCGGCCTCGAGCGCGGGCGTGGGGTGGGCGGCCTTGACGGCGAGGGCGCGGAACAGGGCCGGACTGCTCCGGTCCCCCGTGGGCGGGCTGTCGGTGAGGACGTCCTCCAGGATGTCGACGGCCGCGATGTCGGCGAACTCCGGGACGAGGACGTCGGCGAGCTCGCGGGCGGTGACGTCGAGGTCGAGGGTCGTGCCGATGCGCTCGGAGGCGTCGGCGATCACGGTGAGGCGCCGCCGGGCCGCCGCCGCTGCGGTCGCCGCCCGGTGCTGCTCGGTGACGTCGACGACCGAGACGGCGACGCCGATCACCCGGTGCGCGGGGTCCTCCAGCCGGTAGAAGGACGCCGACCAGGCGTGCTCGACCCCGGGGTCGGCGTGGGTGCGCCCGGTGGTGAACCGGTTCAGCAGCGGCACCCCGGTGGCCAGCACCTCCCGCATGGCCGCCTCGATCGCATCGACGTCCAGGAACGGCAGCGCCTCCCGGACGGTGCGGCCCAGGCAGTCCTCGGCGGGCAGTCCGTTGATGCGCTCCAGCGCCGGGTTGACCAGGATGAAGCGCAGGTCGGTGTCCATCAGCGACAGCCCGATCGGGGACTGCTCCACCAGGCGCAGCGACAGCGCGAGGTCCCGTTCCAGGCGCCGCAGCGTCGCCTGGTCCGTGGCCAGACCGAGCGCGTAGAACCGGCCGCTCTCGTCCTCCAGGCGCATGTTGCGGAACTCGGCCGGCACCGTGTGCCCGTCCTTGTGCCGGACCGGGAACACCCCCGCCCAGGCCCCGCCACCAGCCATCACCTTCGCGAACAGCGCCAGCACCAGGTCCAGGTGCTGCTGGTCGACCAGCACCTGCGCGGCGGGGCGCCCGAGGGCCTCGGCGGCCGGGTAGCCGAACAGTTCCTCGGCCTGCGGGCTCCAGAGGACGATCCGCCCCTCCGCGTCCAGCACCACGGCGGCGACGCCCAGGACGTCCAGCAGCCCGCCGGGCTCCATCGCGGGATCCCGACCCGGCGGACCGACACCCGACGGCACCGCGTGCGCGGTGTTCCCGGCGTTCCCGGCATGCCCGGTGTCCATCCGGCCACCTCCTCCCGCCGCGCGTGCTGGATGGGGGTCCCACTCCATGGATGGGGGGTCCACTCCATCGTCCCGCCTGCTCCCCCGGCCGCCAGCCGGACGGCCCCGGCCGGTCCTCACACCGCCGCGGCGCGTTCGGTGGGCGCCCCTCAGGACTCGGGAACGCCGTGTCCCTCGACCATCGTCCGTACCGGCGGCGGCAGCCAGTCGTCGACCCCGGGCTGGAGCCCCGAGAGCTGCCGCAGGACGTCGGAGGCGGTGGGCCGGCGCCCGGGGTCGTGGTCGAGGCACCGCGCGACGATCCCGGCAAGATGCACGGGCAGCAGGCCCAGGACCGACTCCAACGACGCGCCCTGCGGGAACGGCGCGGCCCCGGCCGCGTGGCATAGCACCATGCCGAACGCGTACAGGTCGACGGCCGGGGTGACCGGCGCACCGGAGAGCTGCTCCGGCGAGACGAAGCCGGGCGTGCCGATCACGAACCCGGTGGAGGTCAGCTGGGTGCCGTCGGCGAGCTGGGCGATGCCGAAGTCGATCAACCGCGGCCCGGTGCCGGAGACGATGATGTTGCTCGGCTTGAGGTCGCGGTGGACGACCCCGCACGCGTGGATCTCCGCCAGCGCCTCGGCGACACCGGCCGCCAGCGCGTGCAGGGTCCGCGCGGGCACCGCACCGTGCCGCCGGAGCACCTCCTGCAACGACGGACCGGGAATGTACTCGGTGGCCAACCACGGCGGATCGCCGTACGGATCGGCGTCGACCACGGGAGCCGTGTGGAACCCACCGACCTTGCGCGCGGCCTCGACCTCCCGGGCGAAACGGCGCCGGAAGCCGGGGTCGGTGGCGAGCTCGGGGTTGATGACCTTCAGCGCCACCGGCCGCCCGCCCGGCGTCCGCCCCAGGTACACCGTCCCCATGCCGCCCTGCCCCAGCCGCGCGGCCAGCCGGAACCGCCCGAGACTGCCCCCGGCGGGCGGGTGGGCGGGCTGGTCAGCCAATGGGTAAGCGGGCAGGTCAGCCGGCGACACCGTCCGGAAAGCCGGCGGCGGACCGGCACTCGGAGCCCCCTGCGACGCCGCAAGAGGGCCGGCGCCCTCCCGTCCGGTCAGCCGGCGGACCAGCTTCAGCCGCCTGCGCACCCCCCGCACCGAGAGCCAGACGACCAGCACCAGCAGCACCAGGGAGACCAAGAGCACCGGTTCCATCCAAACCCCCTGGTACCGGACGACAGTGGCCGCACGCCGCGCCACACGCCGGAGTCTCCCAGATCCCCCACACCCCGCGGTACGGAACGCGAACATCGGGACGCCCCCTCCCCGACCCGTGGTCCGAGGACGTCCGGGGCGAGAGCGCCCGGGCGGGGCTATGGTCGGGCCATGGACGGAACAGCGGTCGGCGGGGTGCTGATCGACATCGACGGGGTGCTCACGGTGTCCTGGAAGCCGCTCCCCGGTGCCGTGGAAGCGGTGCGACACCTGCGCGAGCAGGGCCTTCCCTTCGTGCTCCTCACCAACACGACCTCTCGTACCAGGGGTGCCGTCGCGACGGCCCTCGCCGAGGCCGGCTTCGCGGTCTCGCTCGACGACGTCCTGACCGCGCCTTCGGTCACCGCGTCCTATCTGGCCGAACACCACCCGGGCGCTCGTTGCCTGCTGCTCAACAGCGGCGACGTCCGGGAGGACCTGACGGGGGTGACGCTGGTCGAGGATGTCGAGGACGTGGAGGATGTCGAGGACGGAGAGGTGGACGTGGTCCTGGTCGGCGGCGCCGGCCCGGAGTTCGACTACCGGTCCCTCAACCGCGCGTACGGTCACCTCCAGCGGGGCGCCAGTCTGGTGGCGATGCACCGCAACCTGTACTGGCGCACCGATCGGGGCCTGCAGCTCGACGGCGGCGCGTTCCTGGTCGGCCTGGAGCAGGCCTCGGGTCAGCGGGCCGAGGTGGTCGGCAAACCCGCCGAGGCGTTCTTCGGCGAGGCGCTGGCCCGGCTGGGCACCGAGGCCCGCCGGACGCTGATGGTGGGCGACGACCTCGAGTCCGACGTGCTCGCGGCGCAGCGCTGCGGGATCACCGGTGTCCTGGTGAAGACGGGCAAGTACCAGGAGCGCGCGCTGCGGGAGGCCGATGACGCTCCCGACCACCTCCTCGACTCCGTCGCCGACCTGCCCGCACTGGTGTCCCGGCTGAACGGGTGACGGGTGGCGGTCGGGCTGCCTGCTGTCCTTAGGGCCACGGTCCCGGTCCGGTTTGCCACCCCCACGGACGCCGACGTGGTACGTCTGCACGTCCGACTACGCCGGACCCGGAATCACGTCCGACCACTCCGCACCCGCAGCCCCCGCAAGGCTCAGAGCTTCCCCAGCCTCCGGGCGGCTGCCGTCAGGGAGCGGCCGCGGCGCAGCTCCTGCTCCCAGGGGTCGTCGCCGTCCAGGCGTTCGCCGATGGTGGCGATGGTCCAGCGTTGCGCGGTGAGGTCGGGGTCGTCCAGTTCGCTCCAGCTCAGCGGGGTGGCGATCGGGGCGCCGGGCAGGGCGCGGACGGCGTAGGGGGTGACGGCGGTCTGGGCGTAGGCGTTGCGTTGGACGTCGAGGTAGAGGCGGCCCTTGCGGGCCTGTTTGCGTGCGGCGGTGGTGAGCTCGTCCGGGTGCCGGGCGGCGAGCAGGTCGGCGAGGTCGTGGGCGAAGGCGCGGACGTCGTCGAAGGGGGCGCGGCGGTCGAGCGGGACCAGCACGTGCAGGCCTCGGGAGCCGGTGGTCATCAGGGCGGCGGGCAGGTCGAGTTCGTCGAGCAGCTCGTGCAGCTGGGCTGCGGCCTGCCGGACCGGTTCGAAGTCCTGGCCGGGAGGGTCGAGGTCGAGGACCAGCCGGTCGGGGTGGTCGGGTTTGTCGGTCCTGGACAGCCAGCGGTGCGGGGTGATGCACGCCTGGTCGGCCAGGTAGAGCAGCGTGGCCAGGTCGTCGCAGACCGGGTATTCGACGGTGCCGCCCTCCTTGGGCAGCTCGGCGCGGTGGATCCAGTCCGGGAAGTAGTCGGGGGTGTCCTTCTGCATGAAGCGCCCGTCGTCGATGCCGTCCGGGTGGCGCTCCAGCATCAGCGGGCGTCCGCGCAGCTGCGGCAGGATGCGCCGGCCGGCCCGGCGGTAGTAGTCGGCGAGGTCCGCCTTGGTGATCCCGTCGTCGGGGAAGAGCTCCTTGTCGGCCCGTTTGATCTCGACGGTCCGGCCGCTCACGCGGATGTCGGTGGTGGTCATGGTGGCGTGCCTCGCTCGCGGATGACGTCGGTCGGCCGTTTGCCGTCGCGCAGCCCGGGAAGCGGGCCGTTCCTCCTCCCGGCTCGCTCCGGCGCCTACCCCGCCGGGATCGTCCGACACGTTCGGCGTGACGGCGCCGATTCGGGGAAGTCGCAGCACTGTGGGGCCGTCGCGGAAGGCGAGGTGCCGGAGCAATGACAGCGGAAGGCGAGGTGCCGGAGCAATGACAGTCGACACGATCACGTCCAGGCTGCTGTCCGAGCACGGCCGGACGTACGCCGAGGAGGCCGGCATCACGCTGCGCGACAAACCGTCGCCGCTGTACCAGTTGCTGGTGCTCACGGTGCTCTGCTCGATCCGGATCAAGGCCGACACGGCCACCGCCGCGGCACGGGAGCTGTTCCGGGCCGGCCTGCGGACACCCCGCGCGATGGCCGACTCCGACTGGCAGGACCGCGTGGACGCACTGGGCCGCGCCCACTACGTGCGGTACGACGAGAGCACCGCCACCGCCCTCGGCAACGGAGCACAATTGCTACTCGACCGCTGGCGCGGCGACCTCCGCCGGATGCGGGACGAGGCCGACGGCGACCTGGACACGCTGCGCGACCTGCTGCAGGAGGTTCCGCGGATCGGCCCGGTCGGCGCGGGCATCTTCTGCCGGGAGGCCCAGGCGGTCTGGCCGCAGCTGCGCCCGTTCTTCGACGAGCGGACGTGCGGGACGGCGAAGGACCTCGGTCTGCCGCACACGCCCCAGGGCCTCGGCAGCCTGGTGCCGCCGAAGGACCACGCCAAGCTGGCCGCCGCCCTGGTCCGGGTCAGCCTCTCGAAGGACGCGGCGAAGGAACTCCAGGCCGCGTGACGCCATCACCCCGGGAGGAAACGATGGGGCTTCCGCTCGCACCCGGTCATGTGCTCGTACGACTGTCGGACGGCCCCCAGGAAGCGGCGGATGCGGTGCTCGACGCGCTTGAGGCCGTCTGTCCGACCCACACCGGCCGCGGGCACACCCGTGCCGGCAACGCCTGGGAGGACCCGCCCACCCTCACGGCGGAGAACACCTGGTCCGTGGCCGCACACCACGCCGACGGCACCTGGACGGCCCCGTCCCGTGGCCCCGAGCCGGCCTCCTCGCAGGCCTTCGACACCACTGACGCCGGCACCGCCGCAGGGCAGCGCCCGCTGCCGCTGACGGGTGGGATCACCGCCGAGCTGCTCGGCGTCCCCGACGACGTCGAAGCCATGCTGCACACACTCGAGGACCTCTGCGAGGCGCAGGAGGAAGACCGGGACCAGCAGGGACCGCTGCTGGCGGCGCGACTACGGCTCACCCCGCGGCGAGAGAGCCCCGCGGCATCGGAGCGCTGACTCCGGCGGGCACGCCGTCCGAGCGGACGACCGCCAGGCTCCCGGGGTGGCGGTCACATGGCGCCGACCTCGACGGGCAAGGCTCGCTTGCCCCCGGGCGGTGAGCGGGGGAAGGCTGGCCTTCACCGTGTCCACCCACCGCGCAAGAAAGGCCCCACGTGGCCCTCGACAGCACCGCCCGCCGCCGCGTCCTGGTCATCACCCTGGGCGGCACGATCGCCATGACACCGTCCGCGAGTGACGCTGCGGGGGTGGCTCCGCGCCTCACCGGTGACGACCTCGTGGCGGCGGTCCCGGGCCTGGACGACGGCGCCGAGATCACAGTGGAGGACTTCCGCCGGATCCCCGGAGCGCATCTGCGGATCGACGACATCACCGAACTCGCCGTCCGGCTGCACAGGGCCGTCGCCGACGGCATCGACGGCATCGTCGTCACCCAGGGAACCGACACCATGGAGGAGGTGGCCTACCTCCTCGACCTGCTCTACCAGGCCGACGCGCCGGTCGTACTGACCGGAGCGATGCGCAACCCCGCGCAGCCGGGCGCCGACGGCCCGGCCAACCTCCTGGCCGCCGTACGCACCGCGGCCTCCACCCGGGCCTGTGGAGCCGGTGTCCTGGTCGTCTTCGCCGATGAGATCCACGCGGCTCGCCACGTGCGCAAGACGGACGCCACCAGCATCTCCGCCTTCGCCTCCCCCGGGGCCGGCCCGCTCGGGCACGTCGTCGAAGGCACGCCGCGGATGCACTTCCGGGTCCGGCGGCACAGCCCGGTGCCGCTGCCCCTTCGGCCGGCCACCGTGGAGGTCGTCCTCGCCGTGCTGGACGCCGGCCCTTCTGTTCTGACCGGTCTCGAGCAACGCGCCGACGGGCTGGTCGTCGCGGCCTTCGGCGCCGGCCACGTCCCCGCGGACTGGGTGGAGCCCCTCGGGGCGCTGGCCGCCCGGATGCCCGTGGTCCTCGCGTCCAGGACCGGATCCGGAAGCGTCCTCTCCCACACCTACCGGTTCCCGGGCTCCGAGATCGACCTGCTGGGCCGCGGCCTGATCAGCGCCGGCGCCCTGGACCCGTACAAGGCACGACTGCTGCTCATCGCCCAGCTCGGCAGCGGAGCCGACCACGCCCGGATCCGCGAGGCCTTCACCGACCGGACCTGATCCACCGCACACCCACCGTCAGGAGACGTCCACAGGCGGCCGGCCCGTCTCGCCGGACACGGCCGGCAGTGACGCCTCCAGCGCCCGAACGACGGCGACCCGCTGTCGGGGTGAGAGCAGCGGATCGTGACCCCATCCGCCCCGGGCCGGGGTACGGCCCTCGTGCTCCCGGCGGTGCGGGGGCACGAGGGCGGCCGTCACGAGGCGTCGGGCCTCGGCCGTGGCGGGGCGTCAGCCCTGGTACTGGACGACGATCTTGGTGAACTCGTACGGGGACTGCGCGACGCCGCTGCAGGCGTCGGTGTCCGTGCCCGAGCCGCAGGCGCGGTCCCGGTTGACGGACCAGAAGGCGAAGCGGGCGAGGTGGTGCTGCTTCGCGTAGCCGAGGATCGTGCGGAAGTCGCCGGTGGTGACGGTCTCCCCCGCCTCGTCGGTCTTCCCGTTCATCGAGGAGACGCCGATGTGCCGGTACGCCACGTCGTCGCTGTAGCCGTACGCGCTCTTGACCGCGGCCTTCAGCCCGTCGAGGGCGCCGACCGTGGCCTGCCCCATGCTGCCGCTGTGGCCGCCGAAGTCGAAGGGCATCACCACCCAGCCGTCGTTCGCCAGGCCCGCGGCCGCGCCCCGCTGGATGAGGTCCTTGCCGTTGGCGTCCGGACCGCTCGGCGTGGTGCCCATGGTGACGTAGGTGACGATGCCGGGGTTCTTGACCTTGACGATCTTCAGCGCGTCGACCACCCGCTGACGGGCCGTCGCGTTGCCGAACTCCGTGTTCTCGATGTCGATGTCGAGCGCCTTCAGCTTGTAGGCGTCGATCACCTTCTGGTAGGCGCCGGCCAGCGCACCGGCGCTGGAACACTTCTCGCCGAGCTTGTTCCCGCTCCACCCGCCGACCGAGATCACGACGTCACCGCCGGCTGCCCGGATCGACGTGATGGCGGCCTCGTCGGGGCCCCCGGTGAGTGCCCGGCTGCCGTCCCACTTCGGGTTGCACCCGCCGTCGGAGAGGATGAACGCCAGGGTGAACCACCCGGCGCCGGCCGCCTTCATCACGTCGGTCGGCTTCTGCGGGCTGCCCCAGCCGAGGTACTCGTACGGTGCGGCTGCCATCCCGGGCACGGCCGCGGCGGCGGGGACCGCTGCGGGGACGGCCGCCGCGGACGTCACGGGCGCAAGCAGGACGGCAGCCGGGCCGAGCGCGGCGGCCAGCAGTGGGGCGGTGAGACGGACTCCGATGGTCTTGCGCATGCCAACTCACTTTCGTCGATCCAGCGGAACGGTGACGGCAGGTCAAGGGAGCGGGACCACCCGCACGGACGACGAGGGTCCGCCGGTGGACGTCTCACAGAATCGGGGGCACCCGGCCCCAGGGTCAATGGCTTTCGTTAGGAAAGTTTCCCAATGATGCCCCCCGGCGCGCCCCACGCCACGGCGCAGGGACGGCTCACGCGACCGGTGGTCCCTGTTCGAAGCGGAGGTAGCGTTCGATCGAGCGGGCGAGGACCTCGTTGCCGTCGCTGGTGACGACGCGGTTCCACCAGGCGCCGTAGATCCGGTGGAAGCGGTAGCCGCCGAGCAGTTTGCCGGCGGCGCGTACGGCGTCCGGGCGTTCGGGGATGTGGTTGGCGTAGCTGTACATGATGGTGACCCAGCGGCGGTCCGGGCAGACGTTGACGACGTCGCCGGTGAACAGTGCGCCCTCGCCGGAGCTGTCGTGCAGGACCGCGCTGCCGGGGAAGTGGACGCCCGGGTTGATCAGCGTCAGCTCGTCGGTGAGGCGGTGGGTCTGCCCGTTCCAGAAGCGCAGGGCGGGGTCGGGGCGGCCCACCCAGTGGCGGTCCGCCTCGTGCAGGTAGACGGGGGCGTCGAAGGCGTGGGCCCAGTCGACCATGGCGGAGTAGAAGTGCGGGTGGCTGACGGCGATCGCGGTGATGCCGCCGAGTTCTCGCACCTGCCGGATCATCGCGTCGTCGAGGTAGGGGAGGCAGTCCCACAGCACGTTGCCGGCGGGCGTGCGCAGCAGCAGCGCGCGCTGGCCGATGGCGAAGCCGGGGGTGCAGCCGATGCCGAGGACGTCGGGCCCCTCCTCCTCGAAGCGGCCCTGGTGGCCTTCCTCCCGCAGCTCGGCCAGGCTGGTCCACTGCTGGCCGTCGGATCCTACGTACTGGCGCTCGTCGAGGCAGACCGGGCAGTCGGGGCGTGGGGCGGCGTACTGGGTGCCGCAGGTGCGGCAGATGGGCAGGGTGGTGCCGGTGAGGTCAGCCACGGTCGCCTCCGGCGGCGTCGACGAGGTCGGTGAGGGGGTGCGGGCGGTGGGGCTGCCAGCCGAGTTCGGTGACGGCGCGTCGGCCGGAGACCACCTGGTGGAGGGCCAGGGCTTCGGCGAACGGGGCGCCCACGACCTCGGCGGCCTGCTCCGGCGCCCAGGGCTCGGCCCGGCCGGTGCCGCCCGCGGCGACGTCGGCGGCCGCGGCCAGGGCTGCGACCGGCACCGCCTCGTGGGCCACGCCGTGCAGCACGCTGCCGGCCTCGGCCTTGGCCAGGGCGAGCGCGAAGAGGTCGGCGAGGTCGTCCACGTGCACCATCGGCCAGTGGGTCGCCGCCGAACCGACGTAGCGGCCCGTGCCGTGCTCGCGCGCCCAGCCGGTCATCAGGCCGGGGATGCCGCCGCCGTGGCCGTACACGATGCCGGGCCGCACCACGACGGCCCGTACGTCGCCCTCGGCGCTCGCCAGCACCCGCTGCTCGATCCGCGGCCGATAGCCGACGATGGCGATCGCGTTCGTCGGCGCGTCCTCGTCCGCCGCCCCACCGGGCGCCCCGCCGGCCGGCCGGTCGCCGGTGGCGCCGAGCACCCACACACCGCTGGTGTAGACGAACGCCCGTCCGCTGCCCCGCAGTCGACCGGTCAGCGCGTCCGTGGCCGCCGCGTCGACCGCCTCGTCGCCGGTCGGGGTGGCGAGGTGCAGGACGGCGTCGATGTCCTCGGTGACGGCCGCGCGCAGCGAGTCCGGGTCGGCCAGGTCGCCGACCCGCACGGGCACCTCGGGCGCGAACCGGCCCGCGTCCCGTACGAAGTGGACCACCTGGTGGCCGTCCGCGGTCAGTCGCCGCACCACCGCCGATCCGACGTAGCCGGTGGAACCCAGCACAAGTACCTTCACGTCTGCTCCCGTTCGCGTTCTCCACAGCGGGCAGCGGTTCCGCGCTGCCGACGCCTGGAGAATCTAGAGCCGTTTCTTCGACCCCGGTCGACGTAGCGTGCGCGATCGCTCGACTTCCCGTGCAAGGGCGGCGCCGAGCGCCTGGTGGCGGTGCTCGGTGGGCGTGCGGCCGTAGGCCTGGCGGAAGGCGCGGCCGAAGACGGTCGGGCTGGCGAAGCCCCAGCGGGCGGCGATCGCCTGCACGGGCAGGTCGCGCAGCTCCGGGCGGGCGAGGTCGTCCCGGCAGCGCTCCAGCCGTCGGCGCCGGATGAAGGCCGCGACGCCCTCGGGCTGGTCCCGGAACAGAGCGTGGAGGCTGCGCAGGGAGATGTTGAGGTGAGCGGCGAGGACGCCGGGGGTGAGCGTCGGGTCGCCGAGGTTGCATTCGACGAAGGTCCTGGCCTGCTCCAGGACGGCGCGGGCTCGGACCTCGGGCGGAGCGGCGTCGAGGGTGCCGAGCTGCTCGGCCAGGTAGGCCGTGGCCAGGTCGAGGGCCACCCGCCCGAGCACGGGGAGCCCCTCGGGCCGGCAGTCCGGGCCGTTGTCGCGCAGACTGGTCAGGAGATCGGCCAGCACCGCGCCGAGACCGGTCCGGGGAAGCCTGCGGACGGCGAGGCGATCGGCCCGCTCGGCCCGGAGGGGCAGTTCCGACCGCGGGATCTGCAGCATGATGACGCGGGTCGGGCCGCCGTCGCGGTCGGTTTCGCCCTCCATCGGAGCCGACGTGTTGGTGACGACGAATCCGTCGACCACCGGTCCGGAGTCCCGGCCGAACTGGCGGGTCCGCATCGCGATGCCCTCGATCAGGGCGAGCTGGTACTGCTCGGGATCACCCCGCCGGATGTGCGCCGAGGTGCGGCGGGACCACACGGGCGAGAACTCGTACGTCGACAGCGTGAGCGCGCCCAGATCGAGCTCCCCGAGCGTCGCGTGGAAGTCACTCGCCCGATCGGTGTCGATCGCCACGGGCATCAGCCCGGTGGACACCATCTCGGTGAACCAGTCGAACCTGTCCTCGACCGGTACGTCGGCCGCGGACGCACGTGTCCACATGTCAATCCCCCCGAATTCACAGCTGTTCTGATGATACGTCGAACATGATCACCGCGAACCGGGGCGCGGTGACCGGGGAGGTTCCCGCGCCGAACGGTCGGCCATCGGCCGGTGTTACCGACCGGTGTTACTGGCTGGTAATTTGGCTGATCATCACCTCCCGTGAGGCGTCGTCAGATCGCTACGCTCCGACGGCAGTCGAACGGTTCGAGCACAGATGGAGCACGTGATGGTACGACCCACCCCCAGCCGTGGACGCCGGACGGCGAGCACCGTCCTCGCGGCGACGCTCGCCCTCGGCGGGGCCGCCGTCGCCCAGCCCGCGGTCGCCCAACCCGGGTTCGTACAGCCCGGGTTCGTACAGCCCGCCGTCGCGGACTCGCCGCTCGGGACCGCGGCAGGTGTCGGGTCGTTCCGGCTGGCCGGCATCCCCGCGAAGGACGGCATCACCCTCAAGGCCGACGTCTTCACCCCGGCGCCCGGGACGCCGTGGGCCGATCCGCAGGGGCGCTACCCGCTGCTGGTGCAGCCCGCCAGCTGGGGGCAGAACGACCTGGAGTACGTCGCCCAGGGCCGCGCGCTCGCCGCCGAGGGGTACGTCGTCGTCACCTACACGGTGCGGGGTTTCTGGGGCTCCGGCGGGGAGGTCGACGTCGCCGGACCCAAGGACGTCGCGGACATCTCCACGGTGATCGACTGGGCGCTCGCGCACACCCCCGCCGACCCGGACCGGGTCGGCATGGTCGGGCTCTCGCTGGGCGGCGGACTGACCCTGCTCGGTGCCGCCGGCGATCCGCGGATCAAGGCCGTCGCCTCGCTCAGCGGCTGGGCCGACCTCACCGACTCGCTCTACAGCGGGCAGACCCGGCACCTGCAGGCAGCCGCCGTACTCGCCGGCATCCAGGCTCCGACCGGCCGCAAGAGCCCAGAGTTCGCGCGGGTGCTGGACGACCTCTTCGCCGACCGCAACCTGCCCCAGGTCATCGACTGGGCGAACACCCGCTCCCCGGCGCGCTACCTGGACCGGATCAACGCCAACGGCACCGCCGTCCTGATGGCCAACGCCTGGGGCGACAGCTTCTTCAACCCCAGCCAGGTCACCGACTTCTACCAGCGGCTGACCGTGCCCAAGCGCCTCGAACTGCGCCCGGGCGACCACGCGAGCCAGGAGTTCACCGGACTGCTCGGACTGGACAACGCCACCTGGGACAGCGCGCGTTCGTGGCTCGACCGGTACGTCAAGGGAGCCCCGGCCGCCGACACCCGCGCGCAGCCCGTCCGCCTGGACGTCCGCCCCTCCGGCACCTCCGAGAGCCACGCCGACTGGCAGTCCGTCAGCTCCCGCACCGAACACCTCGCGATCGGCGCGGACGGCCTGGGCCCGGACGGCCTCGGCGCCGACGGCCCGGGCGCGGGTACCGTCGGCGCCGACTGGCAGAGCACCGTGCTCGGCGGCACCCCCTCTGGCGCGAGCGGCGGCGTCGCCCTGCTGTCCGGGCTGGTCGACCAGGCGGTGCACCAGCCGCCGACCGTGGTCGTCCCGCTGCTGGCCCGCGCCGCCGCCGTCGTCCGGCAGTCGCAGCCCTACCCGCAGGGCCTGCCGCTGCGCGGCGTCGCCCGGGTGCACACCACGGTCACCGCGTCGGCCCCGCAGGGCACGGTCGTCGCCTACCTCTACGACGTGGACGCACTCGGCGTCGGGCGGCTGATCTCGCACGCGCCGCAGAGCTGGTCCGCTCGGACGCCCGGGCAGCCGTTCGCGCTGGACATCCCGCTCTTCGCCACGGCGTACGACCTGCCCGCCGGTCACCGCCTGGCCCTGGTGCTGGGCACCCGGGACGCCCTGTACGGCGGAGAGACCCCGCTCGGCTCCCGGGTGACCTTCGGCTCGACCACGGCCGACCCGGCCGAGCTGACGCTGCCGGTGCGCTGATCCGGTCCGATCGCCGCGGGGAGCCACGACCGGGATTTCCCGGCCGGGGGCTCCTCGCGGCGATCGTCCCTCAGGCCAGGCGCTGCGCGGCGGCGTCCAGCCGGGCCAGGGTCCGCTCCCGCCCCAGCACCTCCAGCGACTCGAACAGCGGCAGCCCCACCGTCCGACCGGTCACCGCGACGCGCACCGGCGCCTGCGCCTTGCCCAGCTTCAGCCCGTGCTCCGCCGCCACCGCCGTCAGTTCCGCCTTCAGCGCCCCCGCCTCCCAGTCCGCCAGCGCGGTGAGCCGCTCCCGGGCGGTGCGCAGCACGGCGAGCGCGAGCTCCCCGTCCTTCATCGCCTTCGCCCAGGAGGCCTCGTCCCGGACGGGTACGGGCAGGAAGAGGAAGTCGACCTGGTCGACGATCTCGTTCAGCACCGCGATCCGGGACTGCGCGAGCGGGGCGAGCACGGCGAAGGCCGAGGCGTCGTAGGCGTCGGCCGCCCACGGCGCCCGGGGCGCGGTCAGCCACGGCACGCAGGCCGCGGTGAACTCCGCCACCCCCATGGCGCGGAGGTACTCGCCGTTGAAGGCGCGCAGCTTCGCCACGTCGAAGAAGGCCGAGGCGGCGTTGACGTCCGCGACCCGGAACAGCTGCTCCAGCTCGGCGTACGGGCGGATCTCCACGTCGTCCTTCGGGCCCCAGCCGAGCAGCATCAGGTAGTTCACCAGCGCCACGGGCAGGTAGCCCTCCGCCATGTAGTCCTCCAGGGCCACCTTGTCCCGGCGTTTGGACAGCTTCTGCCGCTTCTCGTTCACGATCACCGGCAGGTGCGCCCACACCGGCGGCGTCACCCCGAGCGCCTCCCACAGCAGCTGCTGCTTCGGGGTGTTGGACAGGTGCTCCTCGCCGCGGATGACCTCGCTGATGCCCTGTTCGATGTCGTCGACGACGTTCGCGAGCAGGAAGACGGGGCTGCCGTCGCCGCGGGCGATCACGAAGTCCTCGATGGCGGAGTTCGGGAACGCGGGCTCGCCGCGGATCAGGTCCACCACGACGGTGGCGCCCTCGTCCGGGGTGCGGAAGCGCAGCGCCCGGCCCGGCTCGAAGCCCAGGCCCCGCTCCCGGCAGTGGCCGTCGTACCCGAGCTGGGCGGAGCCGGTCCGCTCGGTCAGCCGCTCGCGGGTGCAGTCGCAGTAGTAGGCGTGGCCGGCGGCGTACAGCTTCTCGGCGGCCGCGCGGTGCCGCTCGGCGTTGGCGGACTGGAAGTACGGCCCCTCGAAGGTCGGTTCGTCCTCGTGGATGCCGATCGAGGCGAGGGCGCTGACGATGCCCTCGGTCCACTCGGGCTTGTTGCGGGCCGCGTCGGTGTCCTCGATCCGCAGGACGAACGTGCCGCCCTGCTGTCGCGCCGTCGCCCAGTTGTACAGGGCCGAGCGGGCGCCGCCGACGTGGAACATGCCGGTGGGGCTCGGAGCGAATCGGACGCGTACGGGACGGGGTGCCTCGGTCATGGAGGCAGGGTAGCGGTGACGGGGACGTCACCGAGAGCGAATATCCGCGGCCTCCGCGGCCGCGCCGGACGGCCCTGGACGGCCTCGTCGATGCCCTGATGCCCTGATGCCCTCGTCATCAAATCCTCATCCGGCCCCGGCCAAGCTCCTTCCGCAGAAGGACGGTGCGAGCGGGCGGAGCTGGACAGTGCGGAAATCGTTTCTCGGTGCGGCCGGGCGGTCGGGCGTGGTGCCGGCGACGGTCCTGGCAGCGGTCGTGGCATCGGGAGCCGTGGTCCTGGCAACGGGAGCGGCGGCCCGGGCCGCGGCGGACGTCAGCGTCAGTCCCGCCGGGGCGGTCTGCGACCGCCTCGCGGGCGTGCGCCACCACCGGCTGGTGGTGCGGCACTGCCCGCCCGCCCCGGCCCGCCGGACGACCACGGTGCTCCCGCCGGGCGGGGGCGCGGCCGTCGACCACCGCGGAGCTCGTGACGGAGCTCACGTCGGAGCTCGCGAAAGAGCTCACGTCGGGGCTCATCAATTCCTCAGGTTCCCGCTGTGATGCTGTTCGCGGTCGGCGGCGGCGCCTCCCCGGCCCCCCACGGAGGGGGAGGTGCCCCGTCGATGCCGCCGACGGCTTCGCCGCAGGTCACGGCTATCCTGGCCGGCATGCGCGTACTGGTGGTCGAAGACGACGATGACCTGCGGTTCGCCGTGGCCGCCGCCCTGCGCGGCAGCGGCCTGGCCGTCGACGAGGCCGGGGACCTCCCGGCCGCGGACGAGGCGTTGTTCGTCACCGCCTACGACTGCGTGGTGTTCGACCGGATGCTGCCCTCCGGGGACTCCGCGGACTACGTGCAGCGGATGCGGGCGGACGGCCGGACCGTGCCGGTGCTGTTCCTCACCGCCCGCGACACCGTCGCCGACCGGGTCGAGGGCTTCGCCACCGGCGGCGACGACTACCTGGTCAAGCCCTTCGCCGTCCCCGAACTCGTGGCCCGGGTACGGAACCTGTGCCGACGCACCGCCGTTGCCCGCCCGCCGGTGGTGCGCTGCGGTGGCCTGGAGATCGACACCGCCCGCCGTACGGTGCACCGCGACGGCGTCCTGCTGTCCCTCACCACCAAGGAGTTCGCCGTCCTGGAGACGCTCGCCGCCCGACCCGCGGAGGCGGTGCGGCGCACCGATCTCATCGAGCGGTGCTGGGACGAGCTGACCGAGCCCAACTCCAACGTGGTCGAGGTGCTGGTGTCCCAGCTGCGCCGCAAGCTCGGCGACCCGCCGCTGATCCACACCGTGCGCGGGGTCGGCTACCGGCTGGAGTCGCAGGCGTGAGACGGGACCGGCGACGGGGGCGCAGGCCCGCGACCCCGGCGGGCCGGATCCACCGGCTGCGGCGGCGCATCACCGTGCTCTTCGCGCTCGTCAGCGCCGTCGGCCTGGTCGGCATGGCCGCCATCGCGCTGCACGCGGACGACTCGTCCTGGCGTGCCCAGGTGGACGCCGATCTCAAGCTCAGGACCAGCGAGTTCAGCGCCGACCTGCACTACGACGAGCAGGGCGCCCTCGAGTACCCGGACCCCAAGGAGGGCGCCTACGACTGCCCCCCGGTGACCCTGTTCACCGGTACCGGGGACCGGGTGGCCCCCCTCGCCTCGCCGCACCGGCCGTGCCTGGTGGTCCCCGGTGCGGCCCTCCAGGCGATCGCCGAAGAGGCCGGCCGGGAGGGCGACCTCGCCCGGACCACCGTCACCGCGCCGAACGGCCACCGCCTGCGGCTGTCCGCCCAGCCCTTCACCGTGCCGACCTCCGAGAACACGGACGGCGTGGTGGTCGCGGCCGTCGACACCTCCGGCAACCTGGACGACCACGAGCGGCTGGCGGTGCTCCTCGGCATCGCGTGCGCCGTCCTGGTGGCGGTGTCGGCCCTGGCCGGCCGCTGGCTCGCCGGGCGGGCCGTCCGACCGGCGCTGACCGCGCTCGACCAGCAGGAGGCGTTCTTCGCCGACGCCGCCCACGACCTGCGCACCCCCGTCACCTCGATGCGACTGCTCGCCGAGACCGGGCTGCGCGGCGAGGCGGACAGCCACGAGGTGCTGCGCCGCGCCCTGCGCCAGTCCACCCGGATGAGCGAGCTGGTGGACGACCTGCTCACCCGCGCCCGGCTGATGGCCGGCGCCGTCCCGCTGGACCGGGAGCCGCTGCGGCTCGACCAGCTCGTGGACGCCGTCGTGGCCGACACCCCGGCCGACGGGCACCGGGTGACCGTCCGGGCCGAGCCGGTGGTCGTGCTCGCCGACGCGCCACTGCTGCGCCGCGCCGTCGCCAACCTGCTGGGCAACGCGCTCGCCCACGGGCACGCTCCGGGCGAACCGGCCGATGTCGAGATCACGGTCGGCGCGGACGGCACCGTCACGGTCGACGACGCCGGCCCCGGCATCCCGCCCGAGCAGGCGCAGTCCCTGTTCGAGCGCTTCCGCAGCGGTGCCGGCTCCAGTGGCCTCGGGCTGTCGATCGCCGCGTGGGTGGCGCACGCGCACGGCGGCTCGCTCAGCGTGGACCGCGGCAGCCGCGGCGGCGCCCGCTTCCTCCTCCGCGTCCCGGTGCAGAAGCTGCCCTGACCGCCCGGACCGGACCCGGGCGAACGGGACCGGCAACTCGCCGTGCTCAGCGGCAGTTGCCCGGCGCCACCCTGCTCGACAGCGACAACTGGCCTTCGCTGCCCTCGGGTTACTGGGTCGTGCGCGCCCCCGGCACGTTCTCCGACGGCTACCGGGCACTCGACTTCTGCGCCGAGCACGGCCGCAAGCAGTGCTCGGGCCCGGTACCTCAGCGGCGGCCGCACCGACCGTGGCTACCTCTGCGAAGCCGCTCCCGCCCCGGACCCCGCCACCTGCCGCCGCCCCGACGACCGGGCCTGACCCGCGCCGTACCGGGCCCCGGTCCGGCCTCAGCAAAACCTCAGGTCACCCGGGCCATGCTCCTGCCCGTACCAAGCACCCGAGAGCGAACGGAAGCAGCACCGTGCACGGAACCGTCCCGCCCCCGCACCACCCGTCGGACACCCCCGCGGCGAACGCCCGACGCGGCACCGCCGTACGGATCGGCGCCCTGACCCTGGCCGTGACCGCGCTGGGCTCCACCGCGCTCGTCGGGTGCGGTCCCGAGCAGGTACAGCACCTCGACCTGTCGGCGCCGCCCACCGCCACCGAACCGGCCGACCAGCCGGCCCTGCAGTCCTTCTATTGGCAGAAGCCTGCCTGGACCGCCTGCGGCGACCTCCAGTGCGCCACGCTGACCGTCCCCATGGACTACGCCCAGCCGCAGAACGGGAAGACCTTCACCCTGCCGCTGGTGCGCGCCGCCGCCACCGATCCGGGCCGGCGGATCGGGTCGCTGGTCCTCAACCCGGGCGGCCCCGGCGGGTCCGGCGTCCAGGCGGTGAAGTCGGGCGGCGCGAACTCCTTCGGCACGCAGGCCCGGGCGCACTTCGACATCGTCGGCTTCGACCCGCGCGGGGTCGCCGGCAGCAAGCCCGCCGTGGACTGCACCCCACCGGACGCCGCCCGCGACGCCGCCCGCGACCAGGCCCCGAACGGCACCGACGCGGCGGCCTCCCCGCTGTACCCGCGCACCGACGCCGAACGCCTCGCCGCCCTCGCGGAGGCCGACCGCAGCACCGCGGACTGCGTCGCCCGCAGCGGCGACCTCCTACCGCACGTCGGGACCCCGGACGCCGCCCGGGACATCGACGTCCTGCGGGCCGCACTCGGCGACGACAAGCTGACCTACCTCGGCTGGTCCTACGGCACCTGGCTCGGTACGGCCTACGCGGAGCAGTTCCCGCGCCGGGTGCGCGCACTGGTCCTCGACGGCGCCGTCGACCCCGCCCTCGACTGGTCCCAGCGCGCCCTCGGCGGCGGCCGCGCCTTCCGCAAGGCCGTCGACGACTACGCCGACGACTGCGCGAAGATCGTCAGGACCGGCTGCCCCGCGACCACCCCGGACGGAATCCGCCGACTCGTCGCCGACCTGTACGCCAAGGTGGCCCGCCACCCCCTGCGGATCAAGGGCAGCACCGACCGCCTCGACGAGAACGCCCTGCACAGCGCCGTCGTCATGTCGATGTACACCCCGGAAGCCCAGTGGCAGGACCTCTCCGAAGCACTCACCGCGGCGAACAAGGGCGACGGCGGCAAGCTCGCCGCGATCGCCAAGGCGACCGCCTCCCTCCAGGACGACGGCTCCGGCTCCTCCGACACGCCGTGAACCGCCCCGGGTTCGGTAGAGACTCGATTTCATGTAAGGATTCGAGTCATGGCACGTCCCTCCTCCTACCCGCTTGAGCTGCGCCGTCGTG
>NZ_JBVHHY010000022.1:0-155059 GCF_055560835.1 Kitasatospora sp. NPDC023120 | reverse complement strand
ACGGTCCGCAAAACAGACACCACGAAGCCGCCGCCGGAGAAGAAGACAAAGAAGTCCAGCACCCCTCGACCTCGCCGCACAGGTTAAAGATCAAGCTAGGGCGCGTCTGACAGCAACACCCGGACGAACACCCGGGGCCCGGTCGTCCGCACGGCGACCGGGGCCCGGGGTGTCAGGACACCTGCGGCGACGGCTACTCGACCGTCACGCTCTTCGCCAGGTTGCGCGGCTTGTCCACGTCGCGGCCGAGGGCGACGGCGGCGTGGTAGGCGAGCAGCTGCAGCGGGATGTTGAGCAGCAGCGGGTCCAGCTCGGGCTCGCTCTTGGGGACCAGGATGCAGTGGTCCACGAGCTTCTCCTCCGGACGGCGGTGGGCGACGGCGATGACGCGCCCCGAGCGGGCCTTGATCTCGCCCAGCGTGGTGAGGTTCTTGTCCAGCAGCTCGTCGTCCGGGACGAGGGCGACGGTGGGCAGCTCGGGGCTGATCAGCGCCAGCGGGCCGTGCTTCAGCTCACTCGCCGGGTAGGCCTCGGCGTGCACGTAGGAGATCTCCTTGAGCTTCTGCGCGCCTTCCCGGGCCACCGGGTAGCCGCGCACCCGGCCGATGAACATCATGCCCGCCGACTCGGCGTACTCGGCGGCGAGTTCGGCGATCGCCTCGCTCTGCTCCAGCACCTCGCGGATCTGGTCCGGCAGCGCCTGCAGGGCGGAGACGATCCGGCGCCCGTCGGCGGGCGAGAGGTCGTGGATGCGGCCGAAGTGCAGGGCGAGCAGCGCGAACGCGACCACGGTGGAGGTGAACGCCTTGGTGGAGGCGACCGAGACCTCCGGTCCGGCGTGCAGGTAGATGCCGCCGTCGCACTCGCGGGCGATCGCGCTGCCCACGGTGTTGACGACGCCGAGCACCCGGCCGCCCTTGCGCTTGATCTCCTGGACGGCGGCCAGCGTGTCGTAGGTCTCGCCGGACTGGCTGACCGCGACGTACAGGGTGTCCGCCTCGATCACCGGGTTGCGGTAGCGGAACTCCGAGGCCGGCTCGCTGTGCGCGGGGACCCGGGACAGCTCCTCGATCAGCTGCGCGCCCATCTCGCCCGCGTAGTAGGCGGATCCGCAGCCGAGGATCTTGACCCGGCGGATCTCGCGCAGCTCCCGGGCGTCCAGGTTGAGCCCGCCGAGGTGCGCGGTGGCGAAGCGCTCGTCGAGCCGGCCGCTGATCGTGCGCTCGACCGAGCCGGGCTGCTCGTGGATCTCCTTGAGCAGGTAGTGCTCGTAGCCGCCGGTGTCGAAGGAGTCGACCTCCCAGTCCACGGTGGACGGCTGACGGTGGGTGGTGCGGGCGTCGGCGGTGAAGGTGCGGAAGCCGTCGGCACGGACGGTGGCCAGCTCGCCGTCCTCCAGGTGCACGACCTGGCGGGTGTAGCGGACCAGCGCGGAGACGTCCGAGGCGGCGAACATCTCCTTCTCGCCGATGCCGAGCACGATCGGGCTACCGTTGCGGGCGACCACGATCCGGTCCGGCTGCTCGGCGTCGAGTACCGCGATGCCGTACGTGCCGACCACCCGGCCGAGCGCGGCGCGCACCGCGTCCTCCAGCTCGACGCCCTCGGTGGCGTGCGCGGCGATCAGGTGGGAGAGCACCTCGGTGTCGGTCTCGGAGCGGAAGACGGCACCCTCGGCGGTCAGCTTGGCGCGCAGCTCGTCGGCGTTCTCGATGATGCCGTTGTGGACGACGGCGATCCGCTCGGCGCCGTCCAGGTGCGGGTGCGCGTTGGCGTCACTGGGCACGCCGTGGGTGGCCCAGCGGGTGTGGCCGATGCCGGCGGTGCCCTTGAAGCGGGCCGGCACGGCGGCGGCGAGGTCGGCGACCCGGCCCTTCACCTTGCGCAGCTTGATCCCGCCGCTGCGCGCGGTGACGGCGATGCCCGCCGAGTCGTAGCCCCGGTACTCCAGCCGGGCCAGCCCCTCCAGCAGGAAGGGGGTGGCGTCCTTGGGGCCGATGTAGGCCACGATTCCACACATGCGCGGGCTCCTCGTTGGTAGTGACGTGTGACGCGTGAACCGAATGACGTGAGGGACGCGACCGACGCGGCCGGCACACAGCTGACACAGCCGGTGCAGCCGGTGCGGCCCGCGGTCGACGGCACTCAGCCGTAGACGATCCGCCGCAGCTGGCGGGCCGAGAGCTCCGGCGCCGCGACGCGGCGCTGCGGGAGCTCTTCGGCGAGCCGGGCGAAGATCCGTTCGTTGGTCAGACCGCGTGCCTGCAGCTCGGTGTGGCGTCGGCGCACGTACTCCTCGGTGCTCTCGGAGAAGTACGCCAGCACCTCCGCCACGACCCGCGCCGCCTCCCGGGGCCCGAGCGGGCTGGTCCGGGTCAGGTGGGCGAGGAGGTCTTCATGGGGATGGGGTGAGCTCGGCACGAGTGAGGAGCCTAGGTCGCGCGGCCGCCGAAGCCAAAGATCCTGCCCGAAATCGGGCAGCCATTGCGACATTCGGCCCGGCTTCACCCCTCCGGGGCCCCCGACGGACGCCCTGATCCCCCCTTTGTTCGTCTTCCGCCGAACCCTTGAAGCGCCACCGGATCCACACGTAGCGTGATCCCCTGAACACGAAGCGGAAGACCGGAGGCTTGCTGATGTGCGGGATCACCGGATGGGTCGCCTTCGACCGCGACCTCACCGCCGAACCGGAGGGCCGGGACCTCCTCGACGCCATGAAGGGCCGGGACCTCCTCGACGCCATGACGGCCACCCAGCTCTGCCGCGGCCCGGACGCCGGGGGTGTCCTCCTGCAGCCGCACGCCGCGATCGGCCACCGCCGCCTCGCGGTGATCGACATCGAGGGTGGCGTCCAGCCGATGACGGTCGAGCGGGACGGCCGACTGCTGGCCGCCCTCACCTACAGCGGCGAGGTCTACAACCACCGCGAGCTGCGCGCCGAACTGGAGGCGGCCGGGCACCGCTTCCGCACCCGCAGCGACACCGAGGTCGTGCTGCACGCCTACCTGGAGTGGGGCGAGGGCCTGGCCGAGCGGCTCAACGGCATGTTCGCCTTCGCCGTCTGGGACGCCCGGCGCGAGGAACTGCTGCTGGTCCGCGACCGGATGGGCGTCAAACCGCTGCACTACCACCCCACCCCGGACGGCGTGGTCTTCGGCTCCGAGCCCAAGGCCCTGCTCGCCCACCCCGCCGTCCGCCCGGTGGTCGACCTGGACGGGCTGCGCGAACTGCTCGGCTACACCCGTACCCCCGGCCTGACGCCGTACCGGGGCATCCACGAGGTCCGGCCCGGGCACGTCGTGCGGGTGCGCCGCGAGGGCGTCTCGGTCCGCCGCTACTGGGCGCTGGAGGCGCGCGAGCACCGCGACAGCCTGGAGAACACCGTCGCCACCGTCCGCGCCCTGCTGGACGACATCGTGCACCGGCAGCTCGACGCGGACGTCCCGCTCTGCTCGCTGCTCTCCGGCGGCCTGGACTCCAGCGCCGTCACCGCCCTCGCCGCCCGCACCCTGCGCGCCGCCGGGGCCGGCCCGGTGCGCTCCTTCTCCGTCGACTTCACCGGCCAGGGCGAGTTCCACGCCAGCGAGGTCCGGCAGACCCCTGACGGCCCGTTCGCCCGGCTGCTCGCCCGGCACGTCGGCGCCGACCACAGCGTCATCGAACTGGACGCCGCCGAGCTCACCGACCTCTCCCGGCGCTCCGCCGTCCTGCGCGCCCGCGACCTGCCCGGCGGCGTCGGCGACATGGACGTCTCCCTGCTGCTGCTCTTCCGCGGGGTGCGCCGCCACTCCACCGTCGCGCTGTCCGGCGAGTCCGCGGACGAGCTCTTCGGCGGCTACCGCTGGTTCCACGACCCGGAGATCGTCGCCACCGAGGACTTCCCCTGGGCCGCCGGCCTCACCCGCATCGCCGGCGTGGGCTCCGGCCCGCGCGAACAGCTGCTCGACGCCGAACTGCTGCGCAAGCTCGACCTGGAGGGCTATCGCCGGGCCCGCTACCGCGAGGCGATCGCCGAGGTGCCGCACCTGGACGCGGCCGGGCCGCTGGAGCGGCGGATGCGCGAGATCTCCTACCTCAACCTGACCCGCTTCGTCTGCCTCCTGCTCGACCGCAAGGACCGGATGAGCATGGCCAACGGGCTGGAGGTACGGGTGCCGTACTGCGACCACCGGCTGGTCCAGTACGTCTTCAACACGCCGTGGGCGATGAAGAGCTTCGACGGACGGGAGAAGAGCCTGCTGCGCGCCGCCGTCCGGGACCTGCTGCCCGCGGCGATCGCCGACCGGGTGAAGAGCCCCTACCCGGTGACCACCGACCCGCACTACCCGGCGCAGCTGCGCACCGCGCTCTCCCGGCTCGCCGCCGGGGCGAAGTCCCCGGCGCTCGACCTGCTCGACCGGCGGCGCCTGGCGGACGCGCTCGCCCCGGACACCGACCCGCAGTCGATCCGGCTCGGCGCCGACCTCGCGCTCGACCTGGACGCCTGGCTGACGGAGTACCAGGTCACGTTGGAGCTCTGACTCCCCGGCCCCGGCGGCGCAGCGGCCCACCCGCCACCGGCCACTGCGCCGTCCGGGTGCGCACCGGGGTCCGTTCGGGTGAGCACCCCCACCGCTCGGGTGAGCTCCCCGGCCGTTCGGGTGGGCACGGCGGGAACCATCCCGCCGCGCCCGCACGTCGCTCCGTGCGGTAGCGTCGCCGACGCCTCCCGAATGCCGACACCTCCCGAATGGCGGGCGAAATCGTGGATTCCCGCCACCGTGCCGTCAGGATGGGAGCGAACCCGTCCACCTCGATCCGCCGGGGGATCCCGTCATGCAGCCGCGAGTCTTCGCGATTCTCACCGCCCTGCTCCTGGGCGTCCTGGGCCTCGGGTCGGTGGCCGTCACCGACTGGTCGCCCGCGGCGGCCACCGCGACCGCGGCCACCGCGACCGCGGCCGCCACGGCCCCCGGGGCCCCCGCCGACGGCGCCCAGCCGGTGGCGGGGGGCACCGTGAGCGCCACCCCGACGGGCGACCCGGCGGTGTGGACCCGCTCGACGCTGCGCAACAAGCTGATGGCCGAGATGGACGCCACCGACCCGGGCGTCGCCCTCGCCGACCTCGACAAGATCACCAAGGAGAAGCCGTACACCGTGCGCTTCTGCCACCCGATCGCGCACGAGCTCGGCCACTCGGCGGTCAAGCGCTTCAACGCGGACTTCCAGAAGGTCATCTCCTTCCCGCACGAGACCTGCGCGGCCGGCTACCTGCACGGCGCCGTCGAGGAGATGCTCAACGCCTCCACCCAGCCCGAGGTGGACCTGCTCAAGCTCTGCGCGCCCAAGAACAGCGGCCCCTGCATCCACGGCGTCGGCCACGGCACGATGTTCGTCGTCAAGCAGGACGTCGCCAAGGCCCGCGACCTGTGCAACAAGTTCCCCACCGACCAGAACCGGATCCGCTGCTCCGAGGGCCTGTTCATGCAGCTCTTCGGCCCGGACGAGGAGGACGAGCAGGCCAAGGCCAACCTGCCCGCCGACAAGCTCGCCCAGGACCCGCTCTACCCGTGCAAAGACCAGCCCTCGCTGTTCCAGTCCGCCTGCTTCTTCTACGCCCCGACCTTCTACCTGTCCTCGCACGACTACCCGAACCACCCCGAGGTCTACGCCGACGCCCTCAAGTGGTGCCTCAACGGCAAGGCCAGCGGCGGGGCGGTGGACTGCAGCCGCGGCGTCGGCTCGCGGACGATGAAGTACAACCTGGACCGCGAGGACTGGGCCGCCCAGCAGTGCGCCACCGCCGCGGACGGCTGGCAGCGCAAGGCCTGCGCGGAGGGCCTGGTCAGCTACTACACGGTCAACTACACCGACGGCGGTGCGGCCGGCCGGCTCTGCGCCAAGATCACCAACAAGGAGATGCAGGGGTACTGCCGCTCGGCGAGCGGCCTGTCCGGCTCGCTGGACTGACACCTCCCGTCTCGGCATGAGGGCCCGCGCCGCACGGCGCGGGCCCTTTGCGTAGGATCACCCGACCATCGCCTGATCAGGGTGCGCCGAGGACGCCGCGCCTCCCTCCTCCCCCGGCCTCCCTGGAGCGTTCCCCATGGCCCCCGACGACTTCCGCACCGCCGCCCACGCCACCGCCGAGCTGGTCTCCGACTACCTCGCCGAGCTGCCCGACCGCCCGGTCTGGCAGCCCATGGACGAGGCCGCCCGCCGGGCCCTGCTCGACGCCCCGCTGCCCGCCGACGGCCGCCCGCTCACCGAACTGGTCGACGCCATCGGACGCGAGGTCCTCCCGTACCCCATGGGCAACGGCAATCCCCGCTTCTTCGGCTGGGTCAACTCCGCCCCCGCCCCCGCCGGGGTGCTCGCCATCCTCGCCGCCTCCGCGATGAACCCCAGCTCGGCCGGCGGCGACCACGCCGACGTCCACCTGGAACGCGCCGTCGTCCGCTGGATCGCCGAGCTGGTCGGCTTCCCGCACCCGGCCGGCGGCGGGCTGCTCACCTCCGGCACCTCGATGGCGACCATCGTCTGCCTCGCCGCCGCCCGGAACCGCGCCGCCCGCCGGGCCGGCCGGGACGTCCGCGAGGACGGCCTGGCGGGCCTGCCCCCGCTGGTCGGCTACGTCACCGGCGAGACCCACTCCTGCGTCCGCAAGGCCGCCGAGCTCCTCGGACTCGGCAGCAGGCATCTGCGCACCGTCGCCACCGGCCCCGACGGCCGCCTGGACACCGCCGAGCTTCGAGCGGCCGTCGAGCGCGACCGCGCCGCCGGCCTGCTGCCCTTCCTGGTCGTCGCCTCCGCCGGCACCGTCGGCACCGGCGCGGTCGACCGGTTCGACCCGATCGCCGACCTCTGCGCGGAGCAGGGCCTGTGGCTGCACGTGGACGGCGCGTACGGCGCCTTCGGCCGGCTCGACCCCGCCATCGCCCACCGCTACGCCGGCCTGGAGCGCGCCGACTCGCTCGCCCTCGACCCGCACAAGTGGCTCGGCGTCCCGGTCGACTGCGGCTGCGCCCTGGTCCGCGACACCGAGGAGCTGCGCGGCACCTTCAGCCTCGTCCCGTCCTACCTGCGCGACGAAGCGGCCGGCGCGCTCGGCTGGTTCTCCGAGTACGGCACCGAGCAGACCCGCCCGTTCCGCGCCCTCAAGGTCTGGGCCACCATCGCCCACAAGGGCCGCACCGGCCTCTCCCGGGACATCGCCCGGTGCACCGCGCTGGCCCGCCGCCTCGGCGAACTCATCGAGGCCGAACCGGAGTTGGAGCTGCTCGCCGAGGTCCAGACCTCCATCGTGGCGTTCCGCCACCGCGCCCCCGGCCTCGACCCGGCCGCCCGCAACGCCCTCAACCACGACCTCCCCGCCGCGGTCCAGCGACGCGGCCGGGTCTTCGTCACCGGCGCCCGCCTCGGCGAGGACGAGATGCTCCGTGCCTGCCTCCTGAACGCCGACACCACGGAGGACGATCTCCGCCTCCTGCTCGACGAGGTCAGGGCCGCGGCCCGTGATCTCCACCCGTAACAGGCCCACGCGGACCGTAACCGCCAGGTCACGGCCGGTTCGTGGTCGGGAAACACCGGTCGGGCACGGTAGAGGCCATGGAGCACTCGAAGCCCTCTCCCCACCGTGTCCCCGGTGCACTCCGCACCCGCCGCACCCACCGCTGGCGCCGTGACACCGTCGAACTCGCCGCCGTCTTCCTCTCCGTCACGGCGGCCGACCTGATCGCCAAGATCGTCGTCCACGGCCCGGACGGCCCGGTGGTGGTGGGCGCCTCGGCGCTCGCCCTGCTCGCCACCGCACTGCTCCACACCTGGTGGTCACCACACGCCCCGCCCCCGGCCACGCTCTGGCGGGTGCGCACCACCGCCCTCGCCCACACTCCCACGGCGCTCGCCGACCACCGGATCACCCTGCTCTCCGTCCACCCCCACCCCACCACTGACGAGCTCTACCTCCGCACCGAGCCCACCGTCACCCCGGCCGCCCTGACGGCGCTGCTGACCACCACCGGCCACACCGTCCAGGACGTGCCGACCCGCATCGCCTGAGCCCCCGCGTGCTGCTGCGGGCGGCGGCCGGACCAGGCGTCGGACGGCGGGACACCGGGCGTCGGACCGCCGGAGGCTGACGTCAACGGCGAGACCGGACGTCAGGCCGGGCCCGGGTCGTTGGGGTGCGGTTCGAGCGGGGTCACCACGGCGGTCATCCATGGCCACAGCGGGAGGCTGCCGAGCACCTCCGCCCGCAGCTCCGCCTCGTCCGCGGCCCGCCAGACACCGATGCTGCGCCGCTCGCCGACCGGGCGCCACAACCGCGCCAACCGGCCGGTGGCGGCCAGCTCCCGGGCCCGGACGGCCTCGGCGGCGCGCCGCCGGTCGACCTCCTCCTCGGCCGTGCCCTCGGGGATGGCCGTGGTGATCTCGACCAGGAACTCCTGCATGGTCCGCTCCCTCCTCGCCGCGGCCCCCGCCCCCCATCATCGGCCCGGCGGCTCAGTCCTTCACCTTGACCTCGACGGCCGTCCGCGCACGGACGCCCCCTTCCGGAGAAGTCCGTGCGCGGACAGGTGGTGTGCCGCTCAGCCCTTGTCGGCGGGCTGCACGACGCAGACGGCGTTGCCCAGCATCGAGCCGAAGCCGCCGAGGAGGGAGGTGACGGACTTGCAGGCGGCGGCCTCCTGCGGGGTCTTGGGGCCGTTGTTGCCGGAGGAGGTGACGGTGGAGGTGGAGACGGCGGCGGCGGACTGGGCGACGGCGAGCGGCGCGACGAGGAGCAGTGCGCAGCACGCGACGGCCCGTACGGAGGTCTTGAACACGGGAAACCCCTTCGAACAGGAGGTGGGATCGGCGGTAAGCCGAGCCATCCCTATCCGAAGGGGGTCCCCCGCTCATGGATCCTGGGCCATCCGTGAGCGTGTCCGCGTCAGCGGCTGTCGCCCGTCCGCTCCAGCGCCCGGATCGCGGCGACGAGTTCGGCCACGCCGTGTTCCTTCAGCACCCCGTAGTGGTCCCCGGTCAGGTCGACCACGGCGGGTGGGGCGGCGGAGTAGCCGGTGCTGCCCTCGATGAAGGAGTAGTCGTCGCCGGCGGCCTTGAAGATGGTCACCGGGGCGTCCAGCCGCCGCTCGGCCAGCTCGCGGAAGCTGTACTCGAACTCGTAGGTCTCCCCGACGATTCCGGTGATCCGGCGGATCAGCTCCTCGTCCAGCTCCGGCAGCAGCCGGTGCACGGAGGCGACGAAGGTGGGCTCGTCCGCCGTCTCGGCCAGGCAGCGCTCCAGATCGGGGCCGCCGATCCGCCCGGTGAACACCCCGAACAGGATGGTCACGTACACGGGGTTGGCGTACGAGGCCTCGCGGCCCCACTGCCGGCCCTCGTCCTGGCGCACCTCCGGGTTGCCGGGGCAGATCAGCAGCAGGTTCTCCACCCGCTCACCGGCCTGCTCCAGCTGCCAGGCGGCCTCGAAGGCGACCCGGGCGCCGAAGGAGAAGCCCCACAGCGTGTACGGGCCCTCGGGCTGCACGCGGCGCAGTTCGGCGACGTCGGCGGCGGCCATCTCCCGGATGGTCGGGTACGGCGTCTCGCCCTCGTTGATGCCGTACGCCTGGATGCCGTAGAAGGCTCGGCCGTCGCTCGCCTCCCGGCCGAGCAGGCGCAGGTTCATCGGGTAGCCGCCCAGTCCGGGCCAGCAGAACACCGGCCGGCCGGACTCGCCCGGGTGCAGCGGGATCAGCCGGGAGCTGGGCGCCTCGGCCCCGTCCCCGCCGTCCGTGCCGCAGGCCCGCTCGATGCGCGCGGCGAGGTCGCCCAGCCTGGGGCACTCGAACAGCACCTGCAGCGGCAGCGCGGTGCCGAACTCGCGGTTGATCCGGTGGACCAGGGCCACGGCGATCAGCGAGTTGCCGCCGACGGCGAAGAACTCGTCCGCCACCGAGACCTCCTCGTACTTCAGGGCCTGCCCCCAGGCCTCGGCCAGCCACCGTTCGTGCTCGGTGCCCGGAGCGACGTACTCGCTGCGGACCTCGGCCGTGCGGATGGCGTCGGAGGCGGCGAGGGCCTTGAGGTCGACCTTGCCGTTCGCGGTGAGCGGCAGGGCGTCCACCACCAGCACCCGGTTGGGCAGCATGTAGTCGGGCAGCAGGTTGGCCAGTTCGTCCTTGATGATCTCGGCCGGGCCCTTCATGTGGACGGTGTCCTCGTGCATGCCCTCGCTGCGGATCTGCTCCTCGCTCACCTTGCCGCCGAGGAAGAAGTACGACGGGCCGGCGGCGATGCCGCGCTCGGCGAGGATCTCGTCGATGCGGCGCGAAGCGGGCAGCGGGTGGCCGGACTTGGAGCTGTAGCCGGAGGACATGAAGCCCAGGCCCAGGCCGTTGCGCTGCAGGTGGTGCAGCTTGGTGCCGAGCTCGATGTACTCCAGCCACTCCTGCTCGGCGCGGCTGACGGCGGTGATGCCGAAGGAGGAGCGGGTGTAGACGGACTGGTTGATCGCGATCACGTGCCGGGGCTCCACCACCTCGTCCGAGACCGGTACCAGCTCGCCGTCGGCGTACCGGTAGAGGCCGCCCGGCAGGCCGTCCACCCGGCCCTCGTGGGCCTGGAGGTAGAGCTCGGTGCACTCGGCGCGCGCCGCGCCGCCGCCCCGGACGACCGCGAAACCGCCCAGGTAGTGGTCCTCCTCGGCGACGTCCAGCCGCTCCTTGACGGCCGGGTCGAGGCCGAGCGGACGCACGGCCAGCCCGTACTCGGGCAGCACCTCCTCGAAGACGCCCAGCATGTGGCCGGTCTCGAACTCCAGCACCTCGCGGATGTTGTTCTTGTAGACCGGCTCGATGGCGCCGTGCTTCCCGGAGAAGTGCAGCGTCAGGTACGCCTCCGCGCCGGCCTCGGCGGCGCCGATCCGGATCAGGCTGTGCTCGACCGGGTGGTAGTAGTACAGTCCGGCCGCGATCCCGTCCAGGCCGCCGGTCTCCAGGTACAGCTGGGTGGCGTACAGCGCGCCCGGCGAGGCGTAGGCGTACTTGGGCAGCAGCCGCTCCTCGCTGTGGAACTGGCCGAACCAGCGCAGGATGCGGCCGAGTTCGGGGAAGCTCAGCAGCTCCAGGTCCCGGCTGAAGGTGCCGGCCGGGCGCGGGGCGAGCAGCGCGGTGAGGTCCTCACGGGTGACCGGGCCGCCGTCGTAGAAGCGGTAGGTCTTGCGGGCGAAGGTCTCCCGGCGCTGGGCCGCGCTCTCGCGCCGCCCGTGCAGCTCGACCCGCTCACGGCCCGCCAGCTGGGCCAGGTCGCGCACACCGGGGTCGGAGAGCTGCGCCTTGACCTGCAGCTTGCTGGCCTTGGACTGGTGGTGGCCGCCGTGGTTGCCCTGGTCCATCAGGGCGGCCTCGCGCGGGTTGAGCTCGACGCAGGCGACCAGGTTCTGGTGGCCGGTGCGGTCGTCGCTGGTGACGATCGCCGCCGAGCGGCGCACCCAGGTGTGCTCCTCGATGGCGCGGGCGATCTCGTCCAGCTCGACCCGGTAGCCGCGCAGCTTGACCTGGTTGTCGACCCGGCCGGCGAACTGGATGGTGCCGTCCGGGTTCCACTGCGCGAGGTCGCCGGTGCGGTACAGCCGCTCGCCGGGCGCGAACGGGGAGGGGACGAACCGCTCCTCGGTCAGCTCCGGACGGTGCAGGTAGCCGCGGGCCAGCTGCACGCCGCCGATGTACAGCTCGCCGACGCCGTCGGCGTCCACCGGCAGCAGCTCCTCGTCCAGGATGAAGCACTCGGTGTTGTCGACGGGCCGCCCGATCGGCACCGAACCGGCGCCGTCGCCCAGCTCGGCCGGGTCGACCACGTGCGCGGTGGCGTTGATGGTGCACTCGGTCGGGCCGTACAGGTTGACCAGCGCCGCCCCCGGCAGGGCGCGGCCCAGGTTGCGGGCGAGCCGCTGGGACAGCGCCTCGCCGCCGGAGAACAGCCGGGCCAGGCTGGTGCAGTCGGTGAAGCCCTCGGTGTCCAGCAGCGCCTGGAGCAGGGTGGGCACGCACTGCAGCGCGGTCACGCCGTGCCGCCGTACGGTGGCGACCAGCGCCTCCGGGTCCCGGTAGAGGCCGGGCGTGCCCGCCACCACGCGGGCGCCGACGGCCGGGGCGAGGATCTCCCACTGGGCGGCGTCGAAGCTCATCGGGGTCTTCTGCAGCACGGTGACCTCGGGGCCGAGGTGCCCGGCGTCGAGCATCCAGCGCAGCTGGGAGACCACCGCGCGGTGCTCGATCAGCACGCCTTTGGGGCGGCCGGTGGAGCCGGAGGTGTAGATCACGTAGGCCAGCGATTCCGGCGCGGGGCCCTGCTCGGGGCCCTGGTCGGGGCTCGACGCGGCGCCAGACTCGGGGTTCGGCTCGGACTCCGGGTGGGCCGCCGGGACGTCCTCGAAGGTGACGATCGCCGTCCCGGCCGGAGCCAGCCCGGCCAGCCGCTCGCGCAGGTGCTCCTGGGTGAGCACGATCCGGGTGCCGCTGTCCTCGATCATGAAGCGGAGCCGGTCCTCGGGGTACTCGGGCGACAGCGGCAGGTAGCCGGCCCCGGCGTACAGGACGCCCCAGGCCCCGGCGACCAGCTCCACCGACGGCTCGACGTACACGCCGACGCAGGTGTCGGCGCCGGCGCCCAGCCGGCGCAGCTCCGAGGCGAGCCGACGGGCGGTCCCGGACAGCTCCGGGAAGGTGAGGCCGCGGCCCTCGCCGATGACGGCCGGGGAGTCCGGCCGGGTGTGCGCCTGCCGGTCGAGCAGGGCGGTGAGCGAGGTGCCGACCGGGGCGCGGCGGGCGTGCGGGACGGCGGGGGTGGCGGCGGAGACGGACGGGGTGATGCGCATGGGGGATGCCTTCGGTGTGTGTCGTGGACGGGGATCCCGGCGTCCTGCTCACCAGGAGCGCCGGGCACGGATCCACCGTCGGCCGCCCGCTGTCCCACCCGCCTGAGGCAGCGGTCTGGACCTTTTCCACCTCCGTCCGGGACCGGCGGGCCCGCCGGTCCCGGCCGGTCCCGGTCGCGTCCCGGGCACTCGGGCGTTCACGATCACGTAACCGAGCGGAAGCGAAGCGTAGGTAGCGTCGGCCGCATGACGGCATCACGCACTCGCCCCGTACGTCTCTGGCACCGGCCCTTCCGCAGGTCGGACCGCAGGTGCGCGGCGCCCGAGGGCCAGGCCGCCCGGCTGCACCCGCATGCCCAGCACGGCCCGCACCTCCAGCACCCGCAGCACCCGCAGCCGCTCCCGCACCTCCAGCACGGCCGGAGCCGCCCGGTACCGGAAGGCCCGTCCCGGCTGTCCCTGCCGGACGGGACCGAGCTGCTGCTGCGCCCCGCCGAGCCCGCCGACAAGGCGGCGGCACTGGCGATGCACGGCCGTTGCTCCCCCGCCGCGCTGCGGCTGCGCTACCACGGCCCGGTCCGCGACGCCGCCCGCTACCTCGACCACCTGCTGGACCCCCGGCACGGCCGCAGCCTCGCCGTCACCGCCCCCGACGGACGGATCCTCGCCCTCGGACACCTGATGTGGGACGACGGCCAGGCCGAGCTGGCCGTCCTGGTCGAGGACGCCTGGCAGCGGCACGGGCTGGGCCTGGCGCTGCTGCGGCGGCTGTCGGCGACGGCCCGGGCGGCCGGGATCGGCACGGTGTACGCGGTGACCCACTGCGCCAACACCGGCCTGATCGCCGCGATGCGCCGACTGGACGCGCCGCTGGACTTCCAGCCCGAGGGCGGCACCCTGGTCATCACCGCCGCCCTGGGGTGCGTCTGACACCGAGGGCCCGGCCGCCCGCACCCACCGCCGGGCCGCTGATCATTTCTTCACCAGATCCTCACCGGGAACCCCGGGGCGGCCGCGTAGCGTCCTCAAGCAGTGCAGGCTCCGTCCGTACACCGCCCTCCTTGACGGCCCGTCAGCACCCTCCGCCACCGCGTCGCAGCAGGCGGTACGGGGTCCGGATCGTCCGGCCGGGCGACGGAGTCGGTAGGCTGACCCCGTCCCCGCCGCCCGACGGCCCGTTATCCGGTCCCGGGCGGTGCCGCAGCAAGGAGGAACCACTGAGCATGGCAGGCACCGAATCGGAGCCCACAGGCGCACGCGACGCCTCGCTGCCGGCCCGCGCCAAGATCGCGGTCACGGCCGGCCGGGTGGCCGCCGCCGTGTCCCGCAAGGCCGGACGCGGAAGCGGCTCGGTGATCGGCGGCAAGGTCGCCCTCAAGCTCGACCCCGACCTGCTCGCCACCCTCGCCGACCACCTCGACGTCGTCCTGGTCAGCGCGACCAACGGCAAGACCACCACCACCCGGCTGATCGCCGAGGCGCTGCGTGCCGCCGGCCCGGTGGTGTCCAACGCCCTCGGCGCCAACATGCCGGCCGGCATCACCTCCGCCCTGGCGGGCGGCAACGAGGCCCGCTTCGGCGTGATCGAGGTCGACGAGAAGTACCTGGCGATGGTCGCCCGCGACACCCGCCCCAAGGCGATCGCCCTGCTCAACCTCTCCCGCGACCAGCTCGACCGCGCCGCCGAGACCCGGATGATGGCCGAGAAGTGGCGCGAGGGCCTGCAGGACACCGAGGCCGTGGTCATCGCCAACGCCGACGACCCGCTGGTGACCTGGGCCGCCTCCTCCTGCAAGAAGGTGGTCTGGGTGGCCGCCGGGCAGGCGTGGAAGGAGGACGCCTGGTCCTGCCCCGCCTGCGGCGGTGTGATGCAGCGCCCCGGCGAGGACTGGTTCTGCCAGGAGTGCGGCTTCCGTCGCCCCAACCCGCACTGGGCGCTCCAGGGCACCCACGTGATCGACCCGCAGCGCGGCGCCTGGCCGATCCAGCTGCAGCTGCCCGGCCGCGCCAACCTGGCCAACGCCACCAGCTCGGCCGCCGTCGCCGCCGTGTTCGGCGTCTCGCCGCAGGTCGCCCTGGAGCGGATGCGCTCGGTGGCCGCCGTGGCCGGCCGCTACGACGTGGTCCAGTACCAGGGCCGGGACATCCGCCTGCTGCTGGCCAAGAACCCGGCCGGCTGGCTGGAGACCTTCTCGCTGATCGACGGTCCGCCCGCCCCGGTGATCCTCTCCGTCAACGCCCTCGACGCCGACGGCACCGATACCTCCTGGCTGTGGGACGTCGACTACGAGCGCCTCGCCGGGCACCCGGTCTTCGTGATGGGCCAGCGCAAGCTGGACCTGGCCGTCCGTCTGGAGGTCGCCGGGCTGCAGTTCCACGTGGTGGACTCCCTGGAGCAGGCCGTCCGGATGGCCCCGCCCGGCCGGATCGAGGCCATCGCCAACTACACCGCCTTCCAGCAGCTGCGGAAGGTCGTGGCCGGCTGATGCCGCGCCCGCACACCAGTCTTTTCGTGACGGAAGGCCTTCGAGGATGAGTGAGAGCAGCCTGCGCGTGGTCTGGGTCTACCCGGACCTGCTCAGCACCTACGGCGACCGCGGCAACGCCCTGGTCGTGGAGCGCCGGGCCCGCCAGCGCCATCTCAACGTGACCCGGATCGACGTCCGCTCCGACCAGGCGATCCCCACCAGCGGGGACATCTACCTGATCGGCGGTGGCGAGGACCGCCCGCAGCGGCTGGCCGCCGAGCGGCTGCGCGCCGACAGCGGCCTGGTGCGGGCCGCCGAGAACGGCGCGATCATCTTCGGTGTCTGCGCGGGCTTCCAGATCATGGGCCACGAGTTCATCAACGACCTCGGCGAGCGGGAGCCGGGCCTCGGCCTGCTCGACGTCTGGACCCAGCGCGGCGAGGGCGCCCGCTGCGTCGGCGACGTGCTCGCCGACGTCGACCCTCGGCTCGGTCTGCCGCAGCTGACCGGCTTCGAGAACCACCAGGGCGTCACCCACCTCGGCCAGGGCGTCCAGCCCTTCGCCACCGTCACCGTCGGCCGGGGCAACGGCACCGGTGACGGCACCGAGGGCGCCTGGCGGGACACCGTCTTCGGCACCTACCTGCACGGCCCGGTGCTGGCCCGCAACCCCGCCGTGGCCGACATGCTGATCAAGCTGGCGCTGGACGTCAACGCCCTGCCGCCGGCCGACACCACCTGGTACGACGCGTTGCGCGCCGAGCGCATCGCGGCCGCGACGCGCCCCGCCTAGTACGCCCGTACGCCCCGGTCGGGTGCCCGCGATGCGGTCACCCGACCCGCGGGCGGCCCCGGACGTACGACAATGGGGCTGCCTACTGCACACCCTCCTCGGCAGCAGGCTGCACTTCCGCGCGGGGGCGCCGACGGCGCCGCTCCCGCGTCGGCTCCTGCCCGGCCGGACCAGGGGCCGTATGCTCGACTTCGCGGTCGGTTCCGGACGTTCTGTCCGGATCGACCGGTCCTTCACCCCACGGCCGTCTCCCCGCCGCCCCGGCGCGGGAGCGCCCCGTTGCGGTGTCGGCTCGTCGTCCCAGCCTGTAGTCCGGCCGTACCTCGGTTCTGCTCGGGAGTTGCAAAGCTAATGCGTATCGGAGTGCTGACCAGCGGCGGTGACTGCCCCGGCCTGAACGCGGTGATCCGGTCCGTGGTCCACCGGGGGGTGGTCGACCACGGCGACGAGATCATCGGGTTCGAGGACGGCTGGCGCGGATTCCTCGAGGGCCACCACCGCCCCCTGACCCTGGACTCGGTGAGCGGCATCCTGGCCCAGGGCGGCACCATCCTCGGTTCCTCCCGGGTCCAGCCGAGCCACCTGCGGGACGGCGTCGAGCGGGCCAAGAAGTACTGCTCGGACCTCGGCCTGGACGCCGTCATCCCGATCGGCGGCGAGGGCACCCTGAAGGCCGCCAAGCTGATGAGCGACGCGGGCCTGCCGATCGTCGGCGTGCCGAAGACCATCGACAACGACATCGCCGCCACCGACGTGACCTTCGGCTTCGACACCGCCGTCTCGGTCGCCACCGAGGCGCTGGACCGGCTGAAGACCACCGCCGAGTCCCACCAGCGGGTCATGGTCGTCGAGGTCATGGGCCGGCACACCGGCTGGATCGCGCTCAACGCGGGCATGGCGGCCGGCGCGCACGCCATCGTCGTCCCGGAGCGCCCGTTCCACATCGACAAGCTCACCGCCGTCGTGCGCGAACGCTTCGACCGCCAGAAGAAGTTCGCGATCGTGGTCTGCGCCGAGGGCGCCAAGCCCGAGCTCGGCACCATGCACTGGGAGGAGGGCACCAAGGACATCTACGGCCACGAGCGCTTCACCGGCATCGCCACCCAGCTCTCCCGCGAGCTGGAGCACCGCCTCGGCAAGGAGGCCCGCCCGGTCATCCTCGGCCACACCCAGCGCGGCGGCACCCCGACCGCCTACGACCGGGTGCTCGCCACCCGCTTCGGCTGGCACGCCGTCGAGGCCGTCCACAAGGGCGCCTTCGGGCACATCACCGCACTGCAGGGCACCAACATCAACCTGGTGCCGCTGGCGGAGGCGGTCGCCGAGCTGAAGACCGTCCCGCAGGATCGCTACCTCGAGGCCGAGACGGTCCTCTGACCCTCCCCGTGCCCTCGCGGGCCCCCGGACCCAGCCGTACGGTCCGGGGGCCCGCGCGCATCCGGCGGGCACGCGCACGCCCCGCCCGCTAGCGTGGCCGCAGACACGTGGTCGTGGGAGCCGACTGGAGGGACCGCATGGAGATCCTCGCGTACGGGGTGCAGGCCGACGAACGGCCGCTGCTGGCACGGGCCTTCGCCGGACGGCACGAACTGCGCTGCCTGGACGTGTTCCTGAACCGGGACACCGCGCCGCTGGCCGCCGGCTACCCGGTGGTCAGCAGCAGCGTCAACGCCGTCCTGGACGCCGAGACGCTCACGGCACTGGCCGACGGCGGCACCAAGCTGATCGCCCAACGCTCCACCGGCTTCAACAACATCGACCTGGACACCGCCGCCGAACTCGGCCTCACCGTCGCCCGGGTCTCCCACTACAGCCCGTACTCCGTCGCCGAACACGCCTGGGCCCTCGCCCTGGCCGTCAACCGCCGCCTCACCCGCGCCGCCAACCGCACCCGCGAGTTCGACTTCCGCCTCGACGGCCTGCTCGGGCGGGACGTCCACGGGATGACGGTCGGCGTGATCGGCACCGGCAAGATCGGCGAGTGCTTCACCCGGATCGCGGCCGGCTTCGGCACCGAGCTGCTCGGCTGGGACATCACCGAGAACCCGGCCTGCCGGGAGCTCGGCATGACGTACGCCGAACTGCCCGAACTCCTCTCCCGCGCCGACCTGGTGAGCCTGCACGTGCCCCTGGTGCCGGACACCCACCACCTGATCGACGCGGCCGCGCTGGCCCGGATGAAGGACGACGCGATCCTGGTCAACTCCAGCCGCGGCGGCCTCATCGACAGCGCCGCCCTGGTCGAGACCCTGCGCGCCGGGCGGCTGTCGGGCGTCGGCCTGGACGTGTACGAGGAGGAGACCGGCGTCTTCTTCACCGACCGCTCCATCCAGGGCATCACCGACGACGTCCTCGCCCGGCTGGTCACCTTCCCCCAGGTCCTGGTCACCAGCCACCAGGCCTACTTCACCCGCACCGCCGTCGGCCAGATCATCGACGCCACCGCCCGCAACGTCGACGACTTCGCCGCCGGCCGTACCAACGAGAACACCCTCGTCCCCGGGGCCTGACCCCGCGGGGTTGCCGGCGAGGCGCAGCGCGGCTCGACCTCGATCGGCACCGGGAGCCGATCCACCAGGGGGTAGTAGCCGACCAGCGCCCAGAGCCGGCCGTCGGGCCGGGTCTGGGCAGCAGCGGGGCGTGTCCGGACTGCGTACGCAGCGCGGCGTCGACCAGGTCCACGCCGGAGGCCTGGCGGACGATGGTGCAGATGCCGCCGCCGCCGGGCCGGGCCGCGAGCGCCCCTGTCACCGGTCGTGGTCAACTATCACGGCCGCGTCGACGGGTCCATCCCCGACGTCGGCCCCTTCACGGTGTCCTCGGAGCGTCTCGGCAGCGAGAAGGACCCGGCGTACCCGAGGCCCAGGCCGATCGAGGTCGAGGCGGCCGTCCGGGACGGGGTGCTCGAGGTCGAATGGATCTATCCGTCGAACCGGCTGAGCGGGCGTACCGTCGCGCAGCTGGCCGACGCCTTCCTCGAGAACCTCAGGGACCTGACGCGTCACTGCGTGGAGAACCCCGGCGGGTACACGCCGTCGGACTTCCCGCTGGTCCGGCTCACCCAGAAGGAGGTCGACCGGCTGGTCGAGGCCGGCGAGGTCGAGGACGTCTACCCGCTCACCGCCGTGCAGGAGGGGCTGCTGTTCCACAGCCTCATCACGCCCGAGGAGGACATGTACCTCGGCAGGCGCTCCTACCGCCTGGACGGTCGGGTCGACCGGGAGGCGTTCGCCGAGGCCTGGCGCGAGCTCGGTCGGCGGCACCCCGCGCTGCGCAGCACGATCGTGTGGGACGGTCTCGGCCAGCCGGTCCAGGTGGTGCGGGCGGGCGAGGACCTGCGGGTGGCGGACTCGGTGCGGTCGGGCGGGTTCGACCTGGCCGAGGCCGCCCCGATCGAGGTCGCGCTGATCCCGGACGGGGACGCGATGCGGGTCGAACTCTCCTACCACCACATCATCGTGGACGGCTGGAGCATGTCGACGATCGTCACCGAGGTCCTGGAGATCTACCACGCACGCATGGTGGGCCCGCTGATCAGCACGCTGCCGGTCCGGGTGAGGGTCGAGCCGGGGCGTGGCGCCCGCGCCTGGCTGTCCGAGCTGCAGAGCCGGAACGCGGAGCTGCGCGAGCACGCGGCGGTCTCTCTCGCGGACCTGCAACGGCTGACGGCGATGCCTCCCGGCGAGCCCCTGTTCGACCACATCCTCGTCGTGGAGAACTTCCCCAGGCCGGTGATCGCCGGGGCGACCGCGTCGCTGACCGCGGTACGTGAGGTCGAGCGGACCGGATACCCGGTGACGCTCGGTGTGATCGACGCCGACCCGATCCGCATCCAGGTGCTCTACGAGCAGGCGGACTGCGACCCGGAGTTCGCCCTCGGCCTGGCCGAGGACCTGATGCGGGCCTTCGCCGGGTTCTGCCGGCAGTCCTGACCGTCCGTCCGCGTCCTCCGGCGCTGCACCGCGCCGGAGGACGCGCGCGTCCGGGTCAGGGCATGAGCGCCGCCCGGTACCAGGCGGCGGCCTCCGGGAGGCGGGTGAGCGGGCCGGGGCCGGGCGGGCAGGAGGCGAGGCGCCAGATCTCCTCGCTGAGGTACCAGTGGTCGCGGGCGACCAGGGCGAGCTGGCGCTCGGAGACCCGGCCGGGCGCGGCGGCCAGCAGCCGGCGGCACTCCTCCCAGGGCACGGCCGGACCGTCCGGGGCGGCCACCAGGCCGAGGTCGGCGAGGGCGGCGACCAGGTCGCCGGACCGGACCGGGTCGGGGTGGGAGGCGTGGTGGACGCCGGGCGGGGCGGTGTGGTCGTCCAGGGCGAGCGCGGTGATCAGCCGGGCCAGGTCGGTGCGCTCCACGAGGGAGAGCCGGGCCTCGCCGCCCTCCCAGCGGACCGGCACGCGCCGGACCAGCTCGGCCAGGGCGGGCACCACCCAGCGGTCACCCGTCCCGGTCACCAGGCCGGGGCGCAGCACGTGCGCGCCGGCGTCCAGGGCGTGGCGCTCGCCGAGCAGCCGGGTGCGGCTGGCCTCGGACACCGGGGCGGGCGGCACCTCGTCGACCGTGATGCCGGTGTGCGGGCCCGCGCCGTACACCGCCGACGTCGAGAGGTGGACGATCCGGCGCACCCCGGCGCCGGTGGCGGCCGCCATCAGCGCCGCCGTGCCGCGGACGTTCACCGCCTCGCAGTCCTGGGTGCTGCCGTCGACCCGGGAGGCCAGGTGGACCAGTACGTCGGTGCCCTCGCACAGCTCCGGCAGCCCGGCCCCGGCGGCGAGGTCGCCCGGCACCCAGGCGGTGCCGGGTTCGGCGGCGGTCGCCTCCGGCGCCCGGCGGGCCAGCGCGCGCACCCGGACACCGCGCGCCGTGAGCGCCGCCCGTACCGCGGAGCCGATGAACCCGGTCGCTCCGGTCAGCGCGACCGTGGTCCGCGCCTCCGGTCCCCGTTCCACCGCCGGTCCCCGCCCCACCGCCGTACGCGGTGCCGTCGTCGTGCCTGGTCGCGTCACCATGCCTGGGCCTCCCTTCCGACCGGTCGGTCAGTCTAGGGCCTGCCCGACGGGCCCGTCCGACGGGGAGAGGGGGTGACGCCCGTACGGAGGGGGTGGGGGCACGGCCCGAGGTAAGGCCCACCTAGGCTGTATGCCAAGCAAAACGGGCGAACCGGACCCACTCCGGGGCCACGAGGACGGAAAGCAGGACCCGCCGATGGGCGACGGAATGTCAGGCATGCACCACCACGGCGGGATGACCCGACTAGGCCCGTTCAGCTTCTCGAGCGTGGGGACCTGGTCCCCGGACTGGGTGTTCCTGCTCGCCGGCCTGGTCGTCCTGGGGCTCTACGCCGCGGCCGTGGTCCGCCTCCGCCGGCGTGGCGACCGCTGGCCGATCGGCCGGATGGTCGGCTGGACGGCCGGCGTGCTCAGCATGCTGCTGGTGACCTGCACCGGGCTGAACGACTACGGCATGGTGCTGTTCAGCGCGCACATGATCCAGCACATGGTGCTGTCCATGCTGACGCCGATCCTGCTGCTGCTCGGCGCCCCGATCACGCTGGCGCTGCGCGCGCTGCGCCCGGCCGGCAAGGGCCGCCCGCGCGGTCCGCGCGAGCTCCTGGTGGCGCTGCTGCATAGCCGGTACGTCCGGGTGATCTCGCACCCCGCGTTCACCATCCCGTTGTTCATCGCGAGCCTGTACGGGGTCTACTTCACCCCGCTCTTCGACTTCCTGATGCAGTACCGCGCCGGGCACATCGTCATGATGGTGCACTTCCTGTTCACCGGTCTGGCCTTCTTCTGGCCGATCATGGGCGTGGACCCGGGCCCGCACCGCCCCGGTCATGTGATGCGGATCATCGAGCTGTTCATGGGGATGCCGTTCCACGCCTTCTTCGGCGTGGCGGTGATGATGGCCGCCCACCCGCTGGTCACCACCTTCACCGCGGAGGGCGCACCGGCCGGGACGAACCTGCTGGAGGACCAGAAGCTGGCCGGCGGCATCACCTGGGCGTTCGGCGAGATCCCGACCGCGATCGTGCTGATCGCCCTGGTCTACCAGTGGATGGGCTCCGAGCAGCGGCAGGCCAGGCGCCGCGACCGCGCCGAGGACCGGTCCGGCGACGCCGAGCTGGAGGCGTACAACGCCTACCTGGCCTCGCTGCACAAGCGCGACCGGCGCCCGGGCGCAGGCGCGGGCACGGCCCCCGCCGCACCGGCCGCCCCCGCCGCACCGGCCTCACCGGCCGCCGAGGCGGGCTGAGCACGGCGCCGACGCACCGCGGAACCCCCGTTCCCGAGAACCCCCGTTCCACCCGCGGAACGGGGGTTCCGTCGTTCCCGGGCCGGCACCGGAACGGCAGTTCCGTCGAACACGTTCGAACGGATATGCACGCCCTGCTGATCGTCGCCGTCCTGCTCTGCGGGTACGTCCTGCTCTGGCTGCTCGGCTTCCTCGGCCTCGCGCTGCACCAGCGCCGCCGGCCCGCCCCCGTCGGTGCCGACTACCTGGTCGTGCTGGGCGCCGCACTGGACGGCTGCGAGCCCGGGCCCGCGCTGACGGCCCGGCTGGACGCCGCGCTGGAACGTCTCGCCGCCGAGGAGGCCGCCGGGTACGCCCCGCTGCTCCTGGTGACCGGCGGCAAGGGCCCGCACGAACAGTGCACCGAGGCCGCCTCGATGGCCCGCTACCTGGTCGCCCGGGGCGTCCCGGCCGAGCGGATCCGGCGCGAGGAGCGGGCCGCGAACACCGCCGAGAACCTCCGCTTCAGCGCCGCCCTGATGGCCGCCGAGCGCCCCGGCTACCGCTGCACCGTGGTCACCAACGGCTTCCACACCGTCCGCTCCGCGCTCGCCGCCCGCCGGGCCGGCGCCCCGGCCGAGGTGATCGGCGCGGACGGTCCGCTGGCGCACGGCCCGTACCTGCTGCTGCGCGAGGCCGTCGGCACCGCGCTGGCCCTGCTCGGCCGTCCCTGAACCGAACGGGGGCGGGGCGGAACGCGGGGAGGCCCCCGGGTCCGCTCTCACGGACCCGGGGGCCTCCCGGTGGTTCGGCCCGACCCGGCTCGACCCGACCCGGTTCGACCCGGTTCGGCCAGGTTCGGCCAAGTTCGGCTCGGCCAGGTTCAGCCGAGGTTGGCGAGCGCCTCGTTGAAGGTCTTCGACGGGCGCATCACGGCCGCGGCCTTGGCCGGGTCCGGCTGGTAGTAGCCGCCGAGGTCGACCGCCGAACCCTGGACGGCGATCAGCTCCTCCACGATGGCCTGCTCCTGCTCGGTCAGCGTCTTCGCCAGGCCCTCGAAGGCCTGGGCCAGCTCGGCGTCGGCGGTCTGCTTGGCCAGCTCCTGGGCCCAGTAGGTGGCCAGGTAGAAGTGGCTGCCGCGGTTGTCGATGCCACCGAGGCGGCGGCTCGGCGACTTGTCCTCGTTGAGGAAGGTGCCGGTGGCGCGGTCCAGGGTGTCGGCCAGCACCTGGGCGCGGGCGTTGCCGGTGGTGGAGGCCAGGTGCTCGAAGCTGGCGGCCAGCGCGAAGAACTCGCCCAGGCTGTCCCAGCGCAGGTAGTTCTCCTTGACCAGCTGCTGGACGTGCTTCGGGGCGGAGCCGCCGGCGCCGGTCTCGAACAGGCCGCCGCCCGCCATCAGCGGGACGACCGACAGCATCTTGGCGCTGGTGCCCAGCTCCAGGATCGGGAACAGGTCGGTCAGGTAGTCGCGCAGCACGTTGCCGGTGACCGAGATGGTGTTCTCGCCGCGGCGGATGCGCTCCAGCGACAGCTTGGTGGCCTCGACCGGGGACTTGATCTCGATCTGCAGGCCGGTGGTGTCGTGCTCCGGCAGATAGCGCCGGACCTTCTCGATCAGCGCCGCGTCGTGGGCGCGGTTCTCGTCCAGCCAGAACACCGCCGGGTCACCGGTGGCGCGGGCGCGGGTGACGGCCAGCTTGACCCAGTCCTGGATCGGCGCGTCCTTGGTCTGGCAGGCGCGGAAGATGTCGCCCGGCTGGACGACCTGCTCAAGGACGACGTTGCCCTCGGCGTCGACCAGGCGGACGGTGCCGGCGGCCTCGATCTCGAAGGTCTTGTCGTGGCTGCCGTACTCCTCGGCCTTCTGGGCCATCAGGCCGACGTTCGGGACCGAGCCGATGGTGGCCGGGTCCAGGGCGCCGTTGGCGCGGCAGTCGTCGATGACGGCCTGGTACACGCCGGCGTAGCTGTGGTCCGGAAGCACCGCGAGGGTGTCGGCCTCCTGGCCGTCCGGGCCCCACATGTGGCCGGAGGTGCGGATCATGGCCGGCATCGAGGCGTCGACGATGACGTCGCTCGGCACGTGCAGGTTGGTGATGCCCTTGTCCGAGTCGACCATGGCCAGGGCCGGGCCCTCGGCGAGCTCGGCGTCGAAGGAGGCCTTGATCTCGGCGCCGTTCGGCAGCGCTTCCAGGCCGGCCAGGATGCCGCCGAGGCCGTTGTTCGGGTTCAGACCGGCGCCGGCCAGCACCTCGCCGTACGCGGCGAAGGTCTTCGGGAAGAAGGCGCGGACCACGTGGCCGAAGACGATCGGGTCGGAGACCTTCATCATGGTGGCCTTGAGGTGCACCGAGAACAGCACGCCCTCGGCCTTGGCACGGGCGACCTGGGCGGCCAGGAACTCGTTCAGGGCGGCGGCGCGCATCACCGAGGCGTCGACGACCTCGCCGGCCAGCACCGGCACCTTCTCGCGCAGCACGGTGGTGGTGCCGTCCTCGGCGAGCAGCTCGATGCGCAGGGCGCCGTCGGCGGCGATCACGGCCGACTTCTCGGTGCTCGCGAAGTCGTTCTCGCTCATGGTGGCGACATTGGTCTTGGACTCGGCGGTCCAGGCACCCATGCGGTGCGGGTGGGTCTTGGCGTAGTTCTTGACCGACTGCGGGGCGCGACGGTCCGAGTTGCCCTCGCGCAGGACCGGGTTGACGGCGCTGCCCTTGACCTTGTCGTAACGGGCGCGGACGTCCTTGTCCTCGTCGGTCTGCGGGTCGTCCGGGTAGTCCGGCAGGGCGTAGCCCTGGGCCTGCAGCTCGGCGATGGCGGCCTTCAGCTGCGGCACGGAGGCCGAGATGTTCGGCAGCTTGATGATGTTGGCACTCGGGGTCTTGGCCAGCTCACCCAGCTCGGCCAGGGCGTCGCCGATCCGCTGCTCCTCGGTCAGACGCTCCGGGAAGCTCGCGATGATCCGCCCGGCCAGGGAGATGTCGCGGGTCTCCACCCGCACACCCGCGGTCGAGGCGTAGGCCTGGACCACCGGCAGGAACGAGTAGGTCGCCAGGGCCGGAGCCTCGTCGGTGTGCGTATAGATGATGGTCGAGTCAGTCATCGGTACTCCGCTTCACGTCTCCAACGTCTTGACGTCAAGATATCTCGTCACGGGCCCCTCGCTCCACCTCCCCCCGTCCCGGAGCGCGCACCGGCCCTCCCGGGGGCACTCCGGCGGCCGCGACCGGGGGCAGGATCCACGGTCGTACCGGGCGGGACGCGGGGCAACCGGAGCCACTCGGGCCACTGGTGTAGTCCACCCGGGTGAACCGGACGTCAGGAGTGCGTCAACGCACCACCCCATTCGGTCAACGCTGCGTCAGGACCGGCCACGCAGGGGGCGAGCCGACCTAGCGTCGAGGGAGCAGTTCCGGCAGCACCACCACCCCACTCGGGAGCATCCGCATGGCCCGCGTCGTCTGGCACGTCCCGGTCACCACCTCCGGCACCGGCAGCACCACCGCACTCCGCCTCTTCCGCCTGCGTGACGGCCGCCGCTGCGCGGTCGGTTTCTCCAGCCCCGAGGCCCTCGCGGCGCTCCTCGGTCCGGACCAGGCCCACACCGAGCTCGGCGAACCCGCCCTGCGCGACCTCGTCGCCCCGCTCGGGGTGGACGCCCTGGCGCTGGACCCGAGGCTGGTCGCACCGCCCGTCGCCGCCCCCGCCGCGCCGACCGCCCCGTCCCCGACCGCACAGCTCCAGCACCGGTGACCGCCCCGCTCCAGCTCGTCCCGGGCGGGCTCGGCTCCGACCCCGGCCCCCGGCCGGCCCAGTCCCTGCACGCGATCGCCCGGGTCAGCTACGGCCCGGTCCCCCTGGACTTCGACCGCCTGGCGGCCGAGTTCCCCGCCGTCCGGAGCGGCCTCGCCCTCGCCGGCGACGCCGACCTGGAGCTCCGCCTCGTCTGCAGCGGCCCGGAGGAGTTACGGACGATCGCCGCCGCACTCCACCGCGCGGGCGCCGCCAAGGTCCACATCGACCTGGTCCTGCGCACGCTCACCCCGTCCCCGGTGACCCCGTCTCCGGTGACCCTGCGCCCGGTGCCGTGAACCGGTGCCCGCGAGCCGGTGCCGCGGGTCACGCCCCGGGGAGCGCGCTCACTCCTGCCCGGGGCGTGGGTCCGGGTTGATCGCCTGGCCGTCGATGGGCTGGCCCCAGAAGTCGTCGCCGAACGCGTCGACGCAGTAGCCGCTGCCCTCGACGTGCCCGCCCGCGCCCCCGCACTGCTCGGCGGTGACGTCCCGGAGCCCGGTCGCCACCGCCGGAGCAGCGGCCGCGACCGCGGCACCGGCGGCGGAGAACAGGACGAGGGACGCGGTCGTGGCGGCCACCCGGGCCAGGCGTGAGCGGTTCATGCCGACCACGACAGCACGGCCGTACGCCCCCTGCGACCACAGGGCGCCCGCCCGGGTGGCCGCAGGGGGCGCGGCCGCGGCTCCCCCGCGCCCCGCGCCCCCGCCCGGCTACCCGCGGGCCAGCGCCGCGATCGCCGCCAGCAGCAGCGCCGATCCCGCCACCAGGCCCGCCGTGACCGGCTCGCCGAGGAACAGCACCCCGATCACCGCCGCGGTCGCCGGCTCCAGCAGCACCAGCACCGCCGCCGTCGTGCCCGGGACGGCGGTCAGCCCGGTGAAGTACCAGCGGTAGGCGAACAGCGTGGGCACCGTGCCCAGGAAGAGCAGCGCGCCGCCGGTCACCGCCGGCTCCCCAGCCGTCGGCAGGACGCCCTGGACGGCCGCGAGCGGGAGCAGGCAGAGCAGCCCGGTGATGAAGGCGCCGGTGTCGGCCCTGGCCGAGCCGCCGCCCCGGGCCCAGAGGGTGAGCCCGCTCTGCCCGGCGCCCGCGACCACCGCCAGCGCGACGCCCAGCGCCGGACGCGGGCCGGCCGCCGGTGCGGCGACCAGCAGGGCGAGGCCGGCGAGGGCCAGGACGACCGCGGCCAGTGCGCGGCGGGTGAGCCGCTCGCCGAGCAGCAGGTGCGCGCCGAGGCTGGTGAGCACCGGGCCGGCGCCGATGGTGACCAGGGTGCCCAGCCCCAGGCCCGCGTAGTGCACGGAGCCGAAGTAGGCGCACTGGCTGACCGCCAGGCCGAGCCCGGTCGGCACCGCGGCGCCCCACCGGGCCCCGTCCCCCCGCGCGGCACGGGCTTCACCGGTGGGCAGCAGGGCCAGGCAGAGCGCCGCCACGCCGAAGCGCCAGCAGGAGACGGCCACCGGGCCGAGACCGCTGGTGCGCATCAGCAGCGCGGCCACGGCACCGCCCGCGCCCCAGGCGACGGCGGCGGCGGAAATGGACAGCAGGCCGTGCCGGAAGGGCACGGCGGCGTACGAGGTCATGCGTCGTCACTCCACGATGAGTTGCCGGTTCGGGTCCGCTGGGTACGCGGGCGGCAGTCATCGCCCCGGCTGCGGGCACAGTCCCGCCGGGCCGGAGTGGGTGGAGTGGGCCGCCCGCTAGCGGGCCGGCGGGGGGAGGATCACGAAACGCATGGGGTCAGCGTACGCGCCCGGTACCGGTGATCTTTCCTCCGTCCGACCGCGCGACATAGCGTCGGCGGTGCACGGAACCACCCCTTTCGACTCGACTCCCTCTCTCGACATCCCTCCCGGCGAAGGAGCAGAACGTGATGGACCAGCTGACGTACGACGAGGTCAAGGCCGCCGGGCAGCGGATCGCCGGACGGGTGCGCCCGGTGGCGGTCGCGCCGGGCGACGACGGCGAACGCACGTGGCTGGCACTGGAGTTCCTGCAGCACACCGGCAGCTTCAAGGCCCGCGGCGCGCAGAACTTCCTGCTCGCGCACGCCGAGGCGGGCACCCTCCCGGACACCGGGGTCACCATCGCCTCGGGCGGCAACGCCGGACTCGCCTGTGCCTGGGCGGCACGCGAACTCGGCGTCCGGGCAACGGTGTTCCTGCCGGAAACGGCCTCACCGGTGAAGCTCGCGCGGCTGCGCTCCTACGGCGCCGAGGTGCGGCTGGCGGGCCGGGAGTACGCGGAGGCGCTGACCGCGTGCGAGGAATTCGCCGCGGGCAGCGGGGCGTTGGCCTCGCACGCCTACGACCACCCGCTGATCGCCGCCGGTGCGGGGACGGTCCTGGAGGAGATCCGCGCCCGGGTGCCCGGGCTGGACACCGTGGTGGTGTCGGTGGGCGGCGGCGGGCTGTTCGCCGGCGTGGCGGTGGCGGCGCGCGAGCACGGGGTCCGGGTGCTCGCGGTGGAGCCGACCGGCAGCCGCGCCCTGAACGCCGCGCTGGCGGCGGGCCGCCCGGTGGACGTCCCGGTCGCCTCGGTGGCCCAGGACGCGCTCGGCGCCCGCCGCGCCACCGCGCTGGCTGTCGGCGCCGCCGCGCACGGGGGCGTCCGCTCCGTCCTGGTGGACGACGAGGCCATCGTGCGCGCCCGCCGGCGGCTCTGGGAGGACCGCCGGATCGCCGTCGAGCACGCGGCCGCCACCGCCCTCGCGGCCCTCGACCGGGCCGAGGGCGAGCGCGTCGCCGTCCTGCTGTGCGGCGCCAACACCGACCCCGCCGACCTGGTGGACCGGTAGCGCCCGACCCGGCGCGAAGGAATACCGCCCCCGGTACCGGCTACGGCCGGTCCCGGGGGCGGCGCCGTTGCACGGTCGGCGATCGTCCGGTCACCCGCGGCTGCATCCCGCATCACTATGCAGGAAAAGCCATTTCCATGACCCACCGGGGCCGTCAATAGTGCCGCCTCGACGGGCCAAGCTCAATGCACGCTCAAATGTTGAACCTACTGGCGAGTCACGTAACAGACAACTGAACAGAATGCCACCTACCAGCACGGATGCCAGGTAAAGAAAGTAAACATTCAGTAATGAGATCTGTGCAGAGCCCTATGAATAGCCCTACTGTGTGGCAACTCTCCGCGCTCCGCCTTCCCGGAGCCCCCACACACAGAGAGATCGTCAATGGCTTCCCTCAACCAGATCTCGCCGCCCGGACAGAGCACCGGCGCCGAATCCGGCACCACCCACCGGTCGCTCAACCGCTCCATCGGCCTCGTCGGCCTCATGTGGGCCTCGGTCGGCTCGATCATCGGCTCCGGCTGGCTGTACGGCGCGAAGAACGGCGTCGTCGCTGCCGGACCGGCCGCAGTCATCTCCTGGGGCATCGGCGCGGTCGCGATCGTGCTCCTCGCGCTCGTCCACGCCGAGCTCGGCGGCCTGTTCCCCGTCGCCGGCGGTACGGCGCGCTACCCGCACTACGCCTTCGGCGGCCTCGCCGGCATGTCGTTCGGCTGGTTCTCCTGGCTCCAGGCGGCCACCGTCGCGCCGATCGAGGTCGAGGCGATGATCGGCTACGGCAAGGACCTGCCGGGAGCCGGCGGACTGCTGAACGCCGACAACACCCTCACCACCACCGGCTTCATCGTCGCCACCGTGCTGATGGGCGTGTTCGTCGCCGTCAACTTCCTCGGTGTGAAGGCCCTCGCCCGGACCAACACCGTCACCACCTGGCTGAAGATCTTCGTGCCGCTGTTCACGATCTTCATGCTGGCGATCACCAGCTTCCACGGCTCGAACTTCACCTCGCACGGCTTCGCCCCGTTCGGCGCCAAGGGCGTGCTCGCGGCGATCAGCTCCAGCGGCATCATCTTCGCGCTGCTCGGCTTCGAGCAGGCCATCCAGATCGCCGGTGAGAGCCGCAACCCCAAGCGCGACATCCCCCGCGCCGTCCTCGGCTCGGTCGCCATCGGCACCCTGATCTACACCCTGCTGCAGGTCGTCTTCATCGGCGCGCTGCCGGTCAGCGCCTTCGCCAACGGCTGGGACAAGCTCGACTTCCCCGGCATCGACGGCCCCTTCGCCGGTCTCGCCACCCTGGTCGGCCTCGGCTGGCTCGCCTGGATCCTGAAGGTCGACGCGATCGTCTCCCCCGGTGGCACCGGCCTGATCTACACCACCTCCACCTCGCGCATCTCCTACGGCCTGAGCAAGAACGGCTACGCGCCGCAGAAGTTCGAGCAGCTGGACAAGAACGGCGTGCCGTGGGCGGGCCTGATCCTCTCCTTCGTCACCGGCGTGATCTGCTTCCTGCCCTTCCCGAGCTGGCAGGAGCTCGTCGGCTTCATCACCTCCGCGAGCGTCCTGATGTACGCCGGCGCCCCGCTCGCCTTCGGCGCCCTGCGCCGCCGCCTGCCCGACCGCGAGCGCTCCTACCGGCTGCCGCTGGGCGGCGTGATCTCCCCCGCCGCGTTCGTGGTCGCCAGCCTGATCATCTACTGGTCCGGGTGGCACATCCTGTCCCGCCTGGGCATGGCGATCGTGCTCGGCTACCTGCTGCTCGGCGGCTACGCCGTGTACGCGATCAAGAAGGGCCTGCCGAACGCGCCGCGCCTGAACTGGAAGGCCGCCCAGTGGCTGCCGGTCTACCTGCTGGGCCTCGGCCTGATCTCCTGGCAGGGCGGCTTCGGTGACGGCGCCGGCAACATCCCGATGTGGTTCGACATGGGCGTGGTCGCGGTGTTCGCCCTCGGCATCTACTACTGGGCGATCCGGGTCGCCCTGCCCGCCGAGGAGATCGAGCGCGAGGTCGCCGACGTCGAGGTGGTCGACGCGGGCGGTCACTGATCCCCTCCCCCACCCGTCAGGAAGGGCCCGCCGGTCGAGTGACCGGCGGGCCCTTCCGCGTGCCTCAGAGGCCCAGCACCGTCCGCAGCACCGTGGCCAGCTCCGCCTCCGGGTCCAGCGCCGGACCGGGCGAGCGCCAGGCGACGAAGCCGTCCGGGCGGACCAGGACCGCGCCCTGCGGACCGATGCCGTGCAGGGCGGCGAAGTCGCTGCCCGGCTCCGGTGCCAGGTCGTCCTCGGCGCCGTCGCCGATCCGGTAGGCGTCCAGCGGGACGGCCAGCCGGTCGGCCGCCCGCCGCGCACCCGTCTGCCAGGCGGCGCCCTCGGGGCCGGTGAGCAGCACCATCGCCTGCTCGTACAGGTCCAGCGTGGAGAGCTTCACGCCCGCCCGCAGCAGCCACTGGTGCGGGGCGCGGCTGCCCGGCTCGCCCGCCGACTCGAACTGCTCGGGGACGACGGCGCCCGCCCGGTCCGTGCCGATCACCGCGCCGACCGGGTAGCGGTAGCCGAGTGCCACCGCGAGCACCCCGGCCTGCCGCCCGACGCCCGGCACCACCGCGTAGCCCGGGTGGCTGTGCTCGGCCGAGCGGGCCGAGGCGCGCTCGCTGGTCACCTGGGCGACCGGGCGGCGCTCCTGCCCGTACGTCTCCAGCAGCCGCGGCCCGGCCCAGCCGCACAGCACGGCGGCGACCTTCCAGGCCAGGTTGTGGGCGTCCTGGATGCCGGTGTTGGAGCCGAAGGCGCCGGTCGGGGACATCTCGTGCGCGGCGTCCCCGGCGAGGAAGACCCGCCCGGTGCCGTACCGCTCGGCTACCCGCTCGGCGGCGTGCCAGGGCGCCCGGCCGGTCACCTCGACGTCCAGCTCCGGCAGGCCGACGGCGGTGCGGATGTGCCGCTCGCAGCGCTCGTCGGTGAACGCCTCCAGCGGCTCGCCGTGCTCGGGGTGCCAGGGCGCGTGGAAGACCCACTCCTCCTGGTTGTCCACCGGCAGCAGCGCGCCGTCCGCCTCCGGGTTGGTGAGGTAGCAGGCGATGAAGTGCCGGTCGCCGACCACCTCGGCCAGCCGCTTGGCCCGGAAGGTGATGCTGACGTTGTGGAACAGCTCGCCCTTGCCGGACTGGCCGATGCCCAGGCGCTCGCGGACCGGGCTGCGCGGGCCGTCCGCCGCGATCAGGAACTCCGAGCGCACCACCCGCTCCTCGCCGGTCTCCCGGCTTCGCAGCACCGAGGTCACGCCGTCGGCGTCCTGCTCGAAGTCCGTCAGCTCGGTGCTGAACCGGACGTCCCCGCCCAGGTCGCGGGCCGCGCGCAGCAGCACCGGCTCCAGGTCGTTCTGGCTGCACAGGCACCACGAGCTGGGGCTGAACCGGGCCAGCCGGCCGCCCGGGTCGATCTCGCGGAACAGCCACTCCTGCTCGGCGCCGGTCAGCGAGGGCGCCTGCAGGATGCCGTGGTTGGGGGCGAGGATCGAGGCCGCCTCGCGGATCGCCGGCTCGATCCCGGCCACCCGGTACAGCTCCATCGTGCGGACGTTGTTGCCGCGGCCGCGCGGGTGATGCGAGGTGTCGGCGTGCTTCTCGACCAGCAGGTGCCTGACCCCGAGTCGGCCGAGGAAGAGTGAGGCCGACAGCCCGACCAGCGAGCCGCCCACGATCAGGACCGGTACCCGGTCGTCGATCTTCGGATTCATCGATTGCTCCACCCTGTAAGGGGATTCCGCGGCCCGGCGACCTGGCTCCGCGCCGCCCACGACGGGCCCGCTCCGCCGGGGGCCCCGCTCTTCCATCCCCCGCCGGGGGCCCGCTCTGCCGCCCCTTCGCCCGGATGGCCCGCAAATCTCGCGCCGCGCCCGGTGCGCCGCCCACGATCGACCTCAGGCCTGGCGCCGACCGCCCGGGCCGACCCGCCGTCGCACAGCCTTCCCAGGCCGGGGAGCACCCGCCGGGCACGGCGGACACGGCCCGCAGCGTGCGGCCCAGAGCAGAAAGTGGATCATGACAACTCTGTCCGAACCCCAGCCGAAGCAGCAGGACGAGTCCGACTCCCGCTTGCGGGTGGTGCTGATGCTGGAGATCCAGGACGGCGCCCAGCAGCGCTTCCTCGACGTCTACGAGCAGCTGCGCCACCAGGTGGCCTCGGTCCCCGGCCACGTCAGCGACCAGCTGTGCCAGTCGATCAACGACCCGCGCCAGTGGCTGATCACCAGCGAGTGGAAGGACCAGGAGACCTTCCTGAAGTGGGTGGACAGCCCGGCCCACCGCGAGATGGTCAAGCCGATGCACGGCTGCGTCAGCGACAACTTCCGCTCGCTGCGCTACGCCGTGCTGCGCGAGACCTCGGCGGCCGGCTCCACCGGCACCCGGGCCCCGATGGAGGTGCCGCCCGGGCTGCCGCGCACCGCGCCCGCCGGGCACGTCGGCCCGCCGAAGGCCGAGCCGGGCCCGGACGGAGTGGTCCGCCACGCGCTGACCTTCACCGTCAAGCCCGGCAGCGAGCCCGAGGTGGCCCGGATCCTCTCCGGCTACGCCTCGCCCAGGGCCGAGGTGGACGAGCACACCCGGCTGCAGCGCACCTCGCTGTTCATGCACGGCAACCGGGTGGTGCGGGCCGTCGAGGTGGTCGGCAGCCTCGGCGACGCGCTGCGCCACGTGGCGATGCAGCCCGAGGTGCGGGCCGTCGAGGAGGCGATCAACCCGTACCTGGAGGAGGCCCGCCAGCTGGGCGACCCGCAGGCCGCCCGCGCCTTCTTCGCCAAGGCGGCGCTGCCCGCCAAGCACCAGGCGATCGCCAGCTCCCCCGCCTCCGGCCGACTGCACCGGCACGCCGTGCTCTACCCCGTCCGCCCCGGCAAGGGGCAGGCCCTCGCCGAGCGGCTGGCCGACTACGACAACCTGGCCACCGCCGACCCGACCGGGCCGGTCGCGGCGAGCACCGTCTTCCAGCGCGAGGACGTGGTGGTGCGCCTGGTCGACCTGCGGGTGCCGGCCGAGGCCGACCCGGCGGCCGCACTCGGTGTGGCGGACGGCCGGGAGGCGGCCTCGCTCGCCCGGCTGCTCGACCTCGGCCCGCAGGGTGACCTGCGCTCCGTCGCCGGACTCAGCGCCTTCCTCGCCGCCCGCGCCATGAACCCGGTCACCGACCGCAGCTCCGGCGACCCCCGCAACAACTGACGTTCCGTCCCTCTCGTCGAATCCCGTCGACCTTCCCCGGAGGAAGACCACCATGACCACGCAGTACCCACGGATCGTCAACGTCCACGAGGCTCCGGAGAACCGCCGCCACGGCGCCGAGCTCCGCACCATGCTCACCCCCACCAGCTGCGGGGCGACCAGCGGCTTCATGGGCCTGGCCATCGTCAAGCCCGGCGAGCGGATCGGCGAGCACTACCACCCGTACTCCGAGGAGTTCGTGTTCGTCGTCTGCGGCGACCTGGAGGTGGACCTGGACGGGAAGCCCCACCCGCTCAAGCCCGACCAGGGCCTGATGATCCCGATCAACATGCGCCACCGCTTCCGCAACGTCGGCGACACCGAGGCCCGCATGGTCTTCCACCTCGGCCCGCTCGCCCCGCGCCCCGACCTCGGGCACGTGACCACCGAGGAGTCCGCCGCCTCCGGCCCGCCGGAACACGCCAAGGTGGCCTCGTGACCCGGCGCGTCGCCGTCACCGGGATCGGTGTGGTCGCGCCCGGCGGGGTCGGGGTCCCGGCGTTCTGGGACCTCCTCACGGCCGGCCGCACCGCGACCCGGGGCATCACGCTCTTCGACCCCACCGGGTTCCGCTCCCGGATCGCCGCCGAGGTCGACTTCGACCCGGCGGCCCACGGGCTGGGGCCGCAGGACGTCCAACGGGCGGACCGCTACGTCCAGTTCGCGATGGTCGCAGCCGACGAGGCGATCGCCGACGCCGGCCTCGACCTCGCCGCCGAGGACCCGTGGCGGATCGCCGTCTCGCTCGGCACCGCCGTCGGCGGCACCACCCGGCTGGAGCACGACTACGCCCTGGTCAGCTCCGCCGGAGCGCGCTGGGACGTGGACCACCGGCAGGCGGAGCCGCAGCTGCACCGGGCCTTCGCGCCGAGCACGCTGGCCTCCGCGGTGGCCGAGCGGACCGGCGCGCGCGGACCGGTGCAGACCGTCTCCACCGGCTGCACCTCCGGTCTGGACGCCATCGGCTACGGCTTCCAGGCGGTCGAGGAGGGCCGCGCCGACATCTGCGTGGCCGGCGCCTCCGACTCCCCGATCTCGCCGATCACCGTCGCCTGCTTCGACGCCATCAAGGCCACCAGCGAGCGCAACGACGACCCGCAGCACGCCTCCCGCCCCTTCGACGCCGACCGCGACGGGTTCGTCCTCGGCGAGGGCGGCGCCGTCCTGGTGCTGGAGGAGCTGGAACACGCCCGCCGCCGCGGCGCCCGGATCTACGGCGAGGTCGGCGGCTTCGCCACCTTCGGCAACGCGTACCACATGACCGGCCTCACCAAGGAGGGGCTGGAGATGTCCCGGGCGATCGACCACGCGCTCGACCACGCCCGGGTCGACCGCACCGACGTCGACTACGTCAACGCGCACGGCTCGGGCACCAAGCAGAACGACCGGCACGAGACCGCCGCGGTCAAGCGCTCGCTGGGCGCGCACGCCTTCGCGACCCCGATGAGCTCGATCAAGTCGATGGTCGGGCACTCGCTCGGTGCGATCGGCGCCATCGAGGTCGTCGCCTGCACCCTGGCGCTCGCCCACGGCGTCGTGCCGCCGACCGCCAACTACGAGACTCCGGACCCGGAGTGCGACCTCGACTACGTGCCGCGCACCGCGCGTGAGCTGCCACTGAGCCACATCCTCTCGGTCGGCAGCGGATTCGGCGGATTCCAGTCCGCCGTCGTGCTCAACAGAACGGGGTGAGTTCCATGACGTCACGTCAGCAGGGCCGCCGGGCGGTGGTCACCGGCCTCGGCGTGGTGGCACCGAACGGCGTCGGGGCCGACGCCTTCTGGAAGGCCACCAGGCAGGGCGTGAGCGTCCTCGACCGGATATCCCGCGAGGGCTGCACCGGGCTGCCGCTCAGGATCGCGGGCCAGGTGCGGGACTTCGAGCCGCAGTCGGCGATCGACAACCGCTTCCTGGTGCAGACCGACCGCTTCACGCACTACGCGATGGCCGCCGCCGACCTGGCGGTGGCGGACGCGGGCTTCCGGCCCGACGCCGAACAGCCCTTCGCGGTCGGCGTGGTGACCGCGGCAGGTTCCGGCGGCGGCGAGTTCGGCCAGCGCGAGCTCCAGCAACTCTGGGGCCAGGGGCCGAAGTTCGTCGGCCCGTACCAGTCCATTGCCTGGTTCTACGCGGCCAGCACCGGCCAGATCTCGATCCGCGGCGGCTACAAGGGCCCCTGCGGCGTGGTCGCCAGCGACGAGGCCGGCGGCCTGGACGCCATCGCGCACGCCGCCCGCTCGATCGGGCGCGGCACCGACGCGGTGGTGGTCGGCGCCGCCGAGGCCCCGTTGGCGCCGTACTCGATGGTCTGCCAGCTCGGCTACCCCGAGCTCAGCCTGGCCGAGCGCGCCGAGGAGGCCTACCTGCCGTTCACCGCGCAGGCGTGCGGCTTCGCCCCCGCCGAGGGCGGCGCGATGCTGCTGCTGGAGGACGAGCAGGCGGCCCGGCGGCGCGGCGTCAACGTCCGCGCGCACCTGGCCGGGCACGGCGCCACCTTCACCGGGGCCTCCCGCTGGGAGGAGTCCCGGGAGGGGCTGGCCGCCGCGATCCGGATCGCGCTGGACGAGGCCCGGATCGCGGCCGAGGAGATCGACGTGGTCTTCGCGGACGCGCTGGGCGTGCCCGCCGCCGACCGGGCGGAGGCGCTGGCGCTGGCCGACGCGCTCGGCCCGGCCGCCGAACGCGTCCCGGTCACCGCGCCCAAGACCGGTACGGGGCGGGCCTACTGCGGCGCCCCGCTGCTGGACGTGACCGCCGCCGTGCTGGCCATGGAGGACGGCGTGCTGCCGCCCACCCCCAACGTCACCGAGGTCTGCCACGACCTCGCCCTGGTGACCGGCCGCGCCCGCCCGGCCGAGCTGCGCACCGCCCTGGTGCTCAGCCGCGGGCTGATGGGCTCCAACTCCGCGCTGGTGCTCCGGCGCGGGGAGCGGTCCTGAACCACTCCGTCACACCCCCGAAGGGACATCCCGTGAGCAACACCCTCAGCTATCCGGAACTCGCCGCCCTGCTGCAGGCCCGGGCCGGCGTCAGCATCGAGCCGAGCGCCCTGGAACACCCGGGCGCCCAGTTCGACGAATTCGGCGTCGACTCGCTCGGACTGCTCGGCGTCGTCGGCGAGTTGGAGAACCGGCACGGCCTCAAGGTCACCTCCGGCGCCGAGTCCGCCAAGACCCCGGCCGAGTTCCTCGAGCTGGTCAACTCCTCCCTCTCCGCGAAGGCCGGTGCCTGAGATGCCCGGACACACCGACAACGAGATCGTCATCGCCGCGCCGCTCGACCTGGTCTGGGAGATCACCAACGACCTGGAGAACTGGCCGGACCTGTTCAGCGAGTACGCCTCGGTCGAGGTCCTGGAGCGCGAGGGCGACCGGGTGCGGTTCCGGCTCACCATGCACCCGGACGAGAACGGCCAGGTGTGGAGCTGGGTCTCCGAGCGCACCACCGACAAGTCCGAGCTGGCGGTGCGCGCCCGCCGGGTCGAACCCGGCCCGTTCGAGTTCATGGACATCCGCTGGGAGTACGCGGAGGTCCCGGCCGGCACCAGGATGCGCTGGATCCAGGACTTCGCCATGAAGCCCACCGCCCCGGTCGACGACGACGGGATGGTCAACCACATCAACAAGAACTCGCGGATCCAGATGCAGCTGATCCGCGAGAAGGTCGAGAAGCGGGCGGCGGAGCTGTGAGCGGGGTGCACCGGGCGCTGATCGTCGCCCGGATGAAGCCCGAGGCGGCCCCGGACATCGCCGAGGTGTTCGCCGAGTCCGACCAGGGCGAGCTGCCGCACCTGATCGGCGTGACCGGCCGCAGCCTCTTCCAGTTCGGTGACGTCTACCTGCACCTGATCGAGGCCGACCGGCCGCCGGGCCCCGCCGTCGCCAAGGTCGTCGGGCACCCGGAGTTCCGGACCGTCAGCGACCGGCTGACCGCCTTCGTCCAGGCCTACGACCCGGCCACCTGGCGCGAGCCGAAGGACGCGATGGCGCGGGAGTTCTACCGCTGGGAACGCTGACCCGCGTGCCCCTGATGGGCCCGCCCCCGGCCGTGCGCCGGGGGCGGGCCCAGGCGTTTCCCGCCCCGTCGGGGCAGCCGCCCTCCCGGCGCCTCCGGCCGATTCACCCGGATCGCCCGCGCACCCGGGTGAACACACCCGGGACTCCACCCGAAGGGCGCACAGTGCGCACCGGCGCTGCCACGCTCCGGTGGCAGGCGGCGGCACGGTGGTTGACGGTGGATCAGGCGCCCCTCCGCGAGTTCCCTTGCCCGGCACCGTGCCGGCGGTCGCGGATCCACGCGCCGGAAGGATCATCCTCATGCGTTCTGCACGCACGCTGCTCGCCGGGGCGGCCGTCGCCGCCGTCCTGACCGCCGGCGCCCCCATGGCCTTCGCCGACGGCTCCGCCGACCAGGGCAAGAACCTCACCTGGCAGGAGAAGCAGGACAAGCCCGACAAGGGCTACACCGACAACACCAAGCCCGCCGACAGCTCGAAGCCCGCCGAGGACAAGAAGGACGGCGCCGCCTCCGAGGAGCACAAGGGCACCGAGGAGCACAAGGGCTCCGGCGAGTACAAGGGCTCCGGCGAGTACAAGGGCACCGAGGCCAAGGACGAGGACCACAAGACCCCGCACGGCGGCGTGCACGCCGGTGGCGGCGGTCTGGCGCTGTCCGGCGGCGGGCTCGCCTCCGGCGCGGTGCTGCTGCTCGGCGGCCTCGGCGCCGGCGCCTACGCCCTGCGCCGCGGCCGCCGTGCCTCCGGCGCGGTCGCCTGACGCCCGACGCAGCGCTTCCGCCGCCTCCGAGCGCCTCCCCGACCGGGGTGGGGCGCATCGGGGGCGGCGGTCCGTTCGGACCCGGTTGAGCGGAGGACAGGAATGACGGGCGGTCCCGCCTCTGGAATGCCCCGGCTGCTGCGCGCCGGAATGGGCGCGGCAGCGGTCGGTCTGCTGCTGATCTACAACTCGGTGGACACCGAGCCGAGCACCGACTCCGCGGCCACCCAGGCCGCTCCTCCGGCGGCTGCCGCGCCTGCCGTCCCCGGGCCGTCGGCCACCTCCCCGCCGGCGGCGGCGCCGGCCGCACCGGGGGCGCCGGGTGCGCCCGCGCTCAAGCGCGCCAAGCCGACCCGGCTGCGGATCCCGCAGATCGCCGTGGACGCGCCGTTCACCGAGCTGAACCTCGGCCCGGCCGGCCAGCTCAACGCGCCGCCGCCCGAGGACAGGAACCTGGTCGGCTGGTACCGGGACGGCGTGACCCCGGGCGAGCGCGGCAGCGCGGTCGTCGCCGGACACGTGGACACCACCAAGGGCCCGGCGGTGTTCCTGCTGCTGAGCCTGCTGCTGCCGGGCAACAAGGTCGAGGTGAGCCGCGCGGACGGCACGGTCGCGGTGTTCTCGGTGGACTCGGTGGAGACCTTCGCCAAGGACGCCTTCCCCGACCAGAAGGTCTACGGCAAGACCCCCGACGCCCAGCTGCGCCTGATCACCTGCGGCGGCACCTACGACAAGAAGCGCCGGGACTACCTGGACAACGTGGTGGTCTTCGCCCACCTGGAGTCCTCGCACAAGGCCTGAGTCGACACGACCGCCGACCGCCGGTCCCCGGGACGGGGGGCCGGCGGTCGGCGGGTGTGCGGGGCTTCCGGGTCAGCCGCGGACGGTGGCCTCGAAGGCGTGCAGGTAGGGGTTGACCGGGCAGACGTCGGTGACGGTCAGGCCGGCCTCCTCCATCAGCCGGACCATGCTCTCCTCGGAGTGCTTGGCGCCGCCCACGTTGAGCATCAGGAGCAGGTCCATGGCGGTGGTGAAGCGCATCGACGGGCTGTTGTCGACGAGGTTCTCCACGACCACCACGCGGGCGCCGGGGCGGGCCGCCTTCACCACGTTGGCGAGGGTGCGGCGGGTGCTCTCGTCGTCCCACTCCAGGATGTTCTTGATGATGTAGAGGTCGGCGCGGACCGGGATGTCCACCCGGCAGTCGCCCGGCACCAGGCGGGCGCGGGCGGAGAAGGCGCCGCCGTCCCGCAGCCGGGGGTCGGCACCGGCGACGACCTTGGGCAGGTCGAGCAGGGTGCCGTGCAGGGCCGGGTGCTTCTCCAGCAGGCTGGCGAGGACGTGGCCCTGGCCGCCGCCGATGTCGACCACCGAGTCGACGCCGGTGAGGTCCAGGTAGTCGGCGAAGTCCTGGGCGGACTGCCGGCTGGAGGTGGTCATCGCCTTGTCGAAGACCTTCGCCGAGTCGCCGCCCTCGCTGTGCAGGTAGTCGAAGAACTCCTTGCCGAACAGCTCCGGGAAGACGTTGCGGCCGGAGCGGACCGCCTCGTCCAGCTTGGGCCAGGCCTCCCAGGTCCACGGCTCGGTGCACCAGAGGGAGATGTAGCGCAGGGAGTTGGGGGCGTCCTCGCGCAGCAGGCGGGACATCTCGGTGTGCTCGAAGCGGTCGTCGGCGGCCTCGGCGAAGATGCCGTAGCAGGTGAGCGCGCGCAGCAGGCGGCGCAGCTGGCGGGGTTCGGTGTCGAGCGCGGCGGCGAGGTCGGCGACGGTGGTCGGGGTGTCTCCGAGCGCGTCGGCGACACCGAGCCGGGCGGCCGCGCGGACGGCGGCGGCGCAGGCGGCGCCGAAGACGAGCTCGCGCAGGCGCATCGCGGCCTGCGGGCTGGTGTGGGCGGGTGCGGTGGTCATGGGCGGTTCCTCGGGGTGTCTGGGGGTGCCTGAAGGAGGGGGCGGCTTCGCGGACGGGGTGGCTCAGCAGCGGCCGGAGGGCTCGGAGCGCTCGCAGGTGTTGCCGGCGAAGGTGTTGTCGGCGCCGGTGTCGCGGTCGGCGAGGTCGGCCGGACCGTTGCCGCTCAGGTGGTTGCCGGTGACCACGGCCCGGGCGTTGGAGACGCCGACGACGCTCTTGAAGAGGACGATGCCGCCGGAGAAGTCCGAGGTGCCCGTGTTGTCGCGCACCTCGTTGTCGGTGACCCGGGCGTCCTCGGTGCCGGTGAGCACGATGCCGGCGCCCTGGATGGCGCCCAGGCGCGGGTTGGCGGGGCAGAACTTGTTGTTGGCGACGACCTCGTTGCGCCGTACGTCGAGGTCCCCGGCGCGGGGCACGCCCTCGTCGCCGACCACGAAGACGCCGGCGCAGTTGCCCCTGATGTCGTTGTCCTGGACCGCCAGCCCGCGCAGCCTGCGGACGGTGACGCCGACCCGGTTCCCGGTCAGCTCGTTGCCCTCGACCACGGTGCCGCCGGTGTCGGGCGAGCCGCCCTCGCGGTAGGCGTAGTTGGCGAGGAAGACGCCGGACTGGCCGTTGTCGGTCGAGCGGTTGCCGATGATCGTGGCCCTGGTGGACATCTCCTGGCTGATGCCCTGCTGGGCGTTGTGGTGGACGTAGGTGCGCAACACGGTCAGACCGGTGGTGCCGCTGGCGTCGATACCGTTCTTGGCGAAGCCGGTGACGGCGAGGGACTCGATCGTGACGCCGGCCAGCGGCTTCGCCTCGGTGCCGTCCACGCAGATGCCGTGGCTGGCGGTGGCGCAGGCGTTCTCCTTGCCGTCGCCGGGGGTGATCACGCTGCCGGAGCCGGCGCCGCGCAGGGTGAGGCCGGGGGTGGTGATGCGGACGCTCCCCCGGTAGGTGCCGGGGAGCAGCAGGACGGTGTCGCCCGGTCGGGCGAGGTCGACGGCCTGCTGAATCGATTCGCCCGGACGGACGAGGTGCATCGGGCCGATGTCGACGGCGTGGGCCGCGGGCGCGGCGGCCAGGGTGGTGAGGGCGGTGGTCAGGGCGGTGGCGGCGGCGGTGGCCGCGGCGAGGAGGTGGACCCGTCGCGTGGGCATGAGTGGTGACCTGTCTTTCGGCGCGCGCGGTGTTCGCGGTGGTGTCGACGCGGTGATGCCATCGCGGGTGGTGCCGTCGCGGTGGTGTCATCGCGGTGGTGTCGTGGTGTCCGGCCCGGTCCGGCGGTGTGGGCTGACGCGCTGTGCGCGGGTGGTGACGGCCGGTGGGGTGCGGCCGAGTCGACGGTACGGTCGCCCGGGTGGGGCCGCCACCAGGGCTGGGCTGCGGGGCTGACGGGGCGTCGGCCGGAGGTGGGACGGCCCGGCGTGGCGCCCGCGGGCCGGACACGACGACGCGCCCGACCGCGGGTGCGGGTGGGTGTTTCCCCACCGGATTTCACTCGACCGAGTACAGAGGATCGTTTCGCCGGGCCCCACCCGGCGCTGCCGCCGGACGAGCGCGGCAGCCTGCCCGCCACCGTGGTCCGGCCGCGTGACATGCTCGGAGCCATGACCACCGCGCTCGTACCGCCCGTCGCCACCGTCCGCAACCCGATCGGCGCCCACGTCCCGGTGGCCGGCCGGGGGCTGGCCGGGACGGGCCTGGCGTACGCGGAGCGGGTCGGCGCCGAGACGGTGCAGGTGTTCGTGGCCAACCCGCGCGGCTGGGCCACTCCCCCGGGCAACCCGGCGCAGGACGAGGAGTTCCGGACCGCCTGCGCCGAGCAGGGCGTCCCGGCCTGGGTGCACACGCCCTACCTGATCAACTTCGGCTCGGACAACCCGGCCACCCGCGAGCGCTCGGCCGACTCGCTGCGGCACTCGCTGCGCCGCGGCCACGCCATCGGTGCGCTCGGCGTCGTGCTGCACACCGGCTCGGCGGTCGGCACGACACCCGGCGGCGGCTCCCGCCGGGCCGAGGCGATGGCACAGGTCCGCGAGGACGTCCGGCCGCTGCTGGACGAACTCGACGCGCTCGGCGAGGACGCGCCCTGGCTGCTGCTGGAGCCGACCGCCGGCCAGGGCAGCTCGCTCTGCTCGCGGCTGGAGGAACTGGCCGAGTACGTGGAGGCGCTGGACGGTCACCCGAAGGTGGGAGTCTGCCTGGACACCTGCCACGCCTTCGCCGCCGGGCACGACCTGGCCGTCCCCGGCGGGGTGACGGCCGCCCTGGACGCCCTGGCCTCCGCCGCCGGTCCGGGCCGGCTGCGGCTGATCCACGCCAACGACTCCGAGGACGTGGTCGGCGCCCGCAAGGACCGGCACGCCAACATCGGCGCCGGGATGATCGGCGCGGAGCCCTTCCGCGAGCTGTTCGAACACCCGGAGACGGCCGGCGTGCCGCTGTTGGTGGAGACCCCGGACCGCAAGCACGGCGGGGACGGCACCGGGCACGCGATGGACATCGCGGTGCTGAAGGAGCTGCGGGAGCGGGCGGCGGTCCGGGTCTGACGGCGCGCCTGCGCCGTCCGATGACGCGCTTGCGCTGGAGCTGCCGGATGCCGGGGCCGGTGGGAGGCTGGGACGCGTCATTGCCTCTGGCCTCCCAGGGAGTACCGGATGTCGCCGACTCGGAACCTCGCCGCGCTGCCGTGCGGACCCCGCAGCAAGTGGGTGGTACTCGCGCTGTGGCTGGTGCTGCTGGTGGGCGTCGGCCCGCTGGCCGGCAAGCTCATGGGCGCCGAGGACAACCAGGCGTCCAGCTGGCTGCCCGGCAACGCCGAGTCGACCCGGGTGCTCGACGAGCAGCGGGCCTTCCGACCGGTGGACACCGCCCAGGCCGTCGTGGTGTACCAGCGGACCGGCGGCATCACCCCCGCCGACCAGGCCGAGGCCACCCGTGAGGCCGCCGGGTTCGCCGCCGTGCCGCACGTCGTCGGGCCGGTGGTCGGCCCGGTGCTCTCCGCCGACGGCCAGGCGATGCAGACCATCGTGCCGATCGACATCGGCACCAACGGCTGGAAGGACCTGAAACCCGCCGTCGACCGGCTGCGCAGCACGGCCACCGCCAACAGCAACGGCATGACCACCCATGTGACCGGCCCCGGCGGGATCGCCGCCGACCAGGCCGAGGCCTTCGCGGGCATCGACAGCTCACTGCTCGCCGCCACCGTCAGCGTGGTGATCATCCTGCTGCTGCTCACCTACCGCAGCCCGGTGCTGTGGATCCTGCCGCTGGTCTCGGCGGCCGGCGCGCTGACCGTCTCCCAGGCGTTCATCTACCTCTTCGCCGAGCACGCCGGACTGACCGTCAACGCGCAGAGCGCCGGCATCCTGATCGTCCTGGTGCTCGGCGCGGGAACGGACTACGCCCTGCTGATCACCGCCCGCTACCGGGAGGAGCTGCGCCGCCACCGGGACCGGCACGAGGCGATGGCCTTCGCCCTGCACCGGGCCGGGCCCGCCATCCTCGCCTCCTCGGCGACGGTGATCGCGTCCATGCTCTGCCTGCTGATCGCCGAGATGAACTCCACCAGCGGCCTCGGCCCGGTCTGCGCGATCGGCGTGCTGGTCGCCCTCGTGGCCATGCTCACCCTACTGCCCGCGCTGCTGGTGATCGTCGGGCGCTGGGTGTTCTGGCCGGTCAAGCCCGGGTACGACACTCCGGAGCCGACCAGGACCGGCCGCTGGGCGCACATCGGGGCGTGGATCGGCCGGCGCCCGCGCAAGGTGTGGGCGGGGACGGCGCTGGCGCTCGCGGCCTGCTGCATCGGGCTGGTCTCGCTCGACGCGAACGGCCTCAGCACCGCCGGGAGCTTCACCGGCAAACCGGACTCGGTGGTCGGGCAGCAGGTGCTGCAGCAGCACTTCCCGGGCGGCACGGGCGCGCCGCTCACCGTCATCTCCACCGCCGCCGGCGCCCCCGCCGTCCAGGAGGCCGCCCGGACGACCACCGGGGTGGCCGCGACCACGCCACCGGTCGTCCACAACGGGCAGGCGATGTTCCAGGCCACCCTCACCGACCCGCCGGACAGCCAGGCCGCCAAGGACACCGTCGACCGGGTACGGACCGCCGTGCACGCCGTACCGGGCGCGGACGCCAAGGTCGGCGGCAGCACCGCCGTGGTGCTGGACGCGGGGCGCGCCGCCGGGAACGACAACCGGGCGATCATCCCGCTGGTCCTCGGCGTGGTGCTGCTGATCCTGGCCGTGCTGCTGCGGGCCGTCACCGCGCCGCTGGTGCTGATCGCGACCGTGGTGCTGTCGTACGCGGCGACGCTCGGGATCAGCGCGTTCTTCTTCGCGCACGTCTTCCACTTTGAGGGTCAGGACAACGCGTTCCCGCTGTTCGTCTTCGTCTTCCTGGTCGCGCTGGGGATCGACTACAACATCTTCCTGATGACCCGGGTGCGGGAGGAGTCCGCCCAGCACGGCACCCGGCAGGGGGCGCTGACCGGGCTGTCCGCCACCGGCGGGGTGATCACCTCGGCCGGGCTGATCCTGGCCAGCACCTTCGCCGTGCTCGGCACCCTGCCGATCGTGGGCTTCGCCGAGATCGGCTTCACGGTGGCCCTCGGCGTGCTGATCGACACCCTGGTGGTGCGCTCGGTCCTGGTCACCGCGCTCACCATGGACCTCGACCGGCACATGTGGTGGCCGGGGTGGCTGTCCCGTCGCGCCCCGGTCGCGGAGATGTCGCTGAGCAGACAGCCGTGACCGGCTGACGGCGGGCGGACAGCCTGAGCCGGACGGCGGGCGGACAGCCGTGAGCCCGGGGGCCGACGGACGGCCTCCGGGCTCGGGGTGGGGAGGGGTCAGCAGTCGCAGTCGCTCTCGCTGTGCTCGGAGAAGTTGAACCACTTGGCGTGCGGGCCGAACAGGCCGACGCCCGCCGAGCCGGACTCCAGCTTCAGGCCGGACGACTGACTCGGCGCGTGGCCATACGCCATCGCCGAGGTCGGGACCGCCGCCACGGCACCGGCCACGGCGACGATCACGGCGAGCTTGCGGATGTTCCCACGAAGCGACATCTGATGTCCTCTTGATTCGTCTCTGGTCCTCAACCCTCGCCCCCGAACGGTCAGTTCGACTGCGCGGCGGACTGGGGTGCGCCCCACCGGGGAGGCGCCGCGCCAAGGTTGGCACACGAACGCGCAGATCAGGGCGCACGCCACAACCGGACTGACGCATTCGCGTGAGGCAACTCCCCCGGCCGGACGAACGCCCCTCGGCCGGCCGGTCACGTGTGGAGCAGTCCGCCGGACGTCAGCCGGACGAGTGCCCGTCCGGCTGCCGTACGACCGTAAGACTTTCGGTGAGACACCCGGCGAACTGAACAAATCCCGTCGATTTGGTGCAGGGTGTCGCCCGGTCCGAGCATGAACGGTCGCTCCACACGCTCCACGCGCTCCGAGCGCGCTCTCTAACGAACGCGCTCCACCGAACGCGCGAGGGAGCAGGAGCAGGACCAGGAGCAGGACCACGAAAGGCGCACCACCCTCATGCAGACCAGCCCCGCCGCACCCCGGCAGGCGACCCGACCGAGCGGCCCGGAGACCCCGGCGCCGGACGGCCCGACGACACCGAAGACGACCGGCCGCTTCGGGCTGGCGACCGCCACCGCCCTGGTGATGGGCAACATCATCGGCGGCGGCATCTTCATGATCCCGGCCGCCGTGGCCCCGTACGGAACGGTCAGCCTGGTCGCCTTCGCGGTGCTCACCGTCGGCGCGATCGCGCTGGCCCTGGTCTTCGGGCAGCTGGCCCGGCGCAACCCGCGCACCGGCGGGCCGTACGTCTACGCCCGCGAGGCCTTCGGGGACTTCGCCGGCTTCCTGTCCGCCTGGTCGTACTGGATCACCACCTGGGTGAGCAATGCCGCGCTCGCCGTGGCCGCCGTCGGGTACCTCGACGTGCTGCTGCCCGTGGGGCACTCCACCGCGTTCAGCATCACCGCCGCGCTGGCCCTGCAGTGGCTGCCCGCGCTGGCGAACCTGGCCGGGACGCGGTACGTCGGGGCGGTCCAACTCGTCTCCACCGTCCTGAAGTTCGTCCCGCTGCTGCTGGTGTCGGTGGGCGGCCTGTTCTTCTTCGACCCGAAGAACCTCGGCCCCTTCGACGGGAACGGCCAGGGCTGGGCGGGCGGCATGACCGCCGCCGCGGCGATCCTGCTGTTCAGCTACCTGGGTGTGGAGTCCGCCGCGATGAGCGCGGGCAAGGTCCGCGACCCGGAGCGCAACGTCGGCCGGGCCAGCGTGCTGGGCACCACGGGTGCGGCGGTGGTCTACCTGCTGGGCACCGTCGCGGTCTTCGGCAGCGTCGCGCACGAGCGGCTCGTGCACTCCACCGCGCCCTTCTCGGACGCCGTGGACGCCATGTTCGGCGGCTCCTGGGGCGGCACGGCGATCGCCGTCGCCGCGCTGGTCTCGATGACCGGTGCCCTCAACGGCTGGACCCTGCTGGCCGCCCAGGCGCCGTACGCGGCCGCCAAGGACGGCCTCTTCCCGGCCGCCTTCGGGAAGGAGCGGCGCGGTGTGCCGGTCTTCGGCGTGGTGGTGAGCGTCGCCCTGGCCTCGGCGCTGACCGTCCTCAACTTCGCCAGCGGCGCGAAGGGCGCGTTCGACATCCTGGTGCTGGTCACCACCTTCACCGCCACCGTCCCGTACCTGCTCTCCACCGCCGCCCAGCTGTACTGGCTGGTCCGCGGCGCCGGCGACAAGGTGGACCGCGGCCGGCTGGTCCGCGACGCCGCCCTCGGCCTGGGCGCCTTCGCCTTCTCCCTGTGGCTCCTGGCCGGCGCCGGCTACGCCGCCGTCTACCAGGGCGTCCTGTTCCTGTTCGCGGGGATCCTGGTCTACGTCTGGATGGCGGGCCGCCGCCGCGACTGACCTCGCCCACGGCCGCCGCCGCAACCGGCCTGGCGGCGGCCGGTGCCTCGGCCCGATCGTGAACACCCGTGCAGGATGCCGGACTTGCCCCGTACGCGACCGGCAACTATCCGATATCCATGAGGATTTCACCTCCGGGGTCTACCCGCGTAGGTGACGACGTCGCCAGACTGGCGAACGCAATTCAGCAGCTCATCCGATGAGATGATGGAGCGTTCGCCATGGCCCCCACCGGATCCATACGCCGGTTCCTGTCCTGCCTTCCTGTCGCCGCCGCCCTCGCCGCCGCCACCGTGCTCGCGGCCGGCACCCCCGCCCAGGCCGCCCTGCCGACCCCGATCTCCGCGGCCACCGCCCGGACCTACCTCGCCGCGATGCCCGCCACCGCCGAGAGCCACGCGAGCACCTACGACCGGACGCTGTTCCCCACCTGGATCACCATCAGCGGCACCTGCGACACCCGCGAGTGGATCGTCAAGCGCGACGGCACCAACGTCGCCACCGACACCTCCTGCAAGGCCACCAGCGGCAGTTGGTACTCGCCGTACGACAACGCGACCACCACCTCCGCCTCCACCTTCGACGTCGACCACCTGGTGCCGCTCTCCGAGGCCTGGGCCTCCGGCGCCTGGTCCTGGACCACCGCCCAGCGCCAGGCCTTCGCCAACGACGTCACCCGCCCGCAGCTGATCCTGGTCTCCGCCAGCAGCAACCGCTCCAAGGGGGACAGCGACCCGGCCGAGTGGCTCCCCCAGCCCTCCTACCGCTGCACCTACGCCCGCGCCTGGGTGCAGGTGAAGCAGTACTACGGCCTCAGCGTCGACAGCGCCGAGAAGAGCGCACTCACGAGCATCCTCAACGGCTGCTGACCACCGCCCCTCTGACGGCGCCCCGCTCCGGCCCCTCCCCCGTGGGTCACGGCGCGGGGCGCGGCTCGTCGACCTGCCCACGCTCCGCGTCCTGCTCGCCGAAGCCGCCACCACCGGGCAGCGCCTGCACATCCGTCCCCGGCCCCGGACGGCGCACCCCGCCCCGAGCGCACCGGAGGAGCCCCGGTGACCACCCGGCTACGTCGTCCTGCTCTTCGCCCTACGCCCCGGTCGGGGCCGGGCCGGTGTCGCCGCGCAGCTCGTCCAGGAGTTCGGCGCGGTCGGTGAGCAGGGTGCCGAGGATCGAGCGGGCGACGGCCAGGAGCTCGGCGACCTCGGGCGTGGTGAGGCGGTAGAACACCGTGCCGCCCTCCCGGCGGGAGGACACCAGCCCGGTGCGGCGAAGGATCGCCAGCTGCTGGGACAGGTGCGCGGCCTCGATCCCCACCTCGGGCAGCAGCTCGGCGACGGCCTGCTCACGTTCGCTCAGCAGTTCCAGCACCCGGATCCGGGCGGGGTGGCCGAGCGTCCTGAAGAACTCGGCCTTGTGCGGGTACAGCGGCACGCTCACGACGGAGGGCTGCCGTGGGGTGGGTGCGGTCACCGGGCTCACCGTCCCCGTCCGGCGTGGGTCGTGCAGAACATCATCACGGCCGACTCCAGCAACCCGGGCAGCGGCAGATCATTTCGGTGTGAATCGCGGCGGCTCCATCGGAAGCGTGCCGCTGCCAGGGCGGCCCCTGCCGGAACCGACGCCGACGCGGGCCGCCCTGTCCACGCCCGGGGGAACTCGATGACCCGGATGCCCCGGCCGGCGGGCGGCACGACGAGGTTTTGCCTACGGTGCGGTGCAAGGGGGTCACACGAGCGAGAGGTGTCGACTGGCATGGCTGGGAAGTTCGAGCTGTACGTGGACGAGAGCGGGATGCACCGGTTCCGGCTCAAGGCGAGCAACGGGTCGGTCGTGGTGACCGGAGACCCGGAGGAGAGCAAGGACGACTGCCTGAAGAGCATCGAGTCGATCCGCAAGCTCGCGCCGTACGCCGAGCTCAAGGAGGCGGCCGGGTCGATGTGACGCCGGGGCGGCGAACAGCGGGCAGGACCGGACGCGGGTCGGTGGTGCAAATCGCCGACCCGCGTTCGCTTGTACGACAGATCCCTTTGGCCGGGTGCACGCCGGGCGCGGACAGAACAGCGGCATGCGTGTCGTCATCGTCACCGAGTCCTTTCCGCCCGAGGTCAACGGGGTCGCCCACAGCGTGCTGCGGACGGCCGAACACCTGATCCGCCGGGGCCACCGGCCCCTCGTCGTCACCCCCGCGCCGGCGCGGGGCGCGCAGTGCCCGCCGGAAACCTTCGGGAGTGCCGAGGCCGCGGAGATCCCCGTGGTGCGCATCCCGTCAGTGCCGCTGCCCGGGTACCCGCAGGTGCGGATCGCGCTGCCGAGCCGTCAGCTGACGGCAGCCGTCGCCGGGCACCGGCCGGACATCGTGCACCTGGCCAGTCCTTTCGTGCTCGGCGCGCGCGGGGTGCAGGTGGCGGCACGGCTCGGGGTGCCCGCCGTGGCCGTGTACCAGACGGACCTCGCCGGGTACGCGCACGCCTACCGGGCCGGGCGGGGGCTCGGGGAGGCCGCAGCGTGGCGCCGCATCCGCGCCGTGCACCGGGCGGCCGCCCGTACGCTGGCGCCGTCCACCCCGGCCGCGCAGGACCTGACCGCGCACGGGGTGCCCCGGGTACAGCTGTGGCCGCGCGGGGTGGACTCGGTGCGGTTCCACCCGCGGCACCGGGACGAGGCGCTGCACCGGGCGCTCGCACCGGGCGGGGAGGTGCTGGTCGGGTACGTGGGTCGGCTGGCGCCGGAGAAGCGGGTCGACCTGCTGGCGGCGGCCTCGGCACTTCCCGGGGTGCGGGTGGTGGTCATCGGGGACGGGCCCTCGGCGCCGGGGCTCAAGGCCTCGATGCCCGGCGCGGTGTTCCTCGGCCGCCGGACGGGTGAGGAACTGGCGCGCTGCTTCGCGACGCTGGACGTGTTCGTGCACACCGGCCCGCTGGAGACCTTCTGTCAGACCATCCAGGAGGCGATGGCGAGCGGGGTGCCGGTGATCGGCCCGGCGGCGGGCGGCCCGCTGGACCTGGTCGGGCACCACCGCACCGGGCTGCTGGTGCCGCCCCGGAACGGCGCGGCGGTCGCCCGGGCGGTGGCCGAGCTGGCCGCCGATCCGGCACGGCGGGCCGCCTACGGTCAGGCCGGGCGGGCGGACGTGACCGCGCGCAGCTGGGAGGCGGTCGGGGACCTGCTGCTGCGGCACTACGCCGAGGTGCTGGCGGAGCACCGGGGGGTGCCGGGGCAATCGCCGGTGCAGGTCGGCGCCGCGGCAGTCGGGGCCACGGCAGTCGGGGCCGCGGCGGTGGAGCGTGCGGTGGAGGACGCGGCGGTTACGGACGCCGATGCCATGCCGGAGGAGCTGTCGGCATGACCTCCGCATCGAACGGCGAGGCGCTGACCATCGTGCGGCTCGCCAACTTCGTCACCCCGGTCTCCGGCGGGCTGCGCACCGCGCTGCGGCACCTGGGCGCCGGGTACCGGGCGGCCGGGCACCGGCCGGTGCTGATCGTGCCCGGGGACCGGCGCTCCGAGGAGGACACCGAGCAGGGCCTGGTGGTGACGCTGCCCGGTCCGGTGCTGCCGGCCGGCGGCGGCTACCGGCTGCTCACCGACCGCCGGGCGGTCGCCGCCGAGCTGACCCGCTTCTCCCCCGACCGTCTGGAGGTGTCCGACCGCACCACGCTGCGCTGGACCGGCGGCTGGGCGCGGCGGCACGGGGTGCGCTCGGTGATGGTGTCGCACGAGAGCGCCACCGGAGTGCTGCGCACCCGGGGTGTGCCCGGGGCCCTGGCGAGCGCGACCGCCGACCGGCTCAACGCGGCGACCGCCCGGGCGTACGACTCGGTGCTGTGCACCACCGACTGGGCGGCCGCGGAGTTCCGGCGGATCGGCACGCCGAACCTGGTCCGAGCGCCGCTCGGGGTGGACCTGGAGGTGATGCGACCGCTGCCGCCCGCCGAACGGGTGGTCGAGCGGGCCCGGCACGCGCCCCCGGACGAGGTGCTGCTGGTGCTCTGCTCGCGGCTCTCGGCGGAGAAGCGGCCCGAGCGGGCGGTCGAGGCACTGGCCGCGCTGCGGGCGCGCCGGGTGCCCGCGGTCCTCGTGGTCGTCGGGACCGGTCCGCTGCGCGACCGGCTGGCGGACCGGGCCGTACGGCTGCGGCTCCCGGTGCGATTCCTCGGACACATGGGCGGACGCGAGGCGCTGGCCCGGCTGCTGGGCTGCGCGGACGTGGTGCTCGCGCCCGGCCCGGTGGAGACCTTCGGGCTGGCCGCGATGGAGGCGCTGGCCTGTGGGACCCCGGTCGCGGTCAGCCGCTCCTCCGCACTGCCCGGCCTGGTCGGGCCCGCCGGGGTGGCGGCGGCCGACACGGGCGCCGGATTCGCCACCGCGGTACTCCAGTTGCTGGACCGGCCGGAGGGCACCCGACGTGCCGCCGCCCGGGCGCAGGCGGAGCGGTACGGATGGCCCGCGGCGGTGGCGGCGTTCCTGGCCGCACACGGCGTGCACGGCAGGCACGACGGGCACGGCGAGCACGACCGGCGCAGCGAGCACGACCGGCGCGGGGTGCGGAACGGCGGCTCGGTGGAGGGGGTTGGGATGAGCGCGCTCGGCACCGGTCCTGACCGGGTGGTGGAAGAGCGGTCACCGGCGGGCGAGCTGACGCGGTTCGTCGCGCTCGGAGACTCGCTGACGGAAGGCGTCGGGGACGCGGCGGGCGAGGGGTGGCGCGGCTGGGCGGCCGTCCTCGCGCGCTCGCTGGCGCCCGGGGGGCGGCAGGTCGAGTTCACCAACCTGGCACACAGCGGGGCAATGACCAGCGATGTGACGATGCGTCAGCTTCCGGAGGCGCTGGCACTGCGGCCGCAGCTGGCGGCCGTGGTGGCGGGCGGCAACGACACCCTGCGGGCGGGCTTCGACATCCGGAGCGCCACCCTGGAACTGGACGCCACGATGGGTGAACTGTCCGGCCACGGCGCGGTGTTGCTGACCGCCTGCCTGCCCGACCCCGGTACCCTGCTCCGCCTCCCGGCGCCGCTCGCCCGCCCGCTGGCGCGGCGGATGCGGGCCGTCAACACCGTGGTGCACGCCCTCACCGAGCGCCACCGGGCGGTGCACCTGCACCTCGCCGAACTGCCGTGGCTCGAGGAACGGCGACTGCTGAGCGTGGACCGGCTGCACCCCAGCGCCGAGGGCCACCACCTGATCGCCCGCCGCTTCCACGAACTGCTCACCGAGGCCGGGCACCCGCTCGGCCCCGCGCCCACCGCCGCACCGGCCGAGCCCCCGCCGGGCCTGGCCGCCGACCTGTGGTGGATGGCCACCCGGGGCACCCGCTGGGTCGCCGCCCGCAGCACCGACCTGCTGCCCGGGCTGCTGGCGCTGGCCACGGCCGAGACGATCGCCCGCCTGCGCGGCGCGAGCGGGCGGCACGACGAGCAGATGGCCCGGACGGCGGCGCAGGCTCTGGCGTCCCTGGGGTAGCGGACGGGCGCGGCTTCACCCGGCGGTGGTGATCGGTGCGGCGGCCGGGTGGGAACCATGGGGGTGGCCCGGGCTGTCGTGGCCGGTGGAGAACATGGCGGAGGGAGCCGGGGTGGAGAGCGCTGACGCGGGTGGTCGGGGGATTCTGGCGGCGGCCGGGGTGCTGTTCCGGGACCGGGACGGGCGGCTGCTGGTGGTGCAGATTCCGTACGACCGGCGGCATCCGGTGGCGATCCCGGGCGGTGGATGGGAGCCGCAGGACCGGTCGCCGAGGGAGACCGCGGTACGGGAGATCGAGGAGGAGCTGGGGTTCACGCCCGGACTGGGGCCGCTGGCCTGCGTCGACTGGGCGATGTCGAACACCCGGCCGCCGATCGTCGCGTACCTGTACTGGGCGGAGCCGCTGACGGACGAGCAGGTGGCGGCGTTCCGGCCGGACGCCGCCGAGGTCGGGGCGTTCGCCTGGGCGACGACGGAGGAAGCCGGGCACGCGCTGCCGCCCAGGCTGTCCCGGCGGGTGACGGCCTGCCTTCGGGCGCCGCGCACGGCCGGTCCGCTGGAGCTGGAGGACAGTCGGCCGGTCGGGCACACGCTCGACCACCTGCCCGCTCACGGGCCCGTACCCGAGTACACCGGGCTGGCCGGCCTTCCCGCACCGGACGGCGTGTCCCCGTCCCCTGCCCCGCCCCCGTCTCTGTCCCCGCCCCTGTCGGAGCCGCCGATGGACCGGGACACCTACTACGCCACCCGGCCGCGGATCCGGGCGAAGGCGCGGGCCCTGTTCACCGACGCCGCCGGGCGGGTGCTGCTGGTGCGACTGCGGCCGTGGGACGGGCCGCGCGGTCAGGTGCCGTACTGGACGCTGCCGGGCGGCGGGGTCGAGGCCGACCGGGAGACGCCCCGGGCGGCGGCGGGCCGGGAGGTCCGGGAGGAACTGGGGTGGGAGGTCGAGCCCGGTGCACTGCTGGCGGTGGACTGGCAGCCCGGGGCGGCGGCCGATCCCGGGGCGGATCCGGCGACCGGACGGGACACCGCCGTGCTGGTGTACGTCTACGACGGCGGCACGGTGACGGACGGGATGCTCGCCTCGATCGCGCTCCAGGAGAAGGAGCTGGTGGAGTGGCGGCTCTGCGATCCGGGCGAGGCGCGGGCCCTGCTGACCGAGCCGTCCTGGGACCGTACCGCTGCCGCGCTGGCCGCCCGGGCGGGGGCGGGCGGGCCGGTCGAGCTGGTGCGCGGCCGGGCTGCCGGGTAGCGGACGGATCGCGGGAGAGACCGCCGGGTGGCAGGAGGGACAGGTGGCCTCAGGGCCCGGTTGGGTCAGACTGGGGGTATGCAGAACGCGATCGCGGAGGTGCTGACCGGCCGCCGGGTGGAGTCGGTCAGCGGGGGCGCGCGGCTGGACCTGCGGCTGGACGGCGAGGTGACCGTCCGGGTGGCGCACGAATTCAGCTTCGCGACGCCGTCCTTCACCACGCCGGAGGAGGTCGGGCACTTCTTCCCGGCACTGACCTTCCGGCCGAGCCCCACGCTGCTGGCGCTGGTCGGGCGGACCGTCGACGCCGCCCGGATCACCCTGGCCGGCGGTCTGGAGCTGGGCTTCGCCGGGGGCGGCGCACTCTCCGTCCCGCCGCACGCGCAGCTGGCGCCGTGGAGCGTGCTGACCGTCGGAGGTGCGGAGTGCTGCGCGGGGCTGCCGGGCGGTGAGGTCCGGTGGACGGGGCAGCCGGGCGCTCGGCCGATGACGCGGTGGGGGGAGCCCGGCGGGGCCTGAGCCGCCGCCGGGGACTCCTTCGACGCCCGGGGGCGTCAGACCTCCAGGTCCGCCTCGATCTTGGTGAGCTGGTGCCGGGCCATGGCCAGGTTCGCGCGGGTCTTGTCCAGCGCAAGGTAGAGGAACAGGCCCTTGCCGGTGCGGCCGGTCAGCGGGCGGATCAGGTGGTACTGGCTGGACAGGGTGATCAGGATGTCCTCGATCCCGTCCTGCAGGCCGAGCATGTCCATGGTGCGCATCTTGGCGCGGACCACGTCGGTGTTCCCGGCGGCGGCCACGTTGAGGTCCAGCCCGCCCGGGCCGTCGAGGGTGGCGAGCGCCATGCCGCTGTTGTAGTCCACCAGGGCGGCGCCGATGGCTCCCTCGATGGTGGTCATGGCCTGCTTGAGCCCGCCGGCTGCGTCGGTCATCTGGGTAACTCCCGTTCAATGGTTGGGTTGTGGGGTTCTGGGATGGTCAGGTGGTCGGTGGTTCGGGTCAGCCCGCGTCGCGCGATTCCTTGGGCAGGAGGGCCTCGTTGAGCAGCCCGGCGATGCGCCGGGCGCTGCGACGCGCCTCCAGGTGGAGGCGGCCCACGTTGACGTCCGGGTGCGCCAACAGGGTCAGCACGCAGCTGCCGCCGGCCGCGTAGGTGGCGACGTAGCCGTGCTCACCGCGCACCAGCGACTCCCGGAACTCGCCCTGTCCGGTGGTGTCGGCGAGCCGCTGGGCCAGCGAGAGCGAGGCCGCCGTCATCGCGGCCAGGCCGGAGGGTTCGGTCCCGTGGGTGTCGTGCGCGACCAGCAGGCCGTCCACGCTGGCCACCAGGCCGCCCGCGAGGTGCGGGACGCGGTGCTTGCAGGCACGCAGTTCGGCGAGCAGCTCGGTCTCCAAGGCGATCAGTTGTCTCCTTCCGACACGCTGCTTGAGCGCCCGCCTCATGGCCTGAACGGCGGGGTCGCGGGCGGGGACTGGGTCAAAGTCGGGCCTCCAGAAGGTCTCGGACCCGGGTCAGCAGCGCGATGTCCGGGTCGGGGACGGTCAGCGGGTGGGCCGCTGCCGGGGTGGGCTGGCGTTCGGGGCGGGCGGGGGTTCCGACGGCGGTCGGCGCGGGGGCGGGTGGTGCGGGGGCGGGTGGTGCGGGGGCGGGTGGTGCGGCGTAGGCGGCTGCGAGTCCGGCCTGCGGGACGCCGCGCAGGGTGGCACCGGGGATCCGGCGGTGCAGGCCGCCGGGCGGTCTCCCGGGGTCGACAGCACGAGCGACGGGCGACGGCGGGGTGGTCTGCGGTGGGGTGGACGGCTGGGCGATGGTCTGCGGTGCGGCGGGCGACTCCGCGGTGGGCCGCGGTGCGGCGGGCCCGGACGCGTCGAGCAGTCCGGCGGCCGCCAGACGGCGGACGTCCGCCGTGACACCGAAGCCCGAGCGGCCGAGCAGGCGGGCCAGGTCCGCCGGAGTTCTTCGGCCGTCGGCGTGGTCGAGCAGCTCGCGGCGACGGCGGCCGGGCGGACGGTGGGACGGCCGGCGGCTGTGCTCGACCGGGCGGACCGGCGCGGTGTCGAGCTGCGCCCAGGGCCAGATCCGGTCGAGGAGCCGGCGCCGTCGTTCGACCTCGCGGCACAGCCGGTCCGGGTCGACCGTCGCGACCGGTCCGAGCCAGTGCCGGGCGTCGGTCTCGAACCGCCAGAAACCGCCGCCCGAGTCGGCGAGCACGAAGAAGGCAGCGTCGAACAGGGTTCCCAGGTGGCCGAGTTCGAGTTCCCCCCGGGTGAGCAGCCTCCGTTCGACCAGCACCTCGCCGACCCGCGCCCGTGGGCCGTGGACATGGACCAGCTCGGCCCAGTCCTCGGGCGTGATCCGGCCGCAGCCGGTGAGCAGGTCGGCGAGACCGGGCGCACGGAGGGACTCGGCGCCGACCACCTCGCCGTCGACGAGGTGGAGGGTGCCGAGCGGTCCGTGCAGGGCACCGGTGGCACGGCGGGCGGCGAGCAGGGCGAGGGCTTCCCCCGGGGTCCTCGGCGCGGCGTACTCCGTGAGGGGCGGGACGGTGCCGGGGGCGGCGGTCACGCGGACCACCGCCGGGAGACGGCCCCGGGAACGGCGGACGAGCGGACGGCGGACGAGCGGACGGTGGCGAGGCGGGGCATACGGCGCAGCGGCGGCCGACATGCGACGGGCGGCGGCGGCGGACCGGGTGTCACAGACGTCGGGTTCACCCCAGCACCAGTTCCTCGGCCAGCGCCTGGAGGCGGAATCGGGCGACGGCGAGGTTGCCTTCCGTACGGTCCAGCCAGAGGTGCAGGACGAGCCGGCTGTCGAAGACGGTGTCGATGAAGCGGATCAGGTGGTAACTGCGGCCGGCGGTGACGATGATGTCCTCCAGCGGGGATCGCCGGTCCTCCGCCACCGTGAAGGTCTGGCTCTCAACAGCCGCCCGCACCAGGTCGGTTGCCTCGGCGGCGGAGGTCTCGTACTCACCCGTCGGGCATTCCCCGTGGCTGCCGAGGGCGAGCCCGCTGCTCCAGTCGACCAGGCTCGCGGCGCGGGCTCCGGCGATCGCCATCGCTCCGGAGAGGCATTCGTCGATACCCGGCACACCGGCTCCTTCGCGGGGTCTGGGTGGCCGGAGCGCTGCACGGCACCGGCCGAGCCGCCACAAGCAGTGGCAGGTTCGACACGGAAGGCTACTGCCGGATTCCATATGACGAACATTCCAATGGCATATTCACACCATAAGCAGCTAGTTTCAGCCAAGATATGACGAAGCGTCAGATCCGCCTGGCGGGCAAACCCGCTGGCCGACGGACCGTTCGGGAACGGCGCTCATCAGTCACCTGGAACGGGACCTTGGCCGATACCGGGCCGCGCCGGAGGGTTTCGCGCCGGGAAATGCGATAAGGGGACACATCCGCGAGAGCCGAACACCTGCGGCCCTGCGCGGGCCACGGGCGGCACGCATGACGAAGGGGCCCGTTCCGTTGGACGGAACGGGCCCCTTCGGGTGGAGCGCCAGGCCCGGGTTGCACGGACTCTCCCTACTGAAAGTAGGGCGTGCTCTGGTAGCACCGCTGACGCCTGCTCGAGAGATCTCCGTTTCGGAAGATCATTTCCTCTCGACGGGATGAACATTAGCAGGTCATCACCCCTGGCCGGAAATCGTGGGCCGGCAGCCGACGCCGCCCCGCCGCTCAGGGCCCGCCCCGCCGCTCAGGCCTGACCGACCGCCTCGGCGAGCAGGTGGTAGGAGTCGAGCAGCGCGGTGCGGTCGTAGGTGCTGGTGGTGACCAGGAACTCGTCCGCGCCGCTGCGCTCCACCAGCGCGGCCAGCTCGGCGGCGGCCTGTTCCGGGGTGCCGGCGATGTGTCCCCCGAGCGACTGCTCGTACGCCGCCCGCTCCCGCTCGGTCATCGACCGGGCGCTGACCTCGGAAGCGGGAACCAGTGGGGGGAACTCCCCGTGGGTGCGGGAGTACGCGGCGGACCAGGCCTCCGGGACGAGCAGCTCGCGGGCCCGCTCGGCGGTCTCGGCGACCGCGACCGTCCCCGAGACCACCACGTACGGCTCGGCGGCCTGCGCGGAGGGGCGGAAGCGGCTGCGGTAGCGGTCGATCGCCGCGAGCATCCGGTCCTCCCCGCGCGCGGCGGCGATGACCAGCGGCAGCCCGGCGTCGGCGGCCAGGTCGGCGCCCGCGCCGGTGGCCAGGACGAAGGCCGGGACGTGCAGCCCCTCGGCAGGTCGGGCGCGGACACCGCGGTGCACCTGCTGCGAGCCGTCGAAGTAGCCCAGCAGCTCGGACAGCTGGGCGCCGAAGTCGTCCGCCGCGTCCTTCTCCCGCCCGAGCGCGCGTCGGACACCGTCGGTGAACCCCACCGAGCGGCCGAGGCCCATGTCGATCCGGCCGGGGAACAGTGCCGCGAGAACCCCGAACTGCTCGGCCACCACCAGGGGTCGGTGGTTGGGCAGCATCACCCCGCCGGTGCCGACCCGGATCCGCGAGGTGGCCGCCGCCACCGCCGCGGCGAGCACGGTGGGTGCTGACCCGGCCACCCCCGGCACCCCGTGGTGCTCGGAGACCCAGAACCGGTGGTACCCGAGTCGCTCGGCCTCGCGGGCCAGGGCGACCGTGGCCCGCAGCGCCCGGGCCGGCTCCTCGCCCTGTCTGGTGCGGGAACGGTCGAGAACGGAGAGCCTGACGGCGGGCGCGGCGCTGGTCACGTGGATGGACAACGCACGCCCGCCGCGCCGGCATTCCCGCCGGTCAGGGGCTGGGGTGCTCCTCCCCGAGGAGCACCCCAGCCCGACGAGCACCCCAGCCCGACGAGCACCCCGGCCCGAGGGGGGACACGCCGCTCAGTCGGTCACCGCGAAGCCCCGGGCCGCACCCAGCCGGTGGAGCGAGGCCTGCCCGGGGATGCCGTCCGCCGCGCCCGCCTCGTACCCGCAGCGCCGCTGCCAGGCCGCGTACGCGGCCACCGTACGGCTGCCGAACGAGCCGTCCACCCAGCGCTGTTCAAGCAGCCCCTCGTCCACCAGGGCCTGCTCCACGATCGCCACCTCGGCGCCGTACGTCCGGTGCCCCTGTTCGGCGCCGGGGTCGGTCCGCGCGGCCGACGCCAGGTGGGAGACCGACACCGTCCGCTGCCCCGGGATGTAGCCGAGCAGCCGGTTGAGCGAGGCCTCGCCGGGGACGCCGTCCGCCGCCTGCCCGGAGTAGCCCAGACTCCCCTGGTAGTCCGCGTAGTTCTCGGTGTCCGCGTCCGTCCAGGTCGGCCCGGGTCCGGAGTGGTAATGGGAGCCGAAGCCGCGCGAGACGAGCGCCCGCCCGACGGCCGTCACCTGGTAGCCCTGGGCGCCGTAGCCGTACGGCAGGCCGTTGATGGAGACCTGGTAGCGGGCGGGCGCCGGGGGCACCGGGTGCTCCTGGGAGGGCGGGTCGGCCGGGGATCCGGAGCCGGCCGCGAGGTCGGGCCAGGAGCCGGGGTCGGTGTGGTCGTTGAACGGAACGTGGGCGTGCGCGTACCAGCCGCCGCGGGTCTCCCACACGGACTCGTCGCGATGGCCGGAGAAGTCGCTCGGCCGACCCATCGGCCACACGTCGGGGACGCCCCAGGAGGCGATCCAGGCGTGGATCCGGTCCCAGCCCGCGCAGGGCGTGTCGACCAGCCTCGGGTAGACCCGGCCCCGGTAGCGGCAGTAGGGGAAGAACACCGCCTCGATCTGGATCACCACACGCCCGGCCCGGTTGGTGCGGGTCGGGCTCTCGGTGGGGCTGAGCAGGCTCTTCGAGCGGGAGTCGGCCGGGAACAGCTGCGTCGTCCGGCCGCTGAACGGGTCCCAGACCAGGTGCGGCGCGTCGCCGGCGCCGCTGCCGGTGAAGTAGTTCACCAGGTCCTCGTAGGGGCACCAGTCCTGCGGCGCGGCGGCTGTCGCGTTGCGGTCCCAGGTGATGTGTGCAATGGCCTTCGGCGGGTACTGCTGGTCGGTCGGCGCGTGGTCGCCGAGGTCGTGGATCTCGGCACCGGGCAGCCACGGTTCGGGCATGTGCGGCCTCCTCCGAACGGCGTGAGGGCATCACTTCCGGTATCGGCAGGTCCGGCGTCCGGATTGACCCCGGCGGCGCAATGCGCGGCACCGAACCGCCCGCACTCGCCCGGCCGTTCGACCCCGCGAGGGGAATTCGCCCTCGCGTGCGAACGCTCGCGGACGTGGTGGCCGGACGGCGGGAGCAGCTCCTGGACGAGGCGCGGGAGGACACCGAGCGGTGGGCGGTGCCGATCGAGGCCGGTGGCCTGAGCCGGGCCGGGACCGAGCAGCGCCGGAGCGGTGCCGGAGCAGTGCCGGAGCGGCGCCCGCGGCTAATCGACGGCGGGCCCGGCCGGGTGGCGGGCACAATGCCCGGATGCCGTCGCTGCTGTACGCCGTCGCCCTGAACCCCGCGCTGCCGCCCGAGTTGCTCGGGCACCTGCTCGACGCCGCCGAAGCCGACGGGGAGCTGGCCCTCGCCCTCGCGGACCGCACGGACCTCCTTCCGGAGCAGGTCCGGCACCTCGCCGGACGCGACGACGAGACCGCCGTCCGGCTCGCCGACAGCGGCCTGCTGCGCGCGCGGGACGTGGATCCGGCCGCCCGGCCCCTCGTCGCGCTCGCCCTGCTGGACAAGGGGCGCGGGGATCCGGAGTGGGTCCACCTGCTGGCCCGGGACCCGGATCCGTACGTCCGGATGCGGCTCGCCTCCTGCCCCGGTCTGCCGGACGGCGCCGCCGACCTCCTCGCGGAGGACGAGCACCCCGACGTGGTCTCCGACCTCGGCCTCTACACCACCCGGCCGGACCTGCTGGCCCGTCTCGCCGCGCACCCGGAGGCCGAGGTACGGCGGTGGGTCGCGGCGAACGAGGGCGCGCCGCCGGACCTGCTGACGGCCCTGCTGGCCGACGGGGACGTCCGGGTCCGCCGGCAGGCGGCGGGCAACCCCGCGACGCCGGGTGCGGCAGCCGCCCGGCACCTCGACGACGAGCCGGTGGTCCGGCAGCAGCTCTCCGAGCACCCCGGACTGCCCGCGCGGGCCTACCACCGGCTCGCCGAGGACCCCACCCCCTGGGTCCGGGGCAACCTCGCCGAGAACCCGGGCATCGACCCGCCGCTGATGCACCGCCTCGCCACCGACGACGCGCACGACGTCCGGCGCCGGCTCGCCCACCACCCCGCGGTTCCGCTCGACCTGCTCGAACGGCTCGCCGTCGCCGTCCGGATCGGGCCCGCCCTGCTGCCCCGGATCGCCGCCGCGGACCCGACCGAACTCGCCCGGCTGGCAGGCTCGTCGGAGCCCCGGGTACGGATGCTCGTCGCCACGCGCCGCGACCTGCCCGCCACCGTACGGGACGCGCTCGCCGACGACGCGGACGCCGCCGTCGCCAAGTCGGTCGCCCCGCACCCCGGCCTCACGCCCGGCCGACTCACCGCCCTGCTCGACCGGTTCGGCGCCAAGGTCGCCACCGCCGTCGCCGCCAACCCGGACGCCCCGACCGCCCTGCTCGACCGCATCGCCGGCACCGATCCGGTGCCGGCCAGGGCCCTGCGTGCCATCGCGGCCCACCCCCACGCCGGCCCCGGGGCCCTCGCCCGCTGCCTGGCGTCCCCGGACGAGCGCACCGCCGAAGCCGCCGCGAGCAACCCGGCACTGCCCGCGGAGGTCATCGCCGCACTGGCCCGCAGCTCCTGAGCCTCCCCCGGCCCCACCGGCCCCACCCACCGCTCTCGCCCCACCCGCCCCGGCTCTTCGTCCGGGGGCGGTTGCAGTTGCGTCTCCGTTCCATGTCGGCGGGCGTACGAAGTACCGGCCGGTCCGGGATGGTGGAGGCAACGACTGGTCTGGCAAGGGGAGTTGCCATGGGGGACGGCAGCGGGATGGTTCCCGGCGTCGTACGGGCGCTGCTGGTGGACGGGCCGCACCGGGCGGTGGCGGACGTGGTGCGCGCGCGGCTGCGGATGGTGCCGGAGAGCGCGCGGGCGCTGGCGCTGGCCGAGGCGAGCCCGACGGACGCGCGGGCGCGGGAGCAGCTGTCCCTCGCGGTCGAGCACCTGCTCTCCTGCGACGAGGCCTTCGCCCGGTACCTGGCCACCACCGGGCTGGGGCAGGGGGCCGATCCGCGGACCGTCCACCTGCGGACCGAGCCTCGCACCGTCCAGCTGCGCACCGGCCCAGCCGCCCCGCCGCCTCCACCGAAGGGCCCGTCGACCGTCCAGCTGCGGGTCGCCCCGGCGGACGCCCGTGCGCGGGCCCTCGCGGCCCGACGGGGCTCCGTCGGGATCGTGGCGGTCCTCGTGCTGCTCCTGATCGTCGCCCTGGTCGCCGTCGGCATCCACCTGGGCTCGCGTCCGCTGCTGAAGCCGGGCGGGCCCGGTCTGGCGCACGCCGCGCAGCCACTGCGCGACCCGGCGCTGGTGCAGAGCGTGCTGCCCGACGCGCGGGCGCTGCCGGGCAGCGGCTGGCAGGTGCGGAGCGGGCCGGAGGCGGGCACCGGCACGGGCGGCGGGGTGCCGTGCCTGCTGCCGGACTCCTGCGACCGGCAACTCGCCTACGCCACGGTGAGGTTCAGCGCCGCGGACGTCCGGACCGTGGGGTTCGACGTGGTCTCCTTCGCGTCCCCCGAGGCGGCCGACCAGGCCTTCGACACCACGCTCGACCGGACCGCCGCACGGGACTCGGGGGCGTTGACCCTCCCCCGGATCGGCGACCAGAGCGCCGTCCGCACCCGCGGCTCCTCCTCGGCGGTGGCGCTGGTCCGGGTCGGCAGCGTGCTGGTCCTCGTGCACGACGACGGGCTGGGCGCCGCCGCCACCGCGCCCGGGCTCATCCGGTTCGCCCGGCTGCTCGCCGAACGCGCCCGACAGGCCCAGGACGGCCGCACCCCCGACGCCACCGCCCCCGCCGACTCCGGCCCCGACACCACCACCCCCGCCGTCTCCGGCCCGACCGGCTGACGGTCAGGGCTTGTTGAGATAGGCGAGGACCGCCAGCACCCGCCGGTTGCCGTTCTCGTCGTCGGTGAGCCCGAGCTTGCCGAACATCGAGGTGGTGTACTTGCTGATCGCGCTGTCGCTGAGGAACAGCCGTTGTGCGATGGCCTGGTTGGACAGCCCCTCCGCCATCAGACCGAGCACCTCCAGCTCGCGCTCGGTGAGCCGGTCGAGTCGCCGGTTCGAGGGGGCGGAGGAGACCAGTGCGGCGATGACCGCCGGGTCCATGGCCGTCCCGCCCTTGGCGACCCGCTCCAGGGCGTCCACGAACTGCTCGCCGTCGAACACGCTCTCCTTGAGGAAGTAGCCGATGCCGCCCGCGCCGTCGGCCAGCAGCTCGCGGGCGTACAGCTGTTCCACGTGCTGGGAGAGGATCAGCACCGGCAGCCCGGGCACCTCGCGGCGGGCGGCGAGGGCGGCCTGCAGGCCCTCGTCGGACTGCGTCGGCGGCATCCGGACGTCCACGACCGCGGCGTCCGGACGGTGCGTCAGCAGGGCGTCCAGGGTCTCGGGGCCGGTGGCCGCGGTGGCGACCACCTCGTGCCCGTAGGCCTCCAGGAGGTGGACCATGCCGTCCCGGAGCAGGTAGAGGTCCTCGGCTACAACGATTCGCATGGCACCATCATCGTCGCTCGGGTCGGTCCGCCCTCGGGGCTGGTGATCTCCAGGGTGCCGTCGAACACCGCGAGGCGGCGGCGCAGTCCCGCGAGTCCGCCCGCAGGGCTCATCACCGCTCCGCCGCGGCCGTCGTCCTCGACGTCCACGACGATGCCGGTCTCGCTGTGGCCGACGGCGATCCGCACGCTCGTCGCCCGGGCGTGCTTGGTGGCGTTGGTGAGCAGTTCGGCGACCCCGAAGTACACGGCCGACTCGATCGGCGGCTCCAGGCGGAACTGCCGGTCGGCGGTGACGGTCACGTCGAGCGGGCTGTTCAGGGCGAGCGCGTGGACGGCGTCGACCAGTCCGCGCTCGGTCAGCACCGGCGGGTTGATCCCCCGTACGAGGTCCCGCAGTTCGGACAGCGAACTGGCGGCGCCGGCCCGCGCCGCCCGCATCAGCGCCCTGGCCCGCTCCGGATCGGTCTCCATCAGCTTCTCGGCGGTGGCCAGGGAGAGCCCGAGGGCGACCAGGCCAGCCTGCGCACCGTCGTGCAGGTCGCGCTCGATGCGGCGGATCTCGGCGGCCTGGGCCACCGTCACGTCGGCGCGCTGGGCGGTGAGTTCGTCCACCCGCTCGGCCAGCCGCATGGCGCGCGAAGGCCCGAGGAAGCGGACCGCCACCCGCTCCAGCAGCCGCCAGGCGTACGGGGCGGAGGCGAGGGCCACGACCGCGGCGAGCGCCCCGACCAGGCGGGCGAGGGGCTGCGGCCCGGCGAGTCCGAGGACCGCCGCGGCCACCGCGGTCGGCGGGACGGCCGCGACCAGGCCCGCCGTGAACGGCGCGACGGTGGTGAACCGCAGGTCGCGCCAGGTGGCCGGGTCGCCCCACCAGGTCCGCCAGGCCTGGTCCATCACGGCGTCCCGGCGGCTGCGCTCGTAGGAGTGGCCGTTCCACCAGTAGCCGGTGGACATCCGGGTGACCGGCCCGGGCTCGCGGTAGCCGGCCGGGACGACCGTGCCGGTCCACCGCGCGACCAGGAAGCGCACCGCCCGGCAGACCGGGCGGGACAGGGCGAGCGTCCCGGTGCCCACCAGTACCACCGGCAGCAGCCACGACCACGGGTTCGCCGGCCCCCACGCGATCCCCAGCGCCACCGCGCCGGCCCACACCGCCGGGACCGGCAGGGTGACCACCGCCACCGCGCACGCCCGGACCAGCCCCACGCCGACGCGCTCCCCCCAGGAAGCCAGCCGTCCCATCATCCCCGCTCCTCGACCTCCGTCCGATGCCCCCACTCTGCACCAGGCGGAGCCCGCCGGGGCCCTGATCAGCGCAGGAGTGTGGCCAGCCCCACCCCTCCGTGCGCCCAGCCGCCCGGAGTCGGGGCAGCCCGCCGGCCGGGCCGGAGCGGGGCTCTACGGGACCCGTCCCCCGAATGCATGTATTGCTCCCTTGACTGGCGTCACGGACGCGCCATACTGGCCTCACTCCCGCTCGCACGACGAGGTGCCGCCCATGGAGCTCTCCAACTCGGCGCACGTGGACACGTTCTGCCGAGACCATCTCCCGCCCTTCGAGCAATGGCCCGAACTCCTCTTCGAACTCCCCGAGTTGGCTTACCCGGACCGACTGAACTGCGCGGCCGCCCTGCTCGACGACACCATCGACCGCCTCGGACCCGACCGCCGCTGCCTGCTCACCCCCACCGAGCAGTGGTCCTACGGCGAACTGCGCGACCGCGCCGACCGGATCGCCCGCCTGCTGACCGAGGACCTCGGCCTCGCCACCGGCAACCGGGTGCTGCTGCGCGGCCCCAACACCCCCTGGCTGGCCGCCTGTTGGCTCGGCGTACTGAAGGCCGGCGGGGTGGTCGTGACCACCATGCCCCTGCTGCGCGCCACCGAGCTGACCGGACTCCACGCCATCGCGCGGCCCGTCCTCGCCCTGTGCGACCACCGCTTCCTGGACGAGCTGCACCGGGCGCGGACCCCCGGCCTGCGGGTCCTCGCCTACGGCGGCGACGGACCGGAGGACCTCACCACCCGCTGCGCCGCCAAACCGCCCGGCTTCACCGCCGTCCCGACCGCGGCCGACGACGTCGCGCTGATCGCCTTCACCTCCGGCACCACCGGCCGCCCCAAGGCCACCCTGCACTTCCACCGCGACGTGCTCGCCAACGCCGACACCTTCTCCCGCCACCTGCTCCGCCCCACCCCCGACGACCTCTTCGCCGGCACCCCACCACTCGGCTTCACCTTCGGCCTCGGCGGCCTGCTGGTCTTCCCGCTGCGGGCCGGCGCCGCCAGCCTGCTGCTGGAGCAGGCCACGCCCGAGCAGCTGGCCGAGCGGGTACGGGAGCACCGGGTGAGCGTGCTGTTCACCGCGCCGACCGCCTACCGGGCGATCCTCGGCGCCGGTCTGGCCGACCGGCTGGCCGGGGTGCGCCGCTGCGTCTCGGCGGGCGAGCCGCTGCCCGCCGCCGTCTGGCAGGCCTTCCACGCGGCCACCGGGCAGCGGCTGATCGACGGCATCGGCGCCACCGAGCTGCTGCACGTGTTCATCTCCGCCGCCGACGAGGCCATCCGCCCCGGCTCCACCGGCAAGCCCGTCCCCGGCTACCGCGCCGCGATACTGGACGGGCAGGGCCGCCCGGTGCCGGACGGCGAACCCGGGCTGCTCGCCGTCAAGGGCCCGACCGGCTGCCGCTACCTGGACGACGAGCGCCAGCTGAGCTACGTCCGGGACGGCTGGAACCTCACCGGCGACACCTACGTCCGCGACTCGGACGGCTACTTCTGGTACCAGGCCCGCAACGACGACATGATCGTCTCGGCCGGCTACAACATCGCCGGTCCCGAGGTCGAGCAGGCGCTCGCCACCCACCCCGACGTGGCCGACTGCGCGGTGATCGGCGCGCCGGACGAGCGGCGCGGCAGCGTGGTCAAGGCGTACGTGGTGCTGCGCGCGGGCGCGCCGGCCGGGCCGGAGACGGCGCGCGCCCTCCAGGAGCACGTCAAGCGCACCATAGCGCCGTACAAGTACCCGCGGACGGTCGAGTTCGTCACCGAGCTGCCGCGCACCGCGACCGGCAAGCTGCACCGCGCCGAGCTGCGGCGGCGGGCCTCGCTCAGCCCCGCCAGCGTGGTGATCGAGCGCCGGGTCGAGTGGTCCGACACCGACGCCGCCGGGCACTACCACTTCTCCGCCGTGCAGCGCTGGGCCGAGGCGGCGGAGGCGGCACTGCTGCGCCGGCTCGGGCTGGCGGAGCTGTTCGGACGGATCCCCCGGGTGCACTTCGAGGCCGACTACCGCGAGCGGCTCTGGTTCGGCGACGTGGTCCGCACCGAGCTGCGGGTGGTCCGGGTCGGCGGCTCCTCGCTGCACTACGCCTTCGAGGTGCACGGCCCGCAGGGGCTGGCCGCGAGCGGGCGGATGTCGGTGGTGCACGCCGCGCCGCACACCAAGGGCGCCGAGCCCTGGCCCGCCCGGGTGCGCCGGGCGCTGACCGAGGCCGGGCCGCAGCAGCCGGAGGTGGTCGCGTGACCAGCGCCCCTGCCAACCAGGCCCGCCGGATCGCGGTGATCGGCGCCGGCCCCGGCGGGCTCTACTTCGCCGCCCTGGCCAAGCAGTCGGCTCCGGAGCGGGAGATCACCGTCTTCGAACGCGACGCCCGGGAGGACGAGTTCGGCTTCGGTGTGGTCTTCTCCGACGAGACCCTGGACGGCATCGCCCGCGCCGACCCGCAGGTGTTCGCCGCGATCAGCGCCGAGTTCGCCCGCTGGAGCGACATCGACATCCGCTACGCGGGGCAGGTCCGCACCAGCGGCGGCCACGGCTTCGCCGCCCTGGACCGCAACCGGCTGCGCGCCGTCCTGCAGCAGCGCTGCGCCGAGCTGGCGGTGGACGTGCGCTACCGCACGCCCGCCCCGCCCGTCGGGCGACTCGCCGCCGAGTACGACCTGGTGGTGGCCGCCGACGGCATCCGGTCCGGCACCCGGGCGGCGTACCCGGAGGCCTTCCGCCCCGAACTCGACGAGCGGCACTGCCGCTACATCTGGCTCGCCACCGACAAGGTCTTCGAGGCCTTCACCTTCATCGTCGAGCAGTACGACTTCGGCGTGCTGCAGGTGCACGCCTACCCGTACAGCGACACCCGCTCCACCTTCATCGTCGAGATCGCCGAGGACGCCTGGCGTCGGGCCGGCTTCGAGGCCTTCGCCGCACGGGAGTTCGCGCGCGGAGAGAGCGACGACGAGAGCGTGCGGCGGTGCGCGGAGCTGCTCGCCGGCCACCTGGAAGGCCACCGGCTGATCCCCAATGCCTCCCGCTGGATCCGCTTCACCACGGTGCGGAACGCGAGTTGGCGCCACCGCAACGTGGTGCTGCTCGGCGACGCCGCGCACTCCGCGCACTTCTCGATCGGCTCGGGCACCAAGCTGGCCCTGGAGGACGCCCTCGCCCTGGCCGCCACGCTGGGCGAACAGCCGACCCTGGACAGCGCGTTGGCGGCCTACGAGGCCGAGCGGCGCCCGGTGGTGGAGTCCACCCAGCGCGCCGCGCAGGCCAGTCTGGAGTGGTTCGAGACCGTCGAGCGGCGCACCGGCCAGGGCATCGACCAGTTCGCCTTCAACCTGCTCACCCGCAGCCGCCGGGTCACCTACGGCAACCTCCGGGCCCGCGACGCAGCGTTCGTGGACGCCGTGGACACCGCCTTCGGCGGTTCGCCCGGGGTGCCGCCGATGTTCCGGCCGCTGAAGCTGGGCGCGCTGGAGCTGTGCAACCGCGTCGTGGTCCCGCCGCTCGCGACCTTCACCTCCCCCGACGCGCTGCCCAGCGCCTTCGACCGGGCCCAGCTGACCGGGCACGCGCTCGGCGGCGCGGGGCTGGTCCTCGCCGGGATGACCGCCGTCAGCACCGAGGGCCGGACCACCGACCGGTGCCCGGGCCTGTGGACCGACCACCAGGAGGCTGCCTGGCGCGAACTCGTCCGGGCGGTGAGGGCGGTGAGCGACACCCCGCTCGGCATCCAACTCACCCACGCCGGACGCCGGGGCGCCACCACCGTGCCCGGGCCGGACGGCATCGGGCGCCCGCTCGCCGAGGGCTGGCCGCTGGCGGCCGCCTCGGCGATCCCCTGGGACGCCGACAGCCCGGTGCCGCACGAGGCCAACGAGTTCCAACTGGCCGCCGTCACGGCGGACTTCGCGGCTTCCGCCGAGCGCGCGGCGCGGGCCGGATTCGACGTGCTGGAGCTGCAGTTCGGCCACGGGCACCTGGTGTCCTCCTTCCTCTCCCCGCTGACCAACCACCGCACCGACCGCTACGGCGGCCCGCTCGCCCAGCGGCTGCGGCTGCCGCTGGAGGTGCTGACCGCGGTGCGCGCCGCCTGGCCCGCCGGCCGGCCGCTGCTGGTGCGGATCTCGGCGAGCGACTGGGCGCCCGGCGGCACCACCGAGGCCGAGGCCGTGGCGATCTGCCGCGCGCTCGCCGAGGCCGGGGCGGACGCGGTGGACGTCTCCACCGGCGAGGTCGTGGCGCACCAGCGGCCGCCGTACGGGCGCGGCTACCAGACGCCCTTCGCCGAGCTGGTCCGCGCCGCCACCGGCCTGCCGACCATCGCGGTCGGCGCGATCTCCGGGCCCGACGACGCCAACTCCGTCCTGCTGGCCGGGCGGGCCGACCTGGTCGCGGTCGGCCGGGCCCAGCTCCACGACCCGCTCTGGACCCTGCACGCGGCCGCCGAACAGGGCTACACCGGGCCGGGCGCCCGCTGGCCCGAGCCCTGGCGGGCGGGCAGCCGCAAGCCGCCGGGCCCCGACGCGGACCGGGTCGCCCCGCGGCTGCAGCTGCGGCGCGAGGCGCCCGCCCCCGTCCACCGCCGCTGGCTGCCGACCCCGCCCGAGGAGTGAGGAGACGCCATGGAGCTGCCCCGCTTCACCGCCGCCGCCGTACAGGCCGCCCCCGCCTACCTGGACCCGGCCGCCACCGTCGACAAGGCCGTCGCGCTGATCCAGGAGGCTGCCGGGCGCGGCGCCGAACTGGTGGTCTTCCCCGAGGTCTTCGTGGCGGGCTACCCGTACTGGAACTGGACGATGAACCCGGTGCAGGGCTCGCCCTGGTACGAGCGCCTCTACCGCGCCGCCGTGGACGTCCCCGGCCCGTACGTCGACACCCTGCGCGCCGCCGCCCGGCAGGCCGGAGTGGTCCTGGTGATCGGCGTCAACGAGCGCGGCCGGCACAGCCTCGGGGTGCTCTTCAACACCCTGCTGATCATCGACGCCGACGGTGAACTACTCAGCGCCCACCGCAAGTTGGTGCCGACCTGGGCCGAGAAGCTGACCTGGACCCAGGGCGACGGCAGCACCCTCAAGGTGCACCGCACCGCCGTCGGTCCGCTCGGCGCGCTCGCCTGCGGCGAGAACACCAACACCCTGGCCCGCTTCACCCTGCTGGCCCAGGGCGAACTCGTCCACGCCGCAAGCTACATCGCCCTGCCGGTGGCCCCCGAGGACTACGACATGGCGGAGGCGATCGCGGTGCGCGCGGCAGCGCACTGCTTCGAGGGCAAGCTGTTCACGGTGGTCTCCTGCTCCACCGTCTCGCCCGAGATCGCCGACCTGATCGCCGGCGAGGACCAGCAGGTCCGCAAGCAGCTCGCCCGTCCGCGCAGCGCGCTGTCCGGGATCTTCGGCCCGGACGGGCGCGCCGTCACCGAACCGCTGGTGGACGAGGAGGGCATCGTCTACGCCGAGATCGACCTCGGCCGCTGCATCCAGCCCAAGCAGATGCACGACATCGTCGGCCACTACAACCGCTTCGACGTCTTCCGACTGCACGTGAACGACCGCCCGCTACGACCCCTGGTGTTCCCCGAGGAGGAGTCATGACCAGGCAGGACGGCCCTACGCACGACCAGAACCACGACGAGAACCACGACGAGAGCCACGGCAAGGAGCGCGACAAGGACCACGACGACGACCGGATCGGCCGCGCCCGCGTCACCGACAGCCCCGAACTGCTCGCCTACTACCAGGAGTTGGCCAAACACGAGGCCGGTGCGCTGTGGACGGTGGCGAACGAGATCGAGCCCTGGTACCCGCAGCCGAAGTCCGTCCCGATGCTCTGGCGCTACGCGGAGCTGCGCCCGCTGGTGCGCAAGGCGCTGCCCCTCGTGAAGGCCGACGACGCCGGACGCCGGGTGGTGATGCTGGTCAACCCCGGCCGCCGCGAACTGAGCGCCGCCGTCGGCCTGCTGTACACCGGACTGCAGATCATGGGCCCCGGCGAGGCGATGACCGCGCACCGCCACCAGGCCTCCGCGCTGCGCTTCGTCCACGAGGGCAGCGGCGCCTGGACCATCGTGGACGGCCAGAAGCTCAAGGTCGGCCCGCGCGACTTCGCGATCACCCCCAACAACACCTGGCACGAGCACGGCAACGAGTCCGACGACGCCCCGGTGATCTGGCAGGACGGCCTGGACATCCCGCTGGTCAACACCCTCGACGCCAACTTCTACGAGGTCCACCCGGAGCTGTACCAGCGCCCCGGCCCGGTGGTGAACTCCTCGCTGCTCAGCTACGGCGGCAACCTGCTGCCGTACGGCGTCGAGAAGTGGAGCCGACCGTACTCGCCGCTGCTCGGCTGGCCCTGGGAACCCAGCTACCACGCGCTGTGCCGACTCGCCCGCGCGACCGAGGGATCGCCGTACGACGGCGTGATCATGGAGTACACCAACCCGGTCACCGGCGGTCCGGTGATGCCGACCATGGCCGCCCACCTGCAGCTGCTGCGCCCGGGCCAGGCCACCCGCGCCCACCGGCACACCGGCTCGGTGGTCTACACGGCGGCCAAGGGGCGCGGTGTCTCGGTGGTCGCCGGGCAGCGCTTCGAGTGGCAGCAGGGGGACATCTTCGTCGTCCCGTCCTGGGCCTGGCACGAGCACGCGAACCTCGACCAGGGCGAGGACGCCTGCCTGTTCTCCTTCAACGACTTCCCGGTGACGCACTCGCTCGGCCTGTACCGCGAGGAGGCCTACCCGGAGCACGACGGGCACCAGCCCGCCACGACCGCCCACTGACCAGCGCCCGAACCGGGAGAGCCACCACCATGCACCTGTTGACCTACTGCGCGGACGGGGACGACACCCCGCGCCTCGGCGCACTGATCGCCGGGGACCGGGTCGCCGACCTCACCGCCCTGGCCTACGCCGTCGGAGCCGAACTGCCGGGCGACCTCCTCGGGTTGATCCGCGCCGGGGAGCCGGCCCTGGCCACCGCGCGCCGGCTGACCGCCGGGACACCGCCCACGCGGCCACTCGCCGAGGTGTCGCTGCGCGCGCCACTGCGCCCCGGCAAGATCATCGGCATCGGCCTCAACTACGTGGAGCACGTGGCCGAGTCGCACCGCACCCTGGACACCGACCGCGAACTGCCGGACCGCCCGGTGCTGTTCGGCAAGCCGTCCACCGCCGTCATCGGCCCCGGCCAGCCGATCCGGCACAACGCGAACCTCACCAAGCAGCTCGACTGGGAGTGCGAACTCGCCGTGGTGATCGGCGAACCCGCCTTCCAGGTCGCCGAACGGGACGCCCTGCGGCACGTGTTCGGCTACAGCATCGTCAACGACATCAGCGCCCGCGACCAGCGCCGCTCCGGGCAGTGGTTCTTCTCCAAGGGCCAGGACAGCTACGCGCCGTTCGGCCCGGTCGTGGTGACCGCCGACGAGATCCCCGACCCGCAGCGGCTCGACCTCTCGCTGAAGGTCAACGGCGAGCTGCGGCAGGACTCCAACACCCGCCACATGCTGTTCGGCATCGCCAGGCTGATCGCCGACATCTCCTCCGGCGTCACCCTGGAGCCGGGCGACGTGATCTCCACCGGCTCCCCCTCGGGCGTCGGCGCCGGGATGGTACCGCCGCAGTTCCTGCAGCCCGGCGACCTGGTGGAGGCCACCATCGAGCGGATCGGCACGCTCGCCAACCCGGTGATCGACGCCCGCTGACGACCTGAGGATCGCCCCGCTGAAGACCGAAGCCCCCTGAAGGGAGCACCCGCTGATGCCGCCGTACCGGATCGGCCAGATCGTCCCCAGCTCCAACGTCACCATGGAGACCGAGGTCCCGGCCCTGCTGCGGGCCCGCGAGGCGGTCGCCCCCGAGCGCTTCACCTTCCACTCCAGCCGGATGCGGATGACCAGGGTCACCCCCGAGCAACTGCGCGCCATGGACGGCGAGTCCGACCGCTGTGCCGCCGAGCTCTCGGACGCCCGGGTGGACGTGATCGGCTACGCCTGCCTGGTCGCCGTGATGGCCACCGGCCCCGGTTACCACCGCGAGGCCGAGCAGCGGCTGCACCGGCGCACCGTCGAGAACGGTGCCGCCGCGCCCGTGGTGACCAGCGCCGGGGCCCTGGTCACCGGGCTGCGGACGCTCGGTGCCCGGAAGGTCGCGATGGTCGCCCCGTACCTGCGCCCGCTGGCCCGGACGGTGGTGGACTACCTCGCCGAGGAGGGCATCGAGGTGCTCGACCACGCCGCCCTGGAGATCGCCGACAACCTCGACGTGGCCGCCCACGACCCGGCCCGGCTGCCCGCGATCGCCCGCGGTCTCGCGCACGCCGAGGCGGACGCCGTGGTGCTCTCCGCGTGCGTGCAGATGCCGTCGCTGTCCGCCGTCGAGGAGGCCGAGCAGCAGCTGGGCAAGCCGGTGGTCTCGGCCGCGATCTGCACCGCGCACCAGCTGCTCCGCGCCCTCGGCCTGCCCGCCTTCGCACCCGGGGCCGGGCACCTGCTCTCCGGCGCCTACGCGGAGGCCTGAACCTCCGCGACCACCGCTATGATCGCCAGCGGTCACCGGGGCACCGGGTCGCCCGGTTGCCGTGCCGCCGACCACCCGGGCACCGGGTCACCGCGTCACCGGGTCACCGCCGATCGCCGGGGAGGAGCGCCCACGCATGTCGGAGAGCACGCCCCGGCCGAGTTCCCTGATCCACACCGTCTACGGCGAGTTCGTCCGCCGCCTCGGGGGCTGGATATCCATCGCCGACCTGATCGCCCTGATGGCCGAACTGGACGTCGACGGCCCGGCGGTCCGCTCGGCGATCTCCCGGCTGAAGAAAGCGGGCACCCTGCTCCAGGAACGCCGCGCGGGAACCGGCTACCGGCTCGCCCCGGCGATGGACCCGGTGTTCGAGGAGGGCGACCGCCGGATCTTCCACAGCCTGGAGCCCGCCGAGCTCGCCGACGGCTGGGTGGTGGCGGTCTTCTCAGTGCCCGAGTCCGAACGCGCCCACCGCCACCAGTTGCGCTCCCGGCTCAGCTGGCTCGGCTTCGGCAACGCCGCCCCCGGCGTCTGGCTGGCCCCCGCCCGGCTGCTGCCGGACGCCCGCCGGCTGCTGGAGCGCCTCGGACTGAGCGCCTACGTCCACCTCTTCCTCTCCGCCGAGTACGCCGGCTTCGCCGATCTCCGGACGGCGGTGGCGAGTTGGTGGGACCTCCCGGCGATCGAGGCGCAGTACGCGGCCTTCACCGACACCTGGCGCCCGGTGGCCGAAGAGCTGCGGCCGGACGGAGAACTGCGGACGGCCGAGGAGCCAGGGACGGCCGAGCAGCCCCGGACGGACCAGCCGTCGGAGCACCGGCCCCGGACCGACCCCGCCGAGGCGTTCCGCACCTACGTCCCGATGCTCACCCGGTGGCGCCGCCTGCCCTACCTGGACCCCGGGCTGCCCGCAGAACTGCTGCCCGCCGACTGGAACGCCGTCCCCGCCCGCGCGGTCTTCGCCGAGTTGCACGGGCTGCTCGCCGAACCCAGCCTGCGGTACGTCGAGAAGGTCACCGGTCTGTCCCACCCCCAGGAGCCGTCATGACCCCCCACCCCCACGCCGACCTGCTGATCCGTGCCGCCGCCGTGCACACCCTGGTGCCCGGCGAGCCGCCGCTGCGCGCTATCGCCGTCACCGACGGCCGGATCACCGCGCTCTCCCCCGCGCCCGACGGCCTGGACGCGCTGGTCGGACCGGCCACCGAGGTCCTGGACGCCCCGGGCGCGACCGTGCTGCCCGCCTTCGACGACACCCACACCCATCTGATCCTGGCCGCGCAGAGCGTCCACGGCGTGCCCGTCCACCGGGCCGGCGACCTCGCCGGATTCCTGGGGCTGATCCACGAGCGCGCCGCCCGTACGCCCGCCGGGGAGTGGATCCACACCACGGTGAACTGGCAGGAGGTGCTGCTCGCCGAGCAGCGGATGCCCACCATCGAGGAGCTGGACGGCGCCGCCCCCGAGCACCCGGTGCTGGTGCGCCGCGGCGCGTACAACATGGTGCTCAACTCGGCCGCGCTGCGGCTGGCCGGGATCACCGGGGCCACCGAGGCCCCGTCCGGCGGTGTGATCGAGCGCGACGGGCAGGGGCGGCTCACCGGTCGGCTGATCAACCGGGCGGTCGAGCTGGTCGAGCGGGTGCTGCCGCGTCCCACCCTCGCGGAGCGGATCGACGGGCTGCGCGCCGCGTCCGCGGACTACGCCGCCACCGGGATCGGCACCGTAAGGGACTGCCTCGTCCCGGTGGAGGACCTCGACGTGCTGGACGCGGCCCGGGCCGAGGGCGCGCTCGCCGTCCGGGTCCGGGCGCTGGTCTCCGGCTTCGCCGCCCGGACGACCGAGCAGGTGGACGCCCTGCTGGACCGGATGGACGCATGGCGGGCGGACGGCCGCGACGACGGCCGACTCCGACTGTGGGGCGTCAAGTTCGGCATCGACGGCGGCTTCGAGGCGGGCGCGCTGGAGGAGCCGTACCAGGGGCAGCCGTGCTACCACGGCCGGCTGCTCTGGGAGCCCGACGAGCTGCTCGCGGCGGTGGACCGGGTGGTCGAGCGCGGCTGGCGGGTGGGCGTGCACGCCTGGGGCGACCGCGGTCTGCGGGTGCTGCTGGACGTCTTCGAGCAGGTGCTCAAGCGCCGCCCGGGCCTGGCTCCCGGCACACTGGTGGTCGAGCACGGCGGCCTGGCCCGCCCCGACCAGCGGGCCCGGGCGATCGCGCTCGGCATCCCGGTGACCGTCCAGCACCCGCTGCTGCACGACGGCGCGCTCACCCAGCAGCAGGCCTGGGGCGAGGAGCGCACCGCCGCGCTCTTCCCGCTGCGCGAGTGGCTGGACGAGGGCGCGCTGCTCACCGGCGGCTCGGACTTCCCGGTCGGCCCGTACGGCGCGATGGTCTCGGTGTGGGGCATGACGACCCGGGGCACCACGGCCGGGGTGGTCGGCCCCGAGCACGCGATCGACCGGTCCGAGGCGGTCGCGCTGCACACCGTCAACGCGGCCCGGCTGACCGGCGAGAGCGCCGTCCGCGGAAGCCTGCGACCGGGGGCGTTCGCCGACCTCACGGTGTGGCCGATCGATCCGCTGGACTGCCCGGCGGACGCGCTGCGCGATCTGCTCCCCACCCGTACGGTGGTCAACGGCCGGACAGTGCACAGCTCCTGACGTTTCGTCAGGCCGCGACCAGCTCCCGCAGGTCGATGCCGCGGTTCAGCGCGCGCAGGTCGTCGTGCAGCGTGGACGGCGGGACGACGAGCACGCTGCAGCCCGCCTGGTCCAGGCAGCGGCGAGTGACCGAGCGCCGCGTCAGCCCGCGCAGCCGGGCCCGCACGCCGTCCTGCTCGCCGGTGCTGACCACCAGCAGGTCGCCCGGGCGGTCGGCCAGTTCGGTCAGCACCGCACTGGGCTCGCCGCGCACGACCAGCGGCCGCACCGGCACCCCGATCGGGAGCCCGCCGAAGGCCTGCTCCAGCGCGCGCTCCATCCGGGCGTCGGCGAGGTCCTGCCAGGCGCGGAGCAGCGGCGGGCACGGCCGCGCCCGGTAGTTGCGCTCGCCGCCGACCGGCATCCAGGCGAGCACCGGGACCAGGACGGCCCGCCGGACCCGGGCCTCCTCCGCCGCCCGGTGCAGGGCGGTCAGGCTGTGCAGTGAGCCGCTTACTCCGACGATGACGCGGGCGCCGTCCGACATGATCCTTCACTTTCCGATGTCAAGTTCCTGCAGTGTCTGCGATTATGCTGCCACACTTCAGCGTTGACCTACAAATCGAAGGCCTTAACTGAATATCGCCTTGCATCACTCGCCCACCTGAGGGCTTGCCCCGTCCGCCGGCCGGACCTCCTGGAGCAGCCCCCAGGTGAAGTCCGCCGTCCACGGCCGCACCCGCCCGGCACCGTCCGGGGCGTCGAAGTCCAGCCGGAACCGGGTCGGCGCGCTCTCCTCACGCGGCACGGCGGGCGGGAACGCGGCACCCACGTCGTCCACCACACAGCCCCACGGCACCAGGTCGGCGAGCGTGCGCAGCGCGGGCGGCGGTACGCCGGCCGCCCGCACCAGCCACTCGTTGAGCACCGGCGAGCCGATCTCCGCCGGGCTCAGCAGCACCTCGAACCGCAGCTCGGGCCAGAGCGGCAGCGCCCACTGCCGCGCGGTGCACGCGAGGTCCCCGATCCGCCGCGGCACACTCGTCTCGGCCGGCCCGAGCACGGCGGCGTACCGGGCGGCCCCGCGCGGGAACCGGGGCGCCCGGACCATCGCCTGCCAGCGCTTGTTCGCCTCCCGCATCGAGGCCCGGGTGGCCCCCAGCCGCCGCACCGCCTCCTCCACCAGTCCGGGCTGGAAGTCGGCCATCCGGCGCAGCAGCACCAGCTGGAACTCGGTCACGCCGAAGCCGTTGATCGCCATGACCGCAGGCTAGCGACCCCGGAACGGACACCACCCGACTCGCGCGACCACCACCCGAGGCAGGGGGCGAGCCAAACCACACCGAACTCATTCGAACGTTTGCTCGAACAAGGGCGTACGCTGACCCCATGCACGGCACCCTCCACCTCCAGCCCTCGCTGTTCGACGACGCGGAGCACGACGGCATCCGCCTCGGCCCGCTCGACGGCCTGCGCCGGCAGGTGCTCGGCGACGGAGCCTGGCTGGACGTGCTGCCGGGCTGGCTGCACGGCGCCGACGAGCTGTTCGAACAGTTGGCCGCGACGGTGCCCTGGCGGGCCGAGCGCCGCGAGATGTACGAGCGGATGGTCGACGTCCCCCGCCTGCTGGCTTCGTACCCGGCGGAGGCCGAGCCGCCGCACCCGGTGCTCGGACAGGCCCGCACCGCCCTGAGTCGGCACTACGCGGACGAGCTGGGCGAGCCGTTCCGCACCCTCGGCCTCTGCTACTACCGCGACGGCCGGGACAGCGTGGCCTGGCACGGCGACCGGATCGGGCGCGGCGCCCGCGAGGACACCATGGTGGCGATCCTCTCCGTCGGCGAGCCGCGCATCCTGGCGCTGCGGCCCCGGTTCGGCGGCGGGACGGTCGTCCGCCGGCCGCTCGGCCACGGGGACCTGGTGGTGATGGGCGGCAGCTGCCAGCGCACCTGGGAGCACGCGATCCCCAAGACCGCCCGCCCGGTGGGCCCGCGGATCAGCATCCAGTTCCGGCCGCACGGCGTTGCCTGAGCCCCTGCCCGGCCCCGTACCGGCCCCCGACCGGCCCCCGGTTGCCGCCCACCCGCCCGGCGCGGAGGCTGACGATTGGGACCGGTGGCACCGAGGAGGGCGGCATGCCGAAGGCGGGCAGGTACCGCGAGGGCGTCCCGTGCTGGGTCGTGCTCGCGACCACGGACGCCCCACGGGCGCAGCGCTTCTACGGCGCGCTGTTCGACTGGGACTTCGTCCCGACCGGGCCCGCCGAGGCCGTTGCCACCCGGTGCGGCGCCCAGGTCGCGGCCATCGGTCCGCCCGTGGACACCGCCCGGCCCGACGCCTGGACCACCCACCTCGCCTGCGCCGACCTGCGCCGTACCGCCGCACTCGTCCGCGCCGCGGACGGCCGGATCGTCCGCGAGCCGTACGAGGTGCCCGACCAGGGCCGGGCCGCGCTCGCCGTCGACCCACTCGGCGCGGCCTTCGGCCTCTGGCAGGCGGGCACCATCGACGGCGCCGGCCTGGTCGACGAGCCCGGCGCCCTCGCCTGGAACGAGCACCTCTCCCCCGACCCGGACGCCGCGCGCGCCTTCTACCACCGCGTCTTCGGCTACACCTACGGCCGGCCGCGGGCTGGCCACACCCTCGCCCGGGCCGCCGGCCACCCCGCCTGCAGCATCGGCCCGTCCGGCACCGGGCCATCGGCCACCGGCCCGTCCGGCATCGGCCCGTCCGGCACCGGCCCGTCCGCCGCGGACGCGAGCTGGCTGGCCCACTTCGGCACCGCCGACACCGACCGCGCGGCCGAGCGGCTGCGCGACCTCGGCGGCACCGTCCTCACCGGGCCCGAGCCGACGCCGTACGGCCGCGCCGCCCTCGTCCGGGACGACGCGGGCGCGGAGTTCGTCCTGGTCTCCGTCCCGCCCCACGAGGTCCCGTCGCACCAGGTCCCGACCCACGAGGTCTCCGCGCACGAGGTCCCGTCCCCGGAGTCCCCGCCCGACGAGTCCGCGGAGGCGGCCTGAGATGACCCGTACCCAGCCGGACCCCGAGCAACGATTCGCCGCCCTGACCCAGGAGCTGGGTGACCTCCCGGGTGTCACCGAGCCGACCCCCGGCCGCCGCTTCGGCTCCGCCGCCCTCAAGGCCGACGGCCACATCTTCGCGATGCTGTCCGACGGCCGCCTGGTCCTCAAGCTGCCGCGGACCCGGGTGGACGAACTGGTGGCGGCCGGTGCGGGCACCCGCTTCGACGCGGGCAAGGGCCGCCCGATGCGCGAGTGGCTCGCCCTCGACCCGGCCTCCTCGCTGTCCTGGTCCCGGCTGGCCCGCGAGGCCCACGCATTCGTCCACCGGAGCGGCTGACCGGGCACCGGCCGATCAGTCCTTCACCGCGCCCGCCAGCCCGGACACCAGCTTGCGCTGCACCGCGACGAAGAAGACCAGCACCGGAACCGTCATCAGCGTGGACGCCGCACCCTCGACCTGCGCAGCGTCGCCGCCGATTACCTGCGCCGCCTCCAGCGCGAGGCCGGCGAGACCGTGCACCTGACCGTCTGGCAGGCTCCGGGGATCGTCTACCTCGACAAGGTGGAGGACGAGACCAACGTCCGGATGGCCTCCCGGGTCGGCAGCCGGGCCCCCGCCTACTGCACCGCCACCGGAAAGGCGATCCTCGCCTGGCTGCCGGAGGAAGCCGTCACCGAGGTGGTCGCGGCCGGCCTGCGCCCGGTGACCGCCTGGACCATCTCCGACGAGACCCGGCTGCGCGCCGACCTCGCCCGGATCCGCACCCGCGGCCACTCCATCGACGACCGGGAGAACGAACCCGAGGTGCGCTGCGTCGCCGCGCCGATCTTCGACCACACCGGCGAGGTGACGGCGGCGCTCTCCGTCTCCGGGCTCACCTCTCGGATGACGGCGGCCCGGGTGCGCGCCCTCGGGCCGGTCGTGGCGCAGGTCGGACTGCGGATCTCGCGCGAGCTGGGCTCCGACCGGCAGCCGTCCTGACCCGCTGTCCGGTCCCCTGCTGTCCGGTCCCCTGCTGTCCGGACTCCTGCTGCCCGGTCCCCCGCCAACCGGTCCCCCGCGGTATCCGGTCCGTCCCCGGCTCGTCAGTCCGAAGGGAGGAGCACCCGCTGGTCCACCGGCGAGGAGAGGATCAACGAGGTCGTCGTCCGGCCGAGCACCGAGATCAGCTCGATCAGCTCCTCCAGGTGGGAGGTGTCCCGCGCGGCGACCTTGAACACCCAGCAGTCCTCGCCGATCACGTGGTGCACCTCCAGCACCTCCGGCCGGTGCAGCAGGTCCTGGCTGCGCAGGTACTTCACCGTCATCCGGGCGTGCGGCGAGACCCGGACGAAGGCCCGGATGCCGTACCCCAGCCGCTCGGGCGCGACCTGCGCCGCGTACCCGGTGATCGTGCCGTTCGCCTCCAGCCGGCGCACCCGCTCGCCGACCGCGGCCGGACTGAGGTTCACCCGCCGGCCCAGCTCGCTGAGCGTGATCCGTCCCTCGGACTGGAGCAGCTCCAGCAGCCGCAGATCGACCGCGTCCAGACCGCTGCCGGAACCGCTGCCGGAACCGCTCCGGGAGCCCACCGACGAATCGTCGGCCGAACCGCCGGACTGCCGTTGGTCTTTCGGTCGCAGCGCCTGAACTCCCACGATCACCCCTTCATCGAACCGCGCCGCACCATAACACTTATGAGCATGGAAAACGTGCTCGTCATCGGGGGAAACCGGTACTTCGGACGGCAGTTGGTCACCCGGCTACGCGACTCCGGAGCCCGGGTCAGTGTGCTCAACCGCGGCTCGGCGCCGCCCCCGCCGGGTGTCACACCGCTCGTCGCCGACCGCGCGGACGAAGCGGCGCTGACCGCCGCACTCGCCGGGCGCGACTTCGACACGGTGATCGACCAGGTCTGCTACACCCCGCGGCACGCCGAACTCGCCGTCCGCGCCTTCGCCGGACGGGCCGGCCGCTATCTGATGACCTCCACCATCGAGGTCTACGACACCGGCGAGCCGCACCCGGCGGGACACCCGCTCGCCGAATCCGCCGTCGACCCGGCCGAGTGGCCGGTGCGACTCGAACTCCCCTGGACAGAGGCAGAGTTCGTCGAGTCCTCGTACGGCGAGGGCAAGCGGCAGGCGGAGGCGGTGTTCACCCGCAGCGGGGCGTTCCCGTTCGTCTCCGTCCGGCTCGGGCACGTCCTCGGCGCCGCCGACTTCACCGGGCGGCTGGCCCACTACGCCGAGCGGATCGAGTCGGGCGCACCCGTCCTGGTGCACCCGGAGAACCTGCCCTCCTCCTACACCCACGAGACCGAGGCCGCCGCCTTCCTGGCGTGGGCCGCGGGCGAGCAGTTCACCGGCCCGGTCAACCTCTCCTCGCACGGCGAACTGTCCGCCACCGACCTCTGCGACCTGCTCGCCGCCGGCCGCCCGTACCGCACCACCGCGCCCGAGCCCGGGCAGCAGGCCTCCCCGTTCTCCTTCGACCGCTACTACGGCATGGACAACTCCCGGGCCCAGCGGCTCGGCCACCCCCTCTCGCACACCCGCGACTGGCTGCCCGGCCTGCTCGCCGCCACCCGTGGACAGGAGCTCCCCGCATGACCACCAGCAGCACGACCACGCGACTCCTCGGCACCGTCGCCACCAGCGCCATCGGCCTCGGCGCGATGCCGCTCTCCGTCGAGGGCCGTCCGGACGAGGCCCGCGCCATCGCCACCGTCCACGCCGCCCTCGACGCGGGCATCACCCTGATCGACACCGCCGACTCCTACCACTGGCACGCCGACGAGTACGGCCACAACGAGGAACTGATCGCCCGGGCCCTCGCCGCCTACGGGCCGGACGCCGACCGCGTCCTGGTCGCCACCAAGGGCGGCCGCGGCCGCCCCGGCGACGGCTCCTGGACCGTCAACGGTGACCCGGCCCACCTCAAGCACGCGTGCGAAGGCTCGCTGCGCCGCCTCGGCGTCGAGGCGATCGGCCTCTACCAGCAGCACCACCCGGACCGGACCGTCCCGTACGCCGACTCGCTCGGCGCGATCCGGGAGCTCTACGAGGAGGGCAAGATCCGCGCGGCCGGCATCTCCAACGTCGACGTCACGCAGGTCCGGCTGGCCCGCGAGATCCTCGGCGACGCCCTGGTCTCGGTGCAGAACGAGTACTCCCCCGCCGTCCGCAAGCACCAGCCGGTGCTCGATCTGTGCACCGAACTGGGCCTGGCGTTCCTCCCCTGGAGCCCGCTCGGCGGCATCGGCCGCTCCGACGAACTCGGCGGGGCCGGCGAGGAATTCGCGGCGATCGCCGCCGAACGCGAAGTCAGCCCGCAGCGCGTCGCCCTCGCCTGGCTCCTCGCCACCTCCCCGGTGACCATCCCGATCCCGGGCGCCAGCCGCCCCGAGACCATCCGCGACTCCGCCACCGCGGGGGAACTGGCGCTCAGCGAGGAAGAACTGGTCCGTCTCGGAAACGCGAACGGGGCCCGGCACCTGTGAAAGGCACCGAACCCCGTCCGACAATCGGAGCGCCAGGCCCGGATCGCACGGACTCTTCCTACTGAAAGTAGGACGTGCTCTGGTAGCACCACTGACGCCTGGCGAGAGATCGTCTCCCTCGCGACAGGAAGTACAGTAGCAGCTCGATGATCAGTCACCGAATCGGAGGCGAACCCCGCATGACGAGCGCTCCATCCGAGGTCGTTCCGTACGCGGACGGGCGGCTGTTGGATGTTCACCGGCCGACCGCCGGCACCGACGGGCCGGCGCCCGTCGTGCTGCTCTGGCACGGCAGCGGGCCGGACGAGCGGGATGTACTGCGGCCGTTGGCCCGGGAGGCCGCCGGGCTCGGGCTGCTGGTGCTCGTCCCGGACTTCGACTCCGCGCGGGAGGACCGCGGCGCCGCCGAGCTGCTCGCCTCCCTCACCCGGGCCCGCCGCATCGCCGCCGACTTCGGCGGGGACCCGGACCGCTTCGTGCTGGCCGGGTGGTCGATGGGCGGTCGGGAGGCGATCGCCGTGGCCACCCACCCGGACACCCCGGCCGAACTCCGACCCACCGCCGCCGTCGGGATCGCCTCGCACTACGCCGACCCGGCCGTCACCACCGGCGACGCCCCGCTCGACCACCTGTCCGCGGGCCCGTCGCCCGTGCCGCTCTGGCTGGTGCACGGCACGGCGGACGACATCGTGGACGTCGAGCACACCCGCAAGCTGAGCGCCGCGGTACCCACCGCCGCACTGCTCGAACTCCCCACCGACCACGCGGGCGTGGTGATGACCGTCTACAGCCCCGAGGCCCGACGCTGCGTCCCCGCCACCGACGCCGACACCCTGGCGGCCGGCCGCCGCACCGCCGCCGTCCTCGCCGAGGCCGCCGGGCTCTCGTAGCGGCACCGGCCGTCGGGAGGCCATCGCCCCTGGGCCCCCGGTCAGTTCCCTGCGGCCGGTGCCCGCAGCCCCTGTCCGCGCTCGAGAGTCTCCAGGTCCCGCTGCAGCGGCGGGTGCGGGACCGCCAGCACCGGGCAGGTCGCGTGCCGGACGCAGTAGGCGGTGACGGACGGGTGCACCAGCCGGGCGAGGCGGCCGCGTTCGCGTCCGGCGCCGAGGACGAGCAGGTCGCCGGGGCGGTCGGCACATCGCACCAGGGTGTGCCCGGTGTCGCCGCGGACGGCCTGGCAGCGCAGCCGGACGCCCGCGTACCGGCCGGCGAAGGCCTCGTCCAGGGCCTGCCGCAGTCGGGCCACGGCGGCGTCGCGTCCGGCGGTGATCACCGGCGGGCAGGGGGTGCGACGGTAGCCGAGTTCGTCGCCGGGCGGGATCCAGCAGAGGACCGCGAGCACCTCGGCGTCCGTACGGCGGGCTTCGGCGACGGCGTGGTGGAGGGCGGCGAGGCTGCCGAGCGAGCCGCTGACGCCGACCACGATCCGGCCTTCGCGCGCGCTGCTCCGCACGCGGTCCACGTCGTCCACCATGTCGTGGCCCCTGCCCTTCCCGCTGGAGTGCCTCTCCCGCCGGAGCGCCCGACCACGCTCCCGCCGCACCCCAGCGAAGCGCCCCGCGACTGTACGACCACCGGCCGTTGACGAGACCCTGACGCGGCACCCGGCGTTCCGTACGCGTCCCTGATACCGGGGGCCGCGTCCCTCAGGCCTCCGGGGGCTCCGCCTCCCAGAGGTCGGCGAACATCCGGTCCAGGTGCTCCTCGCCGATCGGCGGGACCGGCAGCGGGTGGGTGGCCCGGGCGCGGAAGCCGTCCAGGAGCAGGGCGAGGTAGCGGCGCCAGAGGTCGGGGCGCAGCTCGGTGGCGGCGGGCAGGGCGCGGCAGAGGGGGCCGAGCAGGAACAGCAGGTCCATGGTGACCACGTCGCGGCGCATGGCGCCCTGGTCCTGGGCGCGGGCGATGAGGGTGCCGACGGTGGTGGCGTGCTGCCGGCTGATCTCGATCATGCCGGGGATGGTCGGGATGCCCTGGGTGACGAGGTCGTTGATGCCCCGGTCGGCGGCGACGAGTTCGAAGATCCGCTCGAAGTACCGCTCGAGGCCGGTCCAGGCGTCCGCTGCGGCGAGTGCCTCCTCCCCCGCCGTGGCCAGGCCGGCGCCGGCGTCGGCGAACACCTCGCCGATCAGCGCCTCGCGGGTCGGGAAGTGCCGGTAGAGGGTGGCGTTGCCGACGCCGGCTTCCTTGGCGATCTGGTCCAGCGGCACGTCCAGGCCGTGCCGGGAGAACATGTCGCGGGCGGCGGCGAGCAGCAGGTCGCGGTTGCGCTGCGCGTCTCGCCGGAGCCGTCCCGGGGGGTTCGCGCTGCTCGGTGCCATGCACCCGACCCTAGCAAGCGGGCGGAAGGGCAGCGGCGCGCGAGCCAACTGCCCCTCGGAGTCGTCGAGTCCGGGGCGCAGGTCCAGGACGCGGGCCCAGGACGCAGCGCGGGCCGACGGCGGTACGGGGGCGGTACGGGGGCGGCCCCGGCGGGGAAGTGCGCCGGGGCCGCCGTGGTGCGGGGCCGGTCAGCAGCCCTGGTCGACGAGGTAGAACGTGGCGTAGTGGTCGCCGGTGTAGTAGTCCTCCTGGTAGCCCTGGCCGGTCACGATCCGGCGGGCGCCGCGGGTCGGGGAGCCCGGGGTGACGACCGTGTACTCGTGGTAGTACCCGTAGTACTCGGTCGGCAGGACGTGCTCTCTGTTCTGGAAGACCACGCCGTCCTGGGAGTAGGGGAACGGCCCGTCGGAGGCGATCAGGTCCAGGGTGTCGGTGGCCTCCGACGGCAGGTCGGAGAGGCAGACCGAGCCGCTCACGGTGGCGTGCGCCTCGGTGGCGACGGCGAGCGGCGCGAGGGTCATCAGGGCGACGGCGGTGACGGCGGCAGCGCGGGACTTCCACGCGCGTAGAGTGCGAGTCATGCCCCCAGTGTGGCGAGACACCGTCAACTCCGGAAGCCCTCCACCGAAGTATTAACCGGCGAGTAACTCCCCTTTATCTGCGGGGACTTGACCCGTATTCCCACCTCCGACCGGCTCACCCCCAGGCCGCCTACGAACCATCCGCACGGCACAAGGGTCGACCGCCGTCGACCCACGCCCCGGGCTCTCCCCGCCCGGACCGCGCCGCATAGAGTGACGGATCACGGCGGGCCGGAACGATCTCTGACGGGGTGGACGACATGGCTGCGAACGGGAACACCACGCCCACGGCGCGGACGGCACTCACCGCACACCAGCTGATCGGGCTGCTGGTCGACCCCGGCAGCTTCCACAGCTGGGACGAGCCGCCGGCTGCCCAGCCTCCCGTCCCCGCTCCTTCCACTCCCCTCACCGACCCCGCTCCTCCCACCGACCCCGGCTACCGCGCCTCGCTCGACCGGGCCCGCGAGCGGACCGGCCTGGACGAGGCCGTCCTCACCGGCCTCGGACTGATCGACGGACGGCCGGTCGCCCTGGTCGCGTCCGAGTTCGGCTTCCTCGGCGGCTCGATCGGCGTGGCGACCGCCGAGCGGATCACCCGGGCCGTCGAGCGCGCCACCGCCGAGCGGCTGCCGCTGCTCGCCCTGCCGGTCTCCGGCGGCACCCGGATGCAGGAGGGCTCCGCCGCCTTCCTCTGCATGCTGCGCGTCACCGCCGCGGTCCAGGCCCACCGCGCGGCCGGCCTCCCCTACCTCACCTATCTGCGCAACCCCACCATGGGCGGGGTCTTCGCCTCCTGGGGCACGCTCGGACAGCTGGTCCTCGCCGAGCCGGGTGCCCGGCTCGGCTTCCTCGGCCCGCGCGTGTACGAGGAACTGCGCGGCGTGGAGCTGCCTCCGGACGTCCAGCGGGCCGAGATGCTGGCCGCGCACGGACTGGTGGACGCCGTGGTACCGCCGCAGGAGCTGCGCGAGCTGGTCCGCCGCACGCTCGCCGTCCTCGCCACGACGCCGCCACCCCCTTCGACGGACACCCTCGCCACGCCCGTCCCGCTTGCAGAGGACACCCCCGAGCACCCCGACGCCTGGGACGCCGTGCGCCGCACCCGCCGCCCGGACCGCCCGGGCACCCGCGAGTTCCTGCGGCACGCCGCCGAGGAGCTGGTGCTGCTGGACGCCCCCGGCGGGCGCGGCGGTGCGCTGGTCCGCGCACTGGCCGTCCTCGGCGGCCGGCCCGTCCTGGTCGTCGGCCAGCAGCGGCAGACCGCCGAGCACGAGCGCCCCTTCACCGCCGCCGACCTGCGGGCGGTGCGCCGCACCGCGCGCCTGGCCGAGCAGCTCGGGCTGCCGCTGGTCACCGTGGTGGACACGGCCGGGGCCGAGCTGTCCGCCGAGGCCGAACGGGACGGCATCGCGGTGGAGATCGCGCACTGCCTGACCACCCTCCTGGCGCTGCGCACCCCCGTCCTCGCGGTGCTGCTCGGCCAGGGCTCGGGCGGCGGCGCGCTCGCCTTGCTCCCGGCCGACCGGGTGCTCGCCGCGAGCCACGCCTGGCTGGCGCCGCTGCCGCCGGAGGGCGCCTCGGCGATCGTCCACCGGGACGGCGAGCACGCGGCCGAGCTGGCCCGGGCGCAGGGCATCGGGGCGCACGACCTGGCGGAGGTCGGACTGGTGGACGAGGTGGTCCCGGAGCTGCCGGACGCCGCCGACGAGCCCGAGGCCTTCTGCACCCGGCTCGGCCTGGCCGTCGGCGCGGCGCTCGGCGCCCTCGCGGCGACGCCCGACGCGGACCGGCTCGCGGCCCGGGCCGCCCGCCACCGGCGACTGGGCGATCTGCGGTAGCCGTCCACCTCCGGGGGTGTGGCGCCGGTCTCAGTGCAGGGCTGATCGTCTGCACCCAAAGTGTTTCCCCCGGGGCCCCGGGTGACGGCTCCGTGGGCCCGCACGGTGAGTGCGCTCACACGGAATCAGCGACCACGACGGGCCGTAGTAGACGCTGCCGGGCTGTCCTATGGCACCCCACATCTCCCACATACGCGCAGGTCAGAGCCGGTCGACGCACGTGGCGCGACCGGCCCTTCGAATCCACGGCAACCCGCCTCCATACGACTGTCGGTCGTAACGAGGGGGTCTTGGCGACCGCCGATCCGGTCTGGCAACAATGGCTCTCGTCGCCAGCCGCACCGGCTCCTGTCCCGCCGGTGAACGGCTTACCGCCGAGTCACGCCCCGTGACCGTTTCGGCCCCTGTCCGGCCGTGGTCCTGGGCGGGGCGTGACCCGGCCCAACCTGATTGAGGTCTTGTTCTTCATGCCCGCTTTCAAGCTCCGTATGCGTACTTCGGCCGCGATTCTCGCCGGCGCCGCCGGTCTGACCGCCCTGGGCGCCGGTGTCCTGCCCGCCACCGCCAACGCCGCCACCCTCTCGCCGCAGGCGATCGCCGCCCAGATCGTCCCGGCGAACCAGCTGGCCTCGTTCAGCCAGATCATCTCCCACGAGTCGAGCTGGAACGTCACCGCGACCAACCCGAGCTCCGGCGCGTACGGCCTGGCCCAGGCGCTGCCGGGCTCCAAGATGGCCTCGGCCGGCGCCGACTGGAAGACCAACCCCAAGACCCAGATCAAGTGGGCGCTGGGCTACATGAACTCCCGCTACGGCAGCCCGAACGCCGCCTGGGCCTTCTGGCAGACCCACCACTGGTACTAAGCCGGCCCCATCGGCTCACCGATCCCCTCCCGCCCCCTGACCACTCCCCCTCACCCCGGGGGTCGGACAGGGACCACCGGGGTGCCCGAGAGGGCCCGGACCCGCGCGATCCGCGTGGCCCGGGCCCTCTCGTGGTTTCCCCCTCCAGCCCGTCCTACAGCTCGTCGGTCAACCCCAGCAGGTCGCGCATCCGCGCGTACTTGGCGACCAACCGCTCGGCGGTCGCCCGGTCCAGCGAGGCCAGCCGGGCCGGGTCGGAGTTGTGGGCCAGGTCGGCGCGCTTGACCAGCAGGGCGCCGGGCGTGGCCAGGATGCGCGCGGTGTACTCCTCGAGCGGCTCCTCCGGACGCCGGGTGAGCGCGTCCACGATCGCCTTGGTCTCTGCCGGCAGCGCGGCCGCGGCCAGCCACTCCCGGCTCAACCGGTCGTCCTCGACGGTGTCGTGCAGCCAGCCGGCCGCGATCTGCGCCTCGCTGCCGCCGCGCGCGGCCGTCCCGTGCGCCACCGCCGCGATGTGCTCGCCGTACGGGTGGCCGTTCTTGTCCACCTGCCCCCGGTGGGCGCCGCGCGCGATCGTCTCCACGTCGGACAGGCTCAGGTACTCGTTCGCCACCCGCTCACCCCTCGGCTCGTTCGTCCGCTCGTCCGTCGGCTCGCCCCCTGGGCTCGCCCTCGGCTCATGGTAGGCCCGTGATCGACGGGTCGACGGCCACTGGTTTACTGCCCCGGGGGTTCACGGCTCGGAGGGTCCACCGGCCCGGAGTCGACGCCCCCGGCGGGAGACCCCCACCGCACCCGGCAGAGACGTCCGAGCGATCCGAGGAACCATGCCATCCCTGCATCCGCTGCTGTCCGCCTTCGCCCCGATCTGGGCGCTGACCGGGACCGGTTACGTCGTCGGCCGTACCAGGCTGCTCGGGCCGCAGGCCGAGACGGTGCTGAACCGCTTCGTCTTCCACGTGGCGATGCCGGCCGCGCTGTTCCTGATGATCTCCCGCACCTCGCTGGGGAAGTTCGCCAACCCGTCGATGCTCGCCTTCGCCGCCGGCACCGCCGTCGCGACCGGTCTCGGGCTGCTCGCCGGGCGCCTGCTCTTCCGGCGCAAGCCCGGCGAACTGGCCATCGGCTCGATGGCCTCGGGGTACGTCAACTCCGCCAACCTGGGCATACCGGTGACCATGCAGGTCATCGGAGACGCCTCCTTCGTGGCTCCCGTGGTGCTGTTCCAGATCCTGCTGGTCACCCCCGCCGCCCTCGCTGTGCTGGACGGCGGCGCGGCCGGCCGCCGGGCCCTGCTCACCCTGCCGGTGCGCAACCCGATCCTGCTCGCCACCGCGCTCGGCGCCGTCGTCTCCGCGACCGGGGCGCACCTGCCCGCCGAGCTGAACCGCTCCTGCGAGCTGCTCGGCGGGGCGGGAGTGCCGACCGCCCTGGTCGCCCTCGGCATCTCGCTGCACAACCGTCCACCGGCGGACGGCCGTTCGCGCCGCGCCGAGGTCGGGCTGATCGTCGCGCTCAAGACCCTGGTCCAGCCGCTCGTCGCGCTCGCCGTGGCCGGCCCGCTGCTCCACCTGCCCGCGCACCAGCTCCTCACCGTCGTCCTGTTCTCCGCGCTGCCGACCGCGCAGAACGTGTACACCTACGCCCGCGAGTACGCGCAGGGCACGGTGCTCGCCCGGGACGCGGTGCTCTGGTCGACGCTGGTGTCGATGGCGACGCTCTCGGTGATCAGCTGGACCCTCGGGCCGTCCTAGGCCCTCGCCCGCTCCGGTCGCTACTGCCGCTCCTGTTGCCTGGCGGCGGCGACCACCTCGGTCATGGCCTCCAGGAAGCGCCGGGCCGCGCCCAGCTCCGCGGGCTCGAACCGCCCCATCGCCGCGAGCAGATCGCCGATCAACCCGCCGAAGAAGCCCTGCCCCAGCTCCATCGCCCGTTCCTCCACCAGCAGCCGCACCCTGCGCCGGTCCTGCGGGTCGCGCTCGCGGCGGATCAGCCCGAGCCGCTCCAGCCGGTCCACCAGGCCGGTCGTCCCCGCCGAGTTCAGGTGCAGCGCCTCCCCCAGCCGACCCGGGGTGACCATCTCCCCGGCCCGGGCGGCGTCCAGCAGATGGATCAGCGCCCGCAGATCGGTCGGGTGCAGACCGCTGCGGGACGCGAACTCCGCCCCGAACAGGTCGAGTTCGACCGTCAGGCCGCGCAGCAGGTGGACCAGCCGCATCGGCTCCTCAAACTCGGACACCCCGTCGTCCTTCCTCGAGCACGCCCGTGCGACTATTCTCTCGTCCAACGAGATAATCACTGGGCGAGATACTTGCCAGGCGAGATACTTGCTGAGCGAGTGTTTCTGCACGCCATCACACCACACCCGCGGAGGCCCGTCATGTCCGCCCGCATCGCACCCTTCCTCGCCGCCTACGACGCCCTGCTCGCCCGCTGGCCCGTCCCGGTCGAGGCGCTCACCGTCCGCACCGCCCACGGCACCACCCGGATCAACGCCTGCGGCCCGCAGGACGGACGCCCGCTCGTCCTCCTCCACGGCGGCGGCGCCACCTCCACCATGTGGTTCGCCAACGCCGCCGCCTGGGCCGAGGCCGGGCACCGCGTCCTCGCCGTCGACCTCATCGGCGACCCCGGGCGCAGCGTCCACGACGGCACCGCACTCGACGGCGTCCCCGGACTGCTCGGCTGGCTGGACGCCGTCCTCGACGAACTCGGCGTCCCCGAAGCCGACTTCTGCGGCCACTCGTACGGCGGCTGGATCGCCCTGGAGTACACCCTGCACGCCCCCGCCCGAGTCGGCCGACTCGCCCTGCTCGACCCCACCCAGTGCTTCGCCGGCTACCGCCCCGGCTACCTGCTGCGCGCGCTCCCGCTCTTCCTCCCCCGCCGCACCCCGGCCCGCGCCCGCGCCTTCCTCGACTGGGAGAGCGGCGGCGGCGCCCACCTCGACCCCGACTGGCGGGAGCTCTACGCCCTCGGCTACGCCGACTTCCCCGCCTCCCGCGTGATCACCGGCCCCCGCCCGGCCGCCGCCCGCCTCCACGCCATCGACACCCCCGTCCTCACCCTCCTCGCCGCCGGGAGCCGCACCCACGATGCAGCGCAGGTTGCCGAAACCGCCCGCCGTGCCCTCCCGGCCGCCGAGGTCGCGATCCTCCCGAACGCCACGCACCACAACCTGCCCATGGCGGCCGCACCCGAGGTGAACCGGCGCCTCGTCGGCTTCCTGGCCCAGGGCTGACGGCCTGCCCGGCTCGGGTCGTACGGGGAGGGGCACGGGCGGTGACCGTAGCGTTGCCGGATGACCTCGAGTAGCCGGGCGGGTCGCAGCTGAGTGCGGCTCATGCGATGGCGTCGGCGGTGGTGTTCGCGATCCCGGTGCTCAAGTCGGCGTGGACCCTCGGGGGCGGGGACGCCGCGCGGGACGCGCTGCCGGCCATGGGGCCGGCGAACCGGGTCGACGTCGTCATCGGCATGTTCTTCGCCGAACCGGTCCGGCCCACAACGCGCCCGCGTGGTCGAGCTGGACCGCCAGGCCCCTGGCGTCGTCGCCCGGGACATCCCGCCCACGAGGTGGTCAGCGGCACCGGCTGCGCCGTCGACCCCGACGACGTCCTCCGCGGCCCCCTGGTGGCGCAGCCAGGGACTGTTCACGGTTCGGGTCGGCGGCGCGAGTTGCCCTTCGGCATAGGCCTGTTGAAGGCGCTTTCACAGCCGAGGAAGCCGGGCACGACACAACTCGCCGCCCGTGCGCGGCAGTACGGCGCCGCGTTGCTCCCCGACGCGGGGGTCCCGACGCCGCGGCCCCGGGCGGCGCGCTCGCGACCGTGTGATCGCGCCGCCCGGGACCGTGGCCGTGGCTGTCGGCCGTGGCTCTCGGCTGTCGGCTGTCGGCCGTCGCCGCCGGTGGATCGGTTGGTCAGTAGATCAGGTACCCGGGGCGGTGCCCTTCGTCGTCGATCTCCCCGGTGGCCTGGGCCCGCAGCTTGCGGGACAGCTCCTCCAGGGCGCGGGAGGCCGCGACCTCCTCGCCGATCCTGGCGAGCGGACGGTCGTCGGCGCTCTTCACGGCCTCACCGTGCGCGCTCAGGCCCGGCGCCCTCGCGCCGGTCAGCCTGGCGTCGCACGCCGTGTGCACGCCGTCCTCGTCGAATGTCAGCTCCACGTCCCACTGGTTGTGCATGCCACACCTCCTGGCGCCGGCCCCCGTAGCGCCCGTCCGGACCGGCAACGGACGGTGACCCGTGGCGGCCGCTCACACCAGCGTGCGCCTGCCCCGCCCGTAGCGGCAAGCGCGGCGGACGGCACCGGGCGCCGCAGCGCGGTTACGCACCCTCGGCCGGCGGCGACACCGGCCCGCAACGGCCGCCCGTATGCCCGCGCGTCACCTCCGATCGGCCCGCCCGCCGCCCCGGCGGTACGCTGACGGAAGCGGCCGCGACCGCCGAGCCACCCAGGAACCGTCGGCGCGGCGGGCACGACAACCTGGTGGTCCCTCCGTGGTGGTCTTCCTCCTCGCCCTCAGCGCGGCCTGCTGTCTGGGACTCGGCTTCGTCCTCCAGCAGCACGCGGCACAGCGAGCCCCGCGTGCCGACCTGCTGCACTGGCGGCTGCTGCTGGACCTGATGCGGATGCCCGAGTGGCTGCTCGGGACCGGGTTCATGGTCAGCGGGCTGATCCTCTCCGCGCTCGCGCTCAACAAGGGCGAGGTGTCCCTGGTCGAGCCGCTGCTGGCCACCAACCTGCTGTTCGCCATGGCGCTTGCCCGGGTGCTGACCCGTCAGACCCTGGGCCGCTCCGGCTGGGCCGGGGTGTTGCTGCTCGGCCTCGGGGTGACCGCCTTCATCGTGGCCGGGAGACCGACGGGCGGCGGGGCGCCCGCCGGGGAGCTGCGGCACTGGCTGGTGGTCGGTACGGTGGTCGGGCTGGTCGTGCTCCTGGTCGCACTGGCACGGAAGCTGCCGCTGTTCGAGGAGGCGACCCTGCTGGCGCTGGCCGCCGGGCTGCTCTACGGCCTCCAGGACGCGCTCACCCGGACCACCACCCTGCGCCTCGACCACGAGGGGCTGTCGCCGGTGCTGCGCAGCTGGCAGCCGTACGCGGTGGTGGCGGCGGGCGTGGTCGGACTGCTGCTGGTGCAGAGCGCCTTCGAGGCCGCGCCGCTGCGGATGTCGCTGCCGGCGCTGACCGCCGCCCAGCCGCTGGCCGGGATCGCCTGCGCGGTCGGCTTCCTCGGTGACCGGCTACAGGTCACGCCGAGCGCGCTGGCCTGGCAGTCGGCCGGCATGCTGGCGATCGTGACCGGGGTGATCGTGATCGGCCGCCACCCGGCGATGCCCGGCACCGTCCGCGACACCCTGGAGAGCATCGGGGCGGGACCTGAGGACGAGTCCGGGGTCGGCAGCGAATCCGGCGGCGAGGACCAGCCCGAGGACGAAGCCGAGGCCGGGGGCGAGGACAGGGGCGAGGACAGGCCCGACGGAAGACCCGGCGGCAAAGCCGGCGGCAGGCCCGAGGACGGACCCGACGGCGGTTCCGGGAAGCCCGGCTAGGGACCCCGATGTGCTGGAGCGCCCAGGCGGACGCCGTGGTCGGCGGGGTGGTCGCGACCGTCGGCGTGGCGTGCCTGGTCCGCGCCCACCGGGCCGGCCGACCGCAGCGGTTGCCGCTCGCCGCACTCCCGCTGGTGCTGGGTCTGCACCAGCTGATCGAGGCGCTGGTCTGGCTCGGTACGGACGGTGAGCTGCCTGCCGCGCTCGCCGGGGCGGCCCGCACCGCCTGGGCGGTGATCGCCCTCCCGCTGCTGCCCGTCCTGGTCCCGGCCGGGGTGTGGTGTGCGGCGACCCGACCGCGTCGGCGTGCGCTCGCCGGGCTCACCCTGCTGGGCGTGGCCGTCGCCGTTCCGCTCTCCGCTGCCGTCGTCTCCCACCCGGTGGCGGCCACCGCGCGCGGCCACACCCTCGGGTATGCCATCGGCATCCCGCACCCTGCCCTCCTCCTGACCGGTTACCTCCTGGCCACTGTCGGCTCCCTCCTCGCCGGCGGCGACCGGCTGCTCCGCCGCCTCGGCCTCGTCACCGCCATCGGCGCCCTGGTGTGCGCCCTGCTCTGGCGTCTCGCCTTCATCTCCACCTGGTGCGCCCTCGCTGCCCTGGCCAGCCTCCTGCTCCTCCACTGGGCGGGCCATCCGCCCACCCCGGCAGTACCCGAAGCCACCGAGCCCACCAGCGCGATCCGGTAGACGGCCGCGATCGGCCGCCCCGCCGGACGATCCCTACGAGTGCACCGCAGCCGGCTCCCGCTCGGCGTCCGCCGACTGCTGCCCGACGGGCGAGCTGTCGACGCTGCCCGCACGCCCCCGGAGGCGGTCCATCTCGCGCCACTCGGGCCGCAGTCCGGCCAGCGTCGTGGTGGCGAAGTAGAGGGCTCCGGCCGCGATCAGGCTGGGTATCAGGCCGACCAGGGCGACCGACGCGCCCGCAACGAGGCCGCCGAGGGGGATACCGGCCCAGGCGAGGGAGTCGCCGAGAGCGTGCACGCGGCCCAGCAGGTGGCGGGGCACCCGCTCGAAGAGCACCGCACCGAGGATCGGGTTGAGGAAGCCGGAGCCGAAGCCGCCGATCACGAAGACCGTGAGCACCAGCCACATCGGCGCGCCGAGGGCGAGCACCAGGAAGCGGGGCGCGCCGCACAGCAGGAAGCCGACGAAGAAGACCGTCCGGCGGGGCAGGCGGGAGGCGACGGCCGCCGCGATCAGGCTGCCGACGACCGCTGCGGCGCCCATGACACCGGCGGCCAGGCCGATGGCGGCCGGCCCGTTCCCGGACTCCCGCGCCCAGACCGGGACGAGGACGGTCGTGAAACCGGCGTCGAGCAGATTGGTGATGCCGACCATCACGATCACGGCGAGCAGCAGCGGCTCGGAGCGCAGGAAGGCGAAGCCCTCGCGGAACATCCGCCAGTAGCCGCCGCCCGGCTCGTCCCCCGAAGCCGCCCCGGACGGCGCGGACGGCCCCGACGACCCCGCACCCGCACCTGGCACCGCCGGGCGCCCCATGCCGGGTGGCAGCGCGAGCGCGATGATCAGCGACCCGAGCGCGAAGGTGGCCGCGTTGACCCCCAGACCGGCCAGCGGGCCCATCAACGCGACCAGCCCGCCGCCGACCGCCGGACCGATGGTGGAGGCCAGCCGCTCGGTGACCCCCGACAGCCCGGTCGCGCGCTCCAGCGGCACCCGGGCGTGGTCGGCGGCCTCCGGCACCATGACCGACTTGGCCAAGTCCCCCGGACCGCGCATCGCGCCGATCACCGCGACCATCACCAGCAGCACCCAGAACGGGAGCAGCCCCTGCGCGTGCAACAGCGGCACCAGCCCGGCCGCGGTGGCGCTGACCGCGTCCGTCGTCCAGGACACCACGCGCGGCCCCAACCGGTCGACCACCGGCCCGGTCAGCGCCTTGACCAGCACGTACGGCGCCAACTCGGCGAAGGCGACCAGGCCCGTCATGGTGGCGCTGCCGGTGGTGGCCAGGACGAACCAGGGCAGGGCGATCGCCGAGACGCGCGTCCCGGTGACGGAGACGACCGTGGCGGCCAGCACCCCGACCAGCGGCCGGAAGGTGCGCGCGGACGGGGTGACGACGGCGGTGGTCATGCGGTTCCCCCCTCGGTTGTGGTGCTCGGGTCGGGCAGGACGTGGACGATCACCGAGACCTGCTCGGCGCCCTCCGGGACCGGCCCGTCGGCGTCGATCCGGCGGTAGCGCCCGACGACCTCGGACAGCTCGCCGGCCAGCCGCTCGGCCTCGGCGGGCGTGAGCTGCAGGACGAGGTCGCTGAGGTCCGTCACCCGGCGCCACTCCCGCGGCATGGTCTCCAAGGCGTCCAGCGCGCGCTGACCGGTCAGGGTGTGCGCGGCCAGGACGGACCGCAGGAAGCCGACGGCCGTGTCCGGTTCCTCGTCCGCCATGTCGTCCCCCGTCCAGACGGTGAGCTGGTGGGCCGAACGCCACCAGCGCTCCCGGGCGTTGCCGCGCTCCCGGTCCTCCTCGACGAAGCCCGCGGCGGCGAGCTGGCGCAGGTGGTAGCTGGTGGCTCCGGAGTTGAGCCCCAGCTGCGCGGCGAGCCGCGTCGCCGTGGACGGGCCGTGCCTGCGCAGCAGTCCGACCAGCTGCATGCGCACGGGGTGCGCCATCGCCTTCATGCCCTTGGCGGTGATGGCGATGTGCGGGTCGTCGCTGTGCTTCCAGCCCTGGTCTTCGGTCATGGCAGGAGCCTAGAACCGCAAAGAGACGTTTGCAAAGGGTTTTTTGCGAAGAGTTCTCTGCGGTTCCCCGGAGCCCGCCCCGAGGGTCCGACCGCCCGGTCCGCCCCGCCGGTCGGCGGGTGTACGACCGGCCGCTCGGCGGGGGCCCGGTCCGGCTTCGCGTCCCGGAGCGGGATTGTCACCCGGGCGGGCGAGGCGCAGGCTGGCAGGAGGGCCCGCGAGCGGCCCGCCCCGGTCGGTCGCGGAACGGATGACGGCCGCCGGTGAGGCACGAGGGGCAGGGCGATGACACGCGGGAGGCTCTGGGGCTACGTCGCGTCGGGGGCCCGGGCGCTCGCGGCGTTCGGCGGCGGCGCGGGTGGCACCGTGCGCAGGGGCGGCAACGGGCGCGCGGGCGGGCAGGTCGCCGTCGAGGGCGAGGAGGCCTTCGGGCCGTTCCACTCCGGCACCATGGCCGCGCCCCGGGCGCTCACCCGCGCGGAGCTGGACCGGCTGCGGTGGACCGGTCGGCAGACCGGCTGCGAGCCCATGGCCCGGCACGTCCAGGTCGCCGACGTGGTGTGCCGGGTGGTGCGCGGCGGCGGCCGCTCGGCGGCCGTCACGGTCCGGCTGGCACCCGGGCTGCCGGTGGTGGCCGGGGACGCCCGACGGCTGGAGGCCGCCCTCGCCGGGCTGGTCGACCACGCGATCCGGCGCAGCCCGCTGGGCGGCCGGGTGCTGATCCGCGCCGAGGTGACAGGCGGCGCGTCCGCCTGGCGGTCGGCCGGACGGGCGGCCGCGGCCCGGGGCCGGGACGGCGGCCGCGACGGCACCCGGGAGGCCGGCCGGGGCCGCGGCAGGGTGGAGATCCGGATCTCGGACCGGGCCGCCTACGAGCTGCCCGAGGCACGCGAGTGGCTGCTCGCGGGCCTGCGGCCGGACGGCCCGGTGGGGCCGGCCCTGCACAGCCTGGTGCTGGCGGCGGGCGGCCGGCTCGCGGTCGAGACCACGCCCGGCGGCGGGCTGACCGTGGTCCTGCTGCTGACCGTCGCCCACGACTGACGGAACCCGCCCGCCCCCGGCGGAACGCCCCGGAAGGGCCACACCCGGCGCCCCCCCGGCGGAGCGCCCCGGAAGGTCACACCCCGGCGGCCCCCCGGCGGAACGCCCCGGAAGGGTCACACCCCGGCGGAGCCCTCAGCGGAACACCCCCGGTGGACCTCCCCCGAGGGCTGCCGGGCACACCCGGCGAACCCGCCCCACCCCACCTAGACTTGCCCCATGCCCCGGCTCAACGACCAGGTCGGCGAGCTGCTCCAGGAGTACGCCGACCTGATCAACATCACCGGTGGGGACGCCTTCCGGGCCCGCGCCTACGAGAAGGCCGCCCGCGCGGTCGGCGGTCACCCCGAGGACCTCGCCGGCCTGGACGTCAAGGGTCTGCAGCAGATCCCCGGCGTCGGCAAGTCCACCGCCGAGAAGATCGCCGAGTACCTCTCCTCCGGCAGGATCACCGCCCTGGAGACCCTGCGCGCCGAGATCCCGGCCGGCGTACGGGAGATGATGGCCGTCCCCAGCGTCGGCCCGAAGCGCGCCCTCACCCTCTTCCGCGACCTCGGCATCTCCTCGGTGGACGAGCTCGCCGAGGCGGTCCGCGCCGACAAGCTGTCCGACCTGGCCGGCTTCGGCGAGCGCAGCGGCGAGAAGATCCTGCACGGCATCGAGCTGATGCGGCAGTCCGGCGGCCGGACCCTGCTGGACGCCGCCACCGAGCTGGCCGAGCAGCTGGTCGCCGCGCTCTCCGCGGTCCCCGGCTGCACCCGCTGCGCGTACGCGGGCTCACTGCGCCGGATGCGCGAGACGGTGGGCGACATCGACGTGCTCGCGACCGCCGAGGACTCCGCCCCGCTGATGGCCGCGCTCAGCGAACTCCCGTACGTGGCGGAGGTGATCGGGAGCGGGACGACCAAGACCTCGGTGCGCACCACGCGGGGCGTCCAGGTGGACCTGCGGGTCGTCCCGGAGGAGGACTGGGGTGCGGCGCTGGTCTACTTCACCGGCTCGAAGGCGCACAACATCAAGCTGCGCACGATGGCCGTGCGGGCCGGGCTGAAGCTCTCCGAGTACGGGCTGTTCGAGGTGGACGGCGGCGCCAAGGTGGTCTCGGAGACCGAGGACGAGGTGTACGCGGCGCTCGGCCTGCCGTGGATCGCGCCGCCGCTGCGCGAGGACCGGGGCGAGATCGAGGCCGCCCTGAACGGTGAACTCCCGGACCTCGTCCAGGAGTCCGACCTGCGCGGCGACCTGCACACGCACACCGACCTGACCGACGGGCTGGCCACCCTGGAGGAGATGATCGACACCGCGGCCGCCCGTGGCTACTCCTACTTCGCCGTCACCGACCACGCACCGAACCTGGTGATGCAGCGGATGACCGACGAGAAGATCCTCGCCCAGCGCGACGAACTGCGCCGACTGGCCGACCGGCACCGTAAGTTGCGCCTGCTCCACGGCACCGAGCTGAACATCGACCCGGACGGCGGCGTTGACTGGCCGCCCGAGTTCCTGGCCGGCTTCGACGTCTGCGTGGCCTCCGTGCACTCGCACTTCACCCTCGACCGCGCCGCCCAGACCCGCCGGTTGATCCGCGCCTGCGAGAACCCGTACGTGCACGTCATCGGGCACCTCACCACCCGCCGGATCGGCAGCCGCGGCCCGATCGACGTCGACCTGGACGCGGTGTTCGAGGCCGCCGCGCGCACCGGCACCGCGATCGAGATCAACAGCTCGCCGCAGCGGCTCGACCTGCGCGACGAGGACATCCTGCGGGCCAGGCGCCACGGCGTCCGGTTCAGCATCGACAGCGACGCCCACGCCACCCCGCACCTCGCCTACCCGCGCTTCGGCATCGGCACGGCGCAGCGCGGCTGGCTGACCGCGGAGGACGTGGTCAACACCTGGACGTGGCAGAAGCTGAAGCACTTCCTGCGCAAGGACGCCCTACGCAAGGACGCCCTGCGCAAGGACGCCCTGCACTGAGCGCACAGAGCGTCCGGCGGCGACCCGCTACCCCCCGCCGCAGGAAGCCCCCGGCGAGGCCAACACCCGGGCCGCGCTGCGGTGCCCGGACCCGACCGCGCGCCGCAGGTCCCCCGTCTCCGGGCCCCCGCCGCTCAGGAAGCCGGCCAGGAACCCCGCCGCGAAGGCGTCCCCGGCCCCGGTGAGGTCGCGCACCTCCGCCACCGGCGGCACCGGCACCGTGAACAGCTCCTCGCCGGGCACGTCGACGGTGGTCGCCTCGGCGCCCGCCTTGGTGACCACCGTGGTGGCCGCCAGCCGGGCTCGCTCCGGCCCTGGCAGGCCGTCCACCAGCAGCCCGAGGAAGGCGGACTCGGAGCGGTTGGCGAACACGAAGGTGGGCGCCAACTCGGCCAGCAGGGCGAGGAATCGCTCCCGTCCGAACTGCTCCAGCATGCCGGTGGAGGAGGCGTCCACCGAGGTGGTGCCGCCCGCCCGCCGGACCCGGTCGAGGGCGTCCACGGCGGTGGCGCCGACCGGCTCGCCGTCGAAGGAGTAGGCGGGCACGTGCAGGTGGGTGAGGCCGGCCAGCCACTCGTCCGGGACGCGCTCCAGCAGGGTGGCGGCGCCCCGGTCGGGCAGCATGGTCCGCTCGCCGTCGCGGTCGATCAGCACCACGATGCTGCCGGTCTGCCCGCGCCGGGAGACCCTCACGTCGACGCCGTGGCCGCTCAGTTCGGCGACCACGGCGTCCCCGACCGTGTCCTCGCCGACGCAGCCGAGGAAGCGGGCCGGGTACTGCCCGGCGGCGAAGCAGGCGACGTTGGCGGCGCTGCCGCCGCGCCGCCGGAAGACCTGGGCGCCGGAGTCGGTGCCGTGCCGCAGCGGTCCGTCGACCCAGACCACGATGTCCTCGACGAGGTCGCCGAGCACCCCCAGCACGGCTCAGGCCCCGGTCTCGACGGCCGATGCGGCCAGGGCGGTGGCGATCTCGCCGCCGAGGCGGACGTTGCCGCGGTAGACCTCGACGTTGACCTCCAGGCTGCGGCCACCGGTGTCGCGCTGGATGTGGTCGAGCAGGAAGGGCGTGGAGGCGTTGCCGGTGATGCCCTGGCGCTCGGCCTCGGCCCAGGCGCGCTCCAGGATGCCGTCCAGCTCCTCCGGCGGAAGCTGCTTGGCCGGGTCGACCGGGTTGGCGATCAGGACGGCCTGCGGCAGGTCGAGCCGGTCGCGGGCGTCGATGACCTTGGCGGCCTCCTCGGGCGACTCGACGCTGAAGTTGATCTCGTGGCCGGAGTCGGTGATGTAGAAGCCGGGGTACTTGCGGGTGCGGTAGCCGATGACCGGGATGTTGAGGGTCTCGAAGCGTTCCAGGGTGGCCCGGATGTCGAGGATCGACTTCACGCCCGCGCTGATCACGGTGACCGGGGTGGCGGCCAGGGTGGTCATGTCGGCCGACTCGTCGAAGCTCTCGGAGGCGCCGAAGTGCACGCCGCCGAGGCCGCCGGTGGAGAACACCCGGATGCCCGCGCGGTGAGCCAGGAAGGCGGTCGCGGCGACGGTGGTGCCGCCGTGCCGGCCGAACGCGGCGACGACGGGCAGGTCGCGCAGGCTGACCTTGTCCAGGCCGTCGGCTGCGGAGAGTTCGGTGATCTGCTCGGTGCTCAGACCGACCGTCGGCACCCCGGCGTGCACACCGATGGTCGCCGGGACGACGCCGGCTTCCCGCAGCTGCTGCTCCGCCTCCAGCGCGACGGCCAGGTTGCGGGGGCGCGGCAGGCCGTGGGTGAAGATGGTCGACTCCAGGGCGACCACGGGCCGGCCGTCGGCGAGGGCCCGCACGACCTCCTCGGCGACGCGGACGGCGGAGCCTGTGGAGGTGAAGGAGCCGGCGGAAGTGGCGGAGCCGGAGAGGGCGGTGGGGGTGCTGGGCGGCAGTCCGGTCATGATGCCAACTCTCTGTGAGATGCCACTGCGGTGGGGCAACGTGATGATCAGCGTATGGACGGCTCGCATCGGAATCCAGAATGCGTCCTGGGGCTTCCGATAGGCCCACGCCTATTGGTTCGTCCACACTTCGCCTACCCTGGCGAGCATGGGTTTCACCTTGCGTCAGCTGGAGGTCTTCCTGACCGTCGCCGAGACACTGCACTTCGGACGGGCCGCCGAGCGCCTGCACATCTCGCAGCCGACGGTCAGCCAGGAGGTCGCCCGGCTGGAGCGGACGGTCGGCGTCGAGCTGTTCGACCGCAGCCGCCGCTCGGTCGCGCTCACCGAGGCGGGCGAGGTGATGGCCGCCGAGAGCGCGCGGCTGCTCGGCCAGGCCGAGACGCTGCTGACCCGGGTCCGGCTGCACGAGGAGTCCCGGCTCGGTACGGCCCGGATCGTCGCCTCCCCCAGCGTGGTGAACCGGCTGCTTCCCGCCGTGGTCAGCCGCGCCGAGCAGGAGCTGCCCGCGCTCGACACCGCCGAACTCGCCGTGGACACCGGCCAGGTCTCCGCCACCCTGGCCGCCGAACTCGCCGACATCGGGCTCGGCCGCTTCCTGGAGGAGGTGGACGGCTACCGGCTGGAGCGGATCGCCGACGAGCCAGTGCTGGTCGCGCTCGGCCGGGACCACCCGCTGGCCACCCGGGCCGGCCTGCGCCTGGCCGAACTGCGCGACCTGCCACTGCTGTTGTGGCCGCGCGAGCAGCACCCCCGCTACTACGACCACGTACTCGGCCTCTGCGGGGACCACGGCGTCGACCCGCCGGTGCTGGTCAGCCCGCCGCGGATCGTCGGCTCCCGGCTCTACCTGCTCGCCCGCAACCGCGCCTTCTCGCTGGTGCCCGGCTCGATGACCGGCCACCTCACCGAGGACGTGGCCACCGTACGGCTGGAGGGGCGGGCCACCCTGCCGCTGGAGATGCAGTGGCGGCTTGACGACCGCCGCCCCCGGCTGGCCACGCTGCGCGACCTCATCCGGCAGGAGGCGGCGGCCCTCGAGGAGCAGTAACCCGAGCCGCAGCAGGAGCAGTTGCAACGCCACCCCCACCACCCTTGACGCTGGCATGCCACCGCCGGAAGGATGCCGGATCATCCCTCCGGCCCGCGGCAGTGCCGCGGGCCGCCCGAGACCCGGGGATCCGCCTTGGCCCTGCGCCCGCTGCTCCGCCGCGCCGCCGGCTTGATCGGTGCCGCCGTCCTCACCCTCGCCGGCACCCTCACCGCCGCCGGCCCCGCCCACGCCGACTTCGGCACCGACTACCACGACCCGGTCACCGCCACCAAGCCGCTGACCCGCCCGGACACCCGCTCCTGCACCGTCGAGGCGATGCACCGGCGAGAGTTCCGCAACGGCTACGGAAACCCGCCCGACACCCCGTACACCGCCACCCTCACCGCGCCCGCCGACTGCGCGGGCCCCTGGTCGGCGGTGGTGCTCGACCTCCACGGGCAGGTCGCCGGGCGGCAGTTCGACCGGATCTTCAGCGTCCGCGTGGGCGGTGTCCAGGTGCTGCTCTCCTCCACCCCGGAGCCGTCCAAGGACGGCATCGAATGGAACGTCGAGCGCGATGTCACCCGCTACGCCCCGCTGTTCGCCTCCGGTCCGCAGGAGTTCTCCTTCGACCTCGCCAACGTCACCGACGCCACCTACACCGGCGTCTTCACGATCACCGCGAGCCTGACCTTCTACACCGCGAACGACCGCCGACCGGCCGCGCGCGGCGCCGACCGGCTGCTCACCACCGGGCCGTTCGCGCTCACCCAGGCCGCCCCCGCCGCCGGACGCGAACTCACCTTCCCGCAGAACCTCGAACGCCTCACCGCCGAGGTCTACACCCGCGGCGGCGGCGCCTGCGAGGAGTTCGCGTACGCCTCCGCGCCGGACGCCTTCGTCGCCGCCAATCCGGGTCTCGGCCTCTGCGGCAAGGGCCCGTTCCGCGAGCTGCGGCTCACCGTGGACGGACGAGTGGCCGGCGCGGTCTGGCCGTACCCGGTGATCTACACCGGCGGCTGGGACCCGCTGCTCTGGCGGCCCGTCCCCGGGGTCTTCGCCTTCGACCTGCCCGCCTACCGGCTCGACCTCACGCCGTACGTCGGCCTGCTGCTCGACGGCCGTCCGCACACCGTCGGTGTCACGGTGAACGCGGCCGAGGCACAGAGCAACGACGTCTGGACCGGCCAGGTCAACCTCTTCGCCGAGACCGACCACGGCACCGTCCGCACCACCGGGCAGCTCACCGACTACCGGGTCGCCCCCGAGGCCGCCGTCGGCACCGCGCTCACCGACCACGGCGGCGGCAGCGGCGACTGGACCGTCACCGCCGCCCGGCACGACCTCGCCCGCGGCTGGGTGCAGACCTCGCACGGCCGGATCACCACCGAGGTCCGCGACGACCTCTCCTTCCGCTCCGGCCAGCAACTGCGCGACAGCGGCAACGACGTCACGCTGCACGACGGCACCGACCTCACCCGCACCACCTCGACCTGGGGCGGCGGGCCGCACCGCACCACCACCGTCCACGAGGGCGAACCACTGGACGTCACCTACAAGGTGAGCCACGACGCGGCCGGCAACACCGACCAGACCACCGCCATGGACCTCGGCTACCACCGCGAGGCCACCACGGCGACCGGCGGCCACGTCACCGAGCGCTCCACCGTCGACCACACCCTGCGCCCGACCGCCCAACGGCACGACGGCGACCGCACCGTCCGCACCGGCAGCAGCACGGAGGACTACCGCAGCACCGGGCCCGAGGGGCCGTACCACCGGGTGCTGAGTTTCGTGGACGGGTGGCCGCGGTCCTGACCCGGCAACCTCACCCGACCCGAGACCGAGCGGCCTCACCCTCCAACCAGAACAACCTCGCCCGACTTGCGAAAATTGCCCGAATTCATGGGGTTCACCCCTGGTGCACGCGGCGTGCGAGGCGCATGATGGGAATTGGACCTGCGAGGTAGCTGAAGGAGTTCGACCGCAGGAGGCAGTGGCGACAGATCGAGACGGATCAGGGTCTGCCGCTGGCTTTTCTACCTCGGTCGACGATCGAACTACCGGCCGGAGGACGTGACGTCCGGAGGCCACCCCCACCTCGCAGGTTCCGCGCGTCCACGGAGCATCCCCTCGGCTCCGTGGATGCGCTGCCCATGTCCGCGGGCAATGCTGTCCGTACGGGCCGACGCGCCTACCCGAGGCCCTGGTTCGGTACGACGTAGCCCATCTCCCAGGCGTGCACGGCGATCCCGACCCGGTTCGCCACCCCGAGCTTGCGCTGGATGCTGGCGACGTGGGTCTTCACCGTCCCCGGCGAGATGAACAGCTCGGCGGCGATGTCCGCGTTGGTGCGGCCCGCCGCGACGTGCCCGGCGATCTCCACCTCCCGCTCGGTGAGCGGCACCGCGGCCGCGGGCCCCCGACGCTCCGGGCGGCGCGGCGCCGTCACGTGCCGCAGCAGCCGGACCGTGACCGACGGGCTGATCAGGCTCTCCCCGTGCGCCGCCGCCCGCACCGCCTCGGCCAGCAGGGACGGACCGGAACGCTTCAGCAGGAACCCCGAAGCCCCGTGCTGCAGCGCCGGGTAGACGTACTCGTCCAGGTCGAAGGTGGTCAGCACCACCACCCGCACCGGCTCGGCCACCCCCGGACCGGCCAGCCGCCGGGTCAGCTCCAGGCCATCCATCCGCGGCATCCGGATGTCCACCAGCGCGACGTCCGGCCGCAGTTCGGCCGCCAGCTCGAGCGCGGACAGCCCGTCCGCGGCCTCCCCGACCACCTCGATGTCCGGTTGGGCCTCCAGGAGCCGCCGCACACCGCGCCGAACGGCCTCCTGGTCGTCCGCGATCAGGGTGCGGATCACCCGCGGGGACTCGCCGTTCGCACTGCTCGCACTGCTCGCACCACTCGAACTGTTCGCACTGCTCGCACCGTTCGCACTCGTCACGCCGAGCAGTCTGCCACGCGGCCGCCGACGGGAAAGTTCACGCGGCGGCCCCGGCGCGGTTCATCTGCGTACGGTGAGCTGACCGCCATGAACGCTTCCAGTGGACGTCCCCCCGTCAGCCGGCGCGGCCTCCTGGCCGGTGCCTCCGGTCTCGGCCTCGGCGGCGCCGTGTCCTCTCCGGCCTCGCGGCCTCCCCGGCCGGCGCCGCCCCCGCGGACCCCGCCGCCTCCCCGCTGCTGTGGCAGCGGCCCGGGCGCTCCGGTGCCCCGCGGGTGGCGGGCCTGCACCTGCAGTTCGGCTCGGACACCTCGCGCGGCCCGCTACCGCCCCGGCAGCACGCAGCTGACCTGCCAGCCCGCGGGTTCGAGCGGGCCCGCGGTCAGCGAGCCGCCGTGGGCGGTGGTGCGGGCGGTGAGGCCGGCCAGTCCGGTGCCGCCGGAGCCCGGACGGCGGCGCAGCAGTGGCTTGCGGGCGGAGCCGCCGTTGTCCGTGACGGTCACCCGGACCGCGCCGTCCCCGTCGGGGGCCGCCCGGACGGCGACCTCGGTGGCCTGCGGGGCGTGGCGGCGGATGTTGGTCAGGGCCTCCAGGACGACGGCATAGGCGGTCGCCTGGGTCTCGGCGGGAAGCAGGTCGGCGGTGCCGGGGGCGAGGTCGGCGGTGGCGCGCAGGCCGCCGCCCGTCACGCCGAAGCGGGCGACCAGTTCGGGCAGGTCGGCCAGGCCCAGGCGGCGCGTGGTCGCTGCGGTGGCCGAGTCGTCCTGCCCGCGCCGCTCGTGCTGCCCGCTCTGCCGGCAAGGGCTGGCCTGCGGATCGCGCAGGGCGCCGACCATCTCGTCCATCGAGTCCAGCGCCCGCAGCCCCGCCTCCTCCAGCCGGCGCAGCAGCGCGGCGGTCTCCTCCGGTTCCTGGTCCGGGAGTTGGCCGGCCTGGGCCTCCAGCACGATGCCGGTGATCTCGTGGGCGACGAAGTCGTGCAGCCCCCGGGCCACTTCGAGCCGCTGCTCGCGCCGGGCCCGGGCGACAGCCCGCTCCCGGCGGGCGTCCAGGACGCGCAGGTAGAGGGCCGCCCCCGCGACCCCGAGCACCGGCAGCAGGGAGAACAGCACGCCGATCACCGGAGCGGCCGCACCGCCCTGGGGCGTCCGGAGCGCGAACCGCAGCGGCAGCAGGACGGCCGCGAGCCCGACCAGCCCGCCGACCGGCCCCGCCCACCGGTCGGACAGCCGACGGACGACCCGGAAGAGCACCCCGAGCAGCGCGAGCCACTCGAAGGGCAGCCAGAACGCGGGCACCCGGTACGGCCCCGGGTAGAGCAGGTCGAGCAGCAGCGAGGCACCGGCCACCGCCGCTGCCGCCGCGCCGAGCGTGATCCTTCGGGTGGGCCACGGCAGGAGCGCGACCGCCGCGGCGAGGACGGCCGACAGGGCGAGCAGCACGGCCGGGCCGCGGTCGCCCGGGTGAGCGAACGCGACCGGCGCCGACAGCAGCAGCGCGGCGAGGACGGCGGGCGGCCACCGGAGCCGGGCGGACCGCGACCGGGCGGGGCTGGACGGGGATTCGGTGCGCACCCGGCCGAGCCTACGGGCAGCTCTCCCGGGGGAGGCGGGCTCCTCCCCGGGAGGGAGCCGCTCACCGACAACTCCCCTCCGCAGCGGGAGGTCTGCCCGGACGGGCCGGAGCAGACTCGTAGCCGTCGGAACAACCGCCCGCAAGGAGAACGAACCGCCATGAACCGTCGCCTCGCCACCGCCGCAGCCTCGCTCCTCCTCCTGGCCGCGACGGTCGCCACCGCAGCCCCGGCCTCCGCCGCACCCGCCTCCCCGGCGGAACTCGCCGCCGCCGTGGACGGCTTCGGAGCGGTGAGCGTGCGCGGCACCGGCAACACCGTGCTCAACGCCGCGTTCCACGGCTTCGAGGGCGATCCGGTGCAGATCTCGGTGGACGCCCGCACCGCCACCAACACCGATCCGCGCAGCACCACGGGCCACTTCCACGTCCGGCACGTGCACACCGACGGCCGGCTGGTCGCCGACTTCGAGGGCGACATCACCTGCCTGGCCGGCGGCGGCCGCGAGGCGATCGCCACCGGGGTGATCACCAAGGGCGAGGCGCCGTGGTTCCCGGGCCAGGAGCTGGTCGGCAAGAAGGTCGCGCTCTCGGTGGAGGACAACGGCCGGCACGGCGACCGGATGGGCTGGGTCTGGGGCATGTTCGGCCAGCCGATCTCGGACTGCCAGGGCACGGTACCGTTCATCCGCACGACCAGCGGTGACTTCTCCGTGCGCGACTGACACCCGGCCGACCGGGCCTGCCAGGCCTCTCGGGTCCGGCCGGGGCTGCGCACCGCCGCCCGACCGAGTACCGCAGACCCGGAGGCCCCGTTGTCCCTCGACCGCCAGACCGCCCCGCCGCGCGTCGATGCGGGGTTCAACGACCGCACAGGGGACGGCCGTTGAACCCCGCATCCGACCGGCAGCCGCCCGACTACGGCCGACTCGCCGCCGTCGGCCCGTACTTCGCGCTGGACACCCCGTCCGGCGGTTCCCCCGGCGATGTCGCCCCGCCCGAGGGCTTCTGCCCGCTGTCCGAGCTGTACGGCACCGGGCCGGACGCGCCGCTGGCCGCCCGCCTCCGGGTGGTGGCGCAGCGGCTCGGCACCGCCGAACCCCGGGTCGCCGCCTCGATCCTGCACCTGGGGCTGGCCGCCCGGTTCTGGTCGGTGGGCCTCGGCTCGGCCGTCCTGTTGGGGACGGTCCCGACGCTGGAGCGCGCCTGGGTACGGATCCCGGACCAGGGGCCGCTCGACCTCTGGACGTTCCCGGAGCCCACCCGGCCGGACGCGGGACCGCTCGCCGACCAGCTCCACGCGGCCGTGCTGGTCGGCCAGTTGGAGCCGCTGGCTGCAGCCGTCCGGGCCGCCGCCCCGCTCTCCCCGCGCCTGCTGCTCGGCAACGCCGCCTCCGCATTGGCCGGCACGCTGCGGGTGCTGGACGCCCACGCGCCGGGCACCGCAAGGGCGTTGGTCGCGGAGCTGCTGGACCGACCGCCGCTGGCCGGTTCCGGCACGCTGCGCACCGGTCCGCGCGGCACGGCGTTCCGGCGGAACAGCTGCTGCCTCTACTACCGGGTCGGGCCGGGCGCGGGGCTCTGCGGGGACTGCTGCTTCACCGCGCCGCCCACCCGCCGGGGGCGGAACGACTGACACTCGCACGTCCGACGGCCGTGGGCGACGCGCTTCGGCCCGCGTCCGGCTTGTCCGGTGCCGGGCGCGGGCCGCCGATCCCCACCCGGTGCCGATGCCCTGGCGCCGGGTGAAGCCTTCCGAGGGGCGCGGTCGAACCGCGCTTCCCGTGCCGTGCGGTCAGACCGCGACCGCCTCCTCCATCTCCTCCTCGGCCTCCGCCGGCGTCTCCACCGGGCGGCGACCGCGGCCCTCGTACAGCGCCCCGGCCACCACGGCCGCCCCGCCCAGCAGCAGCCAGACCAGCAGCGTCACGACGTGCCCGCCGAGGCCCGCGCCGCCGTCGAAGTACAGGATGCTGCGCGCGCCCTCGAGGAAGCCGGCGCCGGTCCAGAAGCCGTGCAGGGCGCCGAAGAAGCCGTTCTGCAGCTCGGGCCGGTAGATGCCGCCCGAGGAGGTGAAGTTAAGCATCACGAACAGCACCATCAGCGCCAGCGTGGTCCACTTCTTCAGGAAGCTGTGCAGGCCGATGCCGACCAGCACGACGCCCGCCGAGTAGAGCCAGCCCAGTGCCCAGACCGCCGCGAGGTCGTGGTCGACCACGTGGAACACCGGCCCGGCGGTGACGATCCCGATCACGCTGACCACCAGCGAGACCGCCAGCCCGACCAGCGCCCGGACCTTCATGCCCAGCGCGGCTCCGGCGGCGCCGATCACCGCGACGCTCGCGTACGAGCCGATGCTCAGCGCGACCAGCAGGAAGAACAGCCCCTGGCCGGTGGGGTCGCCCTCGGCGGGGGTGGTGAGGTCGGTGACGTGCAGCGGAACGCCCTGCTTGTCGGTGACGTTGGTGAACACCGCCGTCGCGGCCACCACCGAGGTGTCCGAGTTGCCCTTGGCCACGATCAGCTCGGGGCTCCCGGCGTCCGGGACGAAGGCACCGACCAGGTCGCGGTCGCGCAGCTGCTGCTCGGCGGCGGCGCGGTCGTCGACGGTACGGACGTCGAGCGCGCTCCCGGCCTTCTGCTGGATGGCCTGCGCCAGGCCGTGCGCCTGCGGCGTGGTGCCGACGACGGCGACCTTGAGGTGGTGCGGCTCGGGCTGGTGGAAGGCGCCCTGGTAGGCGAGCGCCATGCCGAGGCACATCAGCAGCGGGGTGATCAGGTGGACGGCGAGGTGCTTGAGCGACTGCCGCAGGGTGGGCGCCGCGGCTGGGTGCTGGGGTGTGCTCATGACGTTCGGACCGTCCTCCGGTGGTGTCGGTGTCCCTCGTTCATAGAGGGTGGCAAATACAACCAATTCAGGTGGTAAATGCAACCACCTATGGATGCAGCTTACAACCATCCGACGGTAAGCGGAAGCCGGCCCCACCGACCGGCTCCGCTCAGCCACGCTCAGCGCGGCTCAGTTCAGCCCAGCCCGGCTCAGCGCAGCTCGAACACCCCGTACGCGAACCCGTCCGCTCGCAGCTCACCGTCCGCCACCCGCACGCCCTGGACCTCCAGCGGCCGCACGCCCCCCGGCTGCCCCGGCAGCAGGTCCGACAGCGGCACGGACCCGGGCTCCCGGCGCGGGTTGACCGCCACCAGGTACCGCCCGGCGGCCCGGGTGTACACCAGCGGGTACCCGGTGTGCCGGACCTCCAGCCCGCCCGCGGAGCCCAGCCCTGGGTGCGCCCGGCGCAGGGCGATCAGCCGCCGGACGGTGTGCAGCAGCGAGGCCGGGTCGGCCCGCTGGGACAGCACGTCCGGGCGGTGCAGGTCAGGGTCCACCGGCAGGTACAGCCGCTCGGGCGGCGCGCTGGAGAAACCCGCCGTCGGCCCCGGCGTCCACTGCATCGGGGTGCGCGAACCGGCCCGGTTGAAGCGCGGGCCGAGCACGCTGCCCTCGGTGTCGGGCAGCCCGGGCAGGTAGCGCATGCCGATCTCGTCGCCGTAGTAGACGGCCGGGAGGGTGGGCCAGGTGAGCAGGAAGGCGAAGGCGGGGGCGAGCTGCTCGGCGGTGCGCGGGCCCGCGGCCAGCCGGGAGAAGTCGTGGTTGGCGGTGGGCAGCACGATGTGCCCGTTGCCCTCGGTGAGTTCGGCGGCGGAGCGCCAGGCGTCCAGGAAGGTCTGCGGGGTGCCGCGGCCCTCGGCCTCGAAGTAGCAGACGTCCTGCTGCCAGAACTCCTCGACCGTCCCGCCGTTGTTGTTCCACAGCGATCGCAGCGGAAGGCCGTGGTCCTCGCCGCCGAAGTGCAGGAAGAAGTCCGCGTGGAAGCCGGCCGCGACGGCGGCGGCCGGTTCGCCCCACTCGGCGAACAGGGCGGCCTCGGGATGGGTGCGGTCCAGCCAGTCGCGCAGCTCGGTCCAGAGCTTGGTGGTCTCGGCCTTGCCCGGGTCGTCCTTGACCAGGGAGTACGCCATGTCCACCCGGAAGCCGGCCACGCCGAGGTCGAGCCAGTGCGCCATGATGTCGCGCAGTGCGGCCCGGTTGGCGCGCGGGCCCTCGGCGTCCACCGGCTGGCGCCAGGGCTCGTCCGAACTGCTGCGCGCGTAACCGAAGTTGAGGGCGGGCTGGCAGTCGAAGAAGTTCGGCCGGTACCAGCCGGGGCGGCTGCCGGGCGAGGCGACGAAGCCGTCGACCTGCACGTCGGACCAGATGTAGCGGTGGTCGGACGGGTCCTCGGCGGAGGTCAGGAACCAGGGGTGGCGGTCGGAGGTGTGTCCGGCGACCAGGTCCAGCAGGATCCGGATGCCCCTCCCGCGTGCCGCTTCGACCAGTGCGACCAGCCCCTCGGTGCTGCCGTAGCGCGGCGCGGGGGCGAGGTAGTCGGTGATGTCGTACCCGGCGTCGCGGAACGGCGAGGCGAAGCAGGGGTTCAGCCAGACGGTGTCGACGCCGAGCCAGGCGAGGTGGTCGAGGTGCTCGGCGATGCCGGCGAAGTCGCCGATGCCGTCGCCGTCGGAGTCGGCGAAGGTCTGCGGGTAGATCTGGTAGAGGACGGCGTCGGCGAGCCAGTCGGGGCCGGGGCGGGTCGAGGTCATGGGCGGGGTCCTCCTACCGGGTCCGGGGCCCGGGGTGCACCGGGCGGGGCTGAGCCGGGCCGGAATCGGCCGGGGCCGAACCGGGTGCCACCGATTCTCGTCCAATCCCGGCCGTCCGGACAGCCCGCCTGGCACCCTTCACCGGTCCGCTACCGGGCCCGCACCCCGACCCCGCAGGCCGCCGTGAACGCCCGGGCCCGCCGGGTGATCTCCGCCCAGTCCCCCGCCGCGACCGCGTCCGGCGGCAGCACGTCCGTCCCCGCGCAGACCGCGAGCGCGCCCTGCGCCAGGAACTCGGCGGCGTTGCCCGTGTTCACCCCGCCGGAGGCGACCAGCGGGACGTCCGGGTACGGGCCGCGCAGGTCCTTGAAGTAGCCGGGGCCGAACGCCCGGGCCGGGAAGATCTTGACGGCGGCGGCGCCGAGGTCCACCGCCCGGGCCACCTCGGTCGGGGAGAGCGCCCCGAGCACCACCGGCACCCCGGCGGTCCGCGCAGCCTCCGCGACCCCGGGCCGGCAGCCGGGCGTGACCAGGAAGGACGCGCCGACCGCGATCCCGCGCTCGGCCTGCTCCGCGGTCAGCACGGTCCCGACACCGACCCGGTACCCGGCCTGCGCCGACCTTCGCAGATGCTTCGTCACATCCGGTGTGGTGTACGTGAATTCGGTCCAGTGAATGCCCCCGGCGGCGAGTGCGGCGCACAGCGCGGGGGCGTCCCGGATGCTCGGCGCGGCGGACCACCGCGATCATCCGGTCGTCCTGCAGGGCGGAGAGGGAGTTCATGCGGCTCGGGTTCCTCGGTCGGTGCGGCGCAGGGCGCGCCCGGGCCGGGCGCCGGTGGTGCGACCCTGCCGGACGACGGCGGTGCCGTTGACGTACACGTACTCGATGCCCTCGGCGGGCCGCCGGGGGTGCTCGAAGGTGGCGACGTCCCGGACCCGTTCGGGGTCCAGGAGCACCAGGTCGGCGTGGTGGCCGGGGGCGATCCGGCCGCGCCGGTCCAGGCCGAGGCGGGCGGCGGGCCGGCCGGTCATCCGGGCGACCGTCTCCTCCAGCGTCAGCACGCCCGACTCCCGGCTGTAGTGGCCGAGGTAGCGCGGGAAGGTGCCCCAGGCGCGCGGATGCGGGCGGGCGCCGACCAGCAGCCCGTCGCTGCCGACGGTGTGCGCGCGGTGGCGCATGATCGCCCGGACGTTCTCCTCGTTCCCGACGTGCTGCAGGATCGTGGTGGCCAACTCGTCCCGGCGCAGCAGGTCGAGGAACACCTCGGCAGCCGTCGCTGCCCTTCTCCTCCACCTCGTACCGGATCCGGGCGCACTGCGCCGGGTCGGCGAGCCTGGCGAGGGTCGCGGCCGGTCCCCCCTCGCCGGCCCAACTCGGCAGCAGGGCGGCCAGGGTGGTGGAGCCCGGCTGATCGGCCTGCGCGCCGCCCTGCACAGTGCAGCCGTCTCCAAGGTGCTGCTGGCCGACCTTCCGCTGCCCGAGCGGCGCCAGGTGGCGGCCGGGATCGACTTCACCCCGCACACCGAACGCACCCTCACCACGCCCGAGGCGCTGCTGGCCGAGCTGGAGAAGGTCGCCGCCCAGGGCTGGGCGCAGGACCACGCCGAGCACGAGGCCTTCATCAACTGCGTGGCCGCGCCGATCCGGGACGCCAGCGGCCGGGTCGTCGCCGCCGCCTCCATCTCCGTCCCGGACGTCGTCCTCCCGTACGAGCAGGTGCTGGACCTGCTCCCGCAGCTGCTCGCCACCGTCCGGGCCGTCTCGGCCGACTGCGGCCGCCCCGACCACAACTGACGCTCCGTCACCGCGAAGGAGCCCAGCCCCATGCCCGCCGAGCAGTCCCCGACCACCGAGCAGTCCCCGACCACCGGGCAGCCCCGGACCGCCGAGAAGGTCGAGATCCGCACCGACGGCGCCCCCGCCCCCGCCTGGGTATTCTCCCAGGGCGTCCGCAAGGGCCCGATCCTGCAGGTCTCCGGACAGGGCCCGCAGGACCCGGCGACCGGGGAGTACCTCCACCACGGTGACGTGAAGGCACAGACCCGGCGCACCCTGGAGAACGTCAAGGCCGTCGTCGAGGCCGGCGGCGCCACCATCGAGGACGTGGTGATGTTCCGCGTCTACCTCACCAAGCGTGCCGACTTCCCGCTGATGAACGAGGTCTACGCCGAGTTCATCGAGGAGAACATCAAGCCCGGCGGCGTGAAGCCCTGCCGCACCACCGTCTTCGTCGAGCTCCCGCAGGAGCCGATGCTGGTCGAGATCGACGCCCAGGCCGTCATCGCCTGACGCCGCCCGCCGCAGCCACCCCGGCACCCGACACCCGAGCACCCCAAATACCCGAGCACCCCGATACCCCGCCACCCCGAGGACCCGGACGACCCGTCCGGGCCCTCGGCATGTCCCGACACCCGCTTGCCACACCCCGCCACCAACATTAGGTTAGGCTCACCTAACCAACTGGAGGTCCGTCCATGAGCCTGCCCACCGGCGACACCGAGGTCCCCGAGCCCACCACCGCCGAACGGGTCCACAGCCTGCTCGGCACGACCTCCTCGCTCACCGTCCGCGCCCTGGGCGAGCACCACGACCTGGACACCCCGGTCTCCGTCCACGGCTCCCGCCTGCGGATGCGCGCCCCGCTGGACGCCCCGCTCACCGCGGCCGCCGCCCACGCCACCGACGGCCTCGCCGTCGTCCTGGACGTCACCGACGTCTCCCCCGTCGCCGTCCGCGACCGGATCCGCGCCCGCCTCACCCTGGCCGGCCGTCTGCACCTGGCCCACCTCGCCGACGACGGCCTCAGCGTCCACCTGCGCGTCGACGTCGCCCACGCCGTCCTCGCCACCCCGTACGGCACCGGCGCGGTCACCGCCGCCGACCTCGCCCTCGCCGGCCCCGACCCGATGGCCCGCCACGAGGCCGCGCTGCTCACCCACTTCACCGACGAGCACGCCGACGCCCTCGAGGTCCTCACCCGTCTGCTCGACCCGGTGCTGCTCGCCCGCAACCCGGACGTCCGCCCGCTCGCGCTGGACCGCCACGGCCTGGTGCTGCGCCTGGACCACCCGGACGGGCACCGCGACGTCCGCCTGGTCTTCCCCGAACCGGCCCACGACATGGAGGACTTCGGCCTCCGGATGCACGACCTGCTGGCCGCCGCCGAGTACGGCCTGCCCGCCCACCGGGGCTGAGCCGCGGGCTCACCGCTCGACCGCGTCCTCCAGCACGATCCGCCCCATCCGCCCGTACAGCCCGGGCCGCCACCGGCGCACCGCGAGCGCCAGCGCGATCCCGCCCGCGAACACCCCGATCACCAGGTACGGGATCAGCCGGAACAGCAGGGTGTGCGCCGCCTCCCCCGCCGCGGTGTCCTTGTTGAGCACCAGCAGCACCACCACCCCGGCCATCGCCACCCCGCCCACCAGCGGCGCGACCAGCGTCCGGAACCAGTGCGCGGTCTCCGGGTGCCGCCGCTGCACGTGGAAGTACCCGACGACGGCGAAGGAGCAGAGCGTCTGCACCACCAGGATCGCCATCGTCCCGAGCAGCGCCAGCAGCGTGTACAGGTGCGCGTACGGATCCATCCCCGCCACCAGGAACGCCACCACCAGCCCCGCCGCGATCACCGACTGCACCACCGAGGCGACGTACGGCGAGCCGTGCCGCGGGTGGGTGCGCCCCAGCGCCGGGTGCAGCAGCCCCTCCCGCCCGATCGCGTACAGGTACCGCGCCGCGCACTGGTGGAAGGCCATCGCGCAGGCGAACGAGCCGGTGACGACCAGCCATTGGAACACTGTCACCGCCCACGGCCCGAGATGTGCGCCCAGCGGATCGAAGAACAGGCTGTTCCCGTCCTTGCCCGGCACCTCGCCGCCCGCCACCGCGATAGCGCGTCCGACGCCGTTGCCGGACACGATCATCCAGGAGACGAAGACGTAGAACACCCCGACCCCCACCACCGAGACCAGGGTCGCCCGCGGCACCACCCGCTTCGGGTCGCGGGACTCCTCGCCGTACATCGCGGTCGACTCGAAGCCCACCCAGGACCAGAACGCGAAGAACAGCCCGAGCCCGGCCGCCGCGGCGCCAGAACTCCCCACCCCTTTCAGCGCGTTGATCGGGTTCACCGCCTCGCCCACGATCCCGTCCGGCCCGCCGCCGGAGAACAGCACCGCCAGCGAGACTGCGCCCAGCACGGCGATCTCCAGCACCAGCGCAACCCCGAGCACCTTCGTCGTCAGGTGCAGGTCGAACCAGGCCATCACCCCGATCGCCGCGACCCCGAACAGCGCGTACCAGCCCCACCCCAGGTCCACCCCCAGCTGCGAACGGACCAGCCCGCGCAGCGAGTAGGCGAAGAAGCCGAGGATCGAGGCCTCGAAGACGATGTACGCGAGCACCGCGAGCAGCCCCGAGGCCATCCCGGCGACCCGCCCCAGCCCGTGCGAGACGTACCCGTAGAACGCCCCGGCGGCGGTGATGTGCCGGGCCATCGCCACGTACCCGATCGAGAACACGGTGAGCACGACGGTCGCCAGGATGTACGCGGCCGGCGCGCCGACCCCGTTGCCCTGCCCGACGATGATCGGCAGGTTGCCGGTCATCGCGGTGATCGGGGCTGCGGTGGCGACCGCCATGAACACCACGCCCACCAGGCCCACCGAGCCCGCCTTCAGCCGGTCGACCCCGTCTCCCCCGGACCGCTCCCCGACCGCGTCCCCGCTCTGGACGGCCATCCGGCCTCCTCCGTCTGCCGCTGCCCCGCCGCCCGCCGAACCGGGCCCGCGCTGACTGCCCGACAGCATCGGTTCGCGGCGCAGGCCCTCGCAAGGAGCAGATCGTCAGACAAGTCGGTGGCAGAATTGACGCCCTGTTCGGTCCGGACCGCCCGACTTTCGAACAGGCCTCCCCGGAAGGCACCCGGAGCACCGACACGATCAGCACCCGGAACGGCAGCGGCCGGCCCGGCTCGCAAGGGGTTTCGTCCCGCGAGCCGGGCCGGCCTGGGCGTGTCCCGCGCCCATGTCCACTGTGCGGCGATCACCCGGTCGAGCGGTCACCCGACATGACCATCCCGGAGGATCGATTCGCCCCGCAGCAGCGGTGGTTCCTGAAACCCCGGAGGGTCAGAGCGCGACGCCGTGCGCGCGCAGGTAGGCGACCGGGTCGATGTCCGAGCCGTACTCCGAGCCGGTGCGGATCTCGAAGTGCAGGTGCGGGCCGGTCACGTTGCCGGTGGCGCCGGAGAGGCCGATCTGCTGGCCGACGGTGACGGTCTGGCCGATCGACACACCGATCACGGAGAGGTGCGCGTACTCGGCGTAGTGGCCGTCGGCGAGCTTGATCTCGACCTCGTTGCCGTAGGCGCCGCCGTTGCCGGCCTTGACCACGACACCGTTGGCGACGGCGCGCAGCGGGGTGCCGGTGGAGGCGACGAAGTCCTGGCCGGTGTGGTGGCCGGAGGCCCACATCGAGCCGGCCACGCCGTAGGCGGTGCCCAGCTTCGGGTTGGCCAGCGGCGCGACGTAGCCGGAGGTCGAGGCGACCGGAGCGGCGGTCACGGCCTGGGCCGGAGCGGCGGTCTGAACCTGGGTCTGCACCGGAGCGGCGGGCTTGGCGGCCTCGGTCTTGACCTGCACCTGGGCCTGCGGCTTGGCGGGGGCCGGAGCGGCGGGCTTGGCCGGGGCGGCGTCCGCGGCCGGAGCGGCGGCGTGGCCGGCGAGCGCGAGCTGCTGACCCGGGAAGATCAGGTTCGGGTTGGCACCGACGACCGAGCGGTTCTGCTCGTACAGCGCGTGCCAGCCGCCCTCGACGTGCTTGGCGTCGGCGATCTTGGACAGGGTGTCGCCGCTGACGACGCGGTAGCTCTCGTGCGCGGCGGCCGGGGCGGCCTCGGCGGCGGGCTTGGCGTCGGCGACGGTGGCGGCGGCCGGAGCGGCGGCGGCCGGGGCGGTGTGGGCCTGGGCGCTCATCGCGGTGACGAGCGGCAGGACGAAGGAGACGCCGGTGACGGCGGTGGCGATGCCGATGCGGGCGGCGCGGGGCAGGGCGATACGACGAGCCTGAGCAGGCATGGAAGATTCCTCTCCGACGCCTGCGAGGTGAGCTGTCGGGTTCGGGCTGGAGTTGCCCGGCCGCATGCGCGGCTTCACCCCAAGCCGGCCCTGGACGCCCGCGCCCTGAGGCGCGAACTCCGGTCCGGCGACTTACCTGTGGGTCCCCCGCTCCTGCCGTACAGAGTTCAGATCGAGCCACCGGGAAGCGGCAGGACTCGGCGTTCCACCCGGTGGATCCGTCCGGACTGGCCGGGCGGTCGCTGAACTAAAACCCATCCGTTCGGGTGAAGCAATGTCGATCTCTTGAACCCGCAACCATCCCCCGGGAGCCGGTCACCCTCCGGATGATCCGCTGCACGGTGCGTACACAATCCATTCACCCCGCGCCACTGATCCACGACCCTGCGCCGAACTCGACGCCGCTGCGCAGCCGTCCGCTCACGCACCGCGCACCACCGACACACCCGCCGGTGACCCTTGTCACGTGCGCCCCACGGGGCGCAGGATCGGGCCGTGGCCACCTCCGAAGCCGGCACCCTGCGCCTGGGCACCGCGCAGGGCCGCTGGGTACTCCTGGCAACGGTGCTCGGCTCCAGCATGGCGATGCTCGACGGCACCGTGGTGAACGTCGCGCTGCCCAGGATGGGCGCCGACCTCGGCGCCTCCCTGGCGTCCCTGCAATGGACGCTGAACGCCTATCTGCTCACCCTGGCGGGCCTGATCCTGCTCGGCGGCGCCCTCGGCGACCGGTACGGAAGGCGCCGGGTCTTCCTGATCGGCGTGGTCTGGTTCGCCGCCGCCTCCGCCGCCTGCGCCGCCGCGCCGAACATCCAGGTACTGATCGTCGCCCGCGCCGTCCAGGGCATCGGCGGGGCGCTCCTCACCCCCGGCTCGCTCGCCATGCTCCAGGCCGTCTTCCACCCTGACGACCGCTCGGCGGCGGTCGGCCTGTGGTCCGGCCTCGGCGGGGTGTCGGCCGCGGTCGGCCCCTTCCTCGGCGGCTGGCTGGTGGACGGCCCCGGCTGGCGCTGGATCTTCCTGCTGAACCTGCCGCTCGCCGCCGCCGTGATCCTGGTCGCCACCCGCTCCGTGCCGGAGAGCCGGGACGAGAGCGCCTCCGGCCGCTTCGACGTGCTCGGCTCGGTGCTCGCCGCGCTCGCCCTCGGCGCGATCACCTACGCCCTGACCGCCGCCGGCGAGGGCCTGTCCCCCGCCGTGTGGCTCACCGCCGTGCTCGGACTGGCCCTCGGTGCCGCCTTCATCGCCGTCGAGCGCCGCGCCCCCGAGCCGATGCTGCCGCTCGGACTGTTCTCCTCCCGGCTGTTCACCGCCGTGAACCTGGTCACCCTCTGCGTCTACGCGGCGTTCAGCGGCGTGTTCTTCCTGCTGGTGGTGCAGCTGCAGATCGTCGCCGGCTTCTCCCCGCTGGTGTCCGGCCTCGCCCTGGTCCCGATCACCGTGCTGATGCTCGCGCTGTCCTCGCGCGCCGCGCGCCTCGGCAAGCGGATCGGCCCGCGGATCCCGCTGACGGTCGGCCCGCTGCTCTGCGCCGCCGGGGTGCTGCTCATGCTGCGCGTCGGTGCCGGCTCGTCCTACTGGACGGACGTGCTCCCCGCCGTCACCGTCATGGGCTGCGGCATGACGCTCCTGGTGGCACCGCTGACGGCCACCGTGCTGGCCGCCGTGGAGGTCCGGCACGCGGGCATCGCCAGTGGAGTCAACAACGCCGCCGCCCGCGCGGCCGGACTGCTCGCCGTCGCCGCCCTCCCGGCCATGGCGGGCCTGAGCGGCGACGCGTACCGGGTGCCCTCCGCCGTCGACGACGCCTTCCACATCGCGATGCTGATCTGCGCCGGACTGCTGACGGCCGGCGGGCTCATCGCCTTCGCCACCATCCGGGGCAACGTCCTGGCCCCGGAGGACCACGTGGTCGCCGAGCCGGACACCGAGTGGTGCTGCGGCACCACCCCGCCGCTGGACCCGGGCCACGTCCACACGCACGAGGGCCCCGCCACCGGAACGGCGGCAGGGCCCTCGTCGGAGAGCTGACGGCGCGTCAGTTCACGGGCGCATCACAGGATGTCGCCGGGCGCGTACTTGGCGGCCTCCGGGTAGGCGGCGGCGACGGCCTCCACCCGGCGGACCACCTCGGCGACCTGGGCGCCGGCCGCACCGGTGAAGGAGAGCTTGTCGGCCAGCAGGGCGTCCAGCGCGGCGCGGTCCAGCGGGATCCGCTCGTCGGCGGCCAGGCGGTCCAGCAGCTCGTTCTCCCGGGCGCCCGCGCGCATCGCCAGCGCGGAGGCGACGGCGTGCTCCTTGATGACCTCGTGCCCGGTCTCCCGGCCGACGCCCGCGCGTACCGCGCCCATCAGGACCTTGGTGGTCGCGAGGAACGGCAGGTAGCGATCCAGCTCGGCCTCGATCACGGCGGGGAAGGCGCCGAACTCGTCGAGGACGGTCAGGAAGGTCTCCAGCAGGCCGTCGAAGGCGAAGAACGCGTCCGGCAGCGCGACCCGGCGCACCACCGAGCAGGAGACGTCGCCCTCGTTCCACTGGTCGCCGGCCAGCTCGCCGGTCATCGAGGCGTAGCCCCGCAGGATGACGGCCAGGCCGTTGACGCGCTCGCAGGAGCGGGTGTTCATCTTGTGCGGCATCGCGGAGGAGCCGACCTGGCCCTCCTTGAAGCCCTCCGTGACCAGCTCGTGGCCGGCCATCAGGCGGATGGTCTTGGCGAGGCTGGACGGCGCGGCGGCCAGCTGGACGAGGGCGGTGAGCACCTCGAAGTCCAGCGAGCGCGGGTAGACCTGGCCGACGCTGGTCAGCACGTTGTCGAAGCCGAGGTGCGCGGCGACCCGGCGCTCCAGCTCGGCCAGCTTGTCGGTGTCGCCACCGAGCAGGTCCAGCATGTCCTGGGCGGTGCCGACCGGGCCCTTGATCCCGCGCAGCGGGTAGCGGGCGATCAGCTCCTCCAGGCGGCGGAAGGCGACCAGCAGCTCGTCGGTGATCGACGCGAAGCGCTTGCCCAGGGTGGTGGCCTGCGCGGCGACGTTGTGCGACCGGCCGGCCATGACCAGCTCGGAGTGCTGGGCGGACAGCTTGGCCAGGCGGACCAGCACGGCCACCGTGCGGTCGCGCACGTGCTCCAGCGACTGGCGGATCTGCAGCTGCTCGACGTTCTCGGTCAGATCCCGGGAGGTCATGCCCTTGTGGATCTGCTCGTGGCCGGCGAGCTCGCTGAACTCCTCGATCCGGGCCTTCACGTCGTGGCGGGTGATCCGCTCACGGGCGGCGATCGAGCCGAGGTCGACCTGGTCGATCACCCGCTCGTAGTCGGCGACGGCGTTCGTCGGCACCTCGACACCGAGGTCCTGCTGAGCCTTGAGGACGGCGAGCCACAGGTGGCGCTCGAGGACCACCTTGTGCTCGGGGGACCACAGCTGGGCCAGGGTCGCCGAGGCGTACCGGGAGGCCAGGACATTGGGGATCTGGGGCTTCGCGCTCACGCTTCGCAAGACTAACAGCCGAGGTCACGCGCCCCTGAGCAGACCCACCTCACCCGGCTGCCCGCCCTCGGCGAGACCGCGGTGGTGCTGCGCACCGTCGCGCCGGACCGGTGCCGCCCGAACCCACCGGTACGGGCGGACGCGGGAGCTACTGCGCGCCGCCCGTCCGGCCGGCCAGCACCGGCAGGACCTGCAGGCAGATCGAGTGCAGCGCGATCCGCTGCTCGTCGGTCATCGCCTCGAAGGCCTGGTGGGTACGGGCCATCTCGCTGCGGATGCGGTTGAGGATCTCCCGGCCCTCCGCCGTGATCACCACGATCTTCACCCGGCGGTCACCGGCCGCCGCCGCCCGGTTGGCCAGGCCCAGCGACTCCAGCCGGTCCACGATCCCGGTGACGTTCGACGCGTCGCAGCCCAACCGCCCGGCGAGCGCGCGCATCGGTACCGGCTCCTGCACCGCGCCCAGCGCCTTGGCCTGCGAGGAGGAGAGCCCGTGCCGGGCCGCTGCCGCCGCGAAGTCCTGGAAGTACGCGGCGCCCACGGCGGCCAACGCCTCCATCAGCTCGGCGTTGGTCGGTACGGTCGTCGTCGCTGTCGAACCCATGAGATCAGGGTACGACCAGGTGCTTCACCATCTCAAGCTTTGACCCGGGCAACCGTCGGCGAACCGCCTCACCCGGCTAGGCCAGGCCCAAGAGGGCCTAGAGCACCAGCTGGTCGAACAGCCGCCGCAGCTCGGCGTCCGGGTCCGCGGTCAGTCCGGTGTGCACGGGCCCCGGCTGGACGATCGCGCTGCGCGGCGCGGTGAGCCAGCGGAACCGCTGCCCGGGGCTGTCCCCCGCCGCCGGACCGGCCTGCGGCCCGCCCAGGCAGACCGCCTCGATCCCGTGCAGCGCCCGCCGCACGCCCTGCACGTCCGCCACCGGGTCCAGCGCCAGCAGCCGGGCCTGGTCCAGGTGGGTCCGCGCCGCCAGGTGCGAACTCTGCCGGCAGTACAGCAGTACCCCGACGTTGACGCACTCGCCGCGCTCGACCCTCGGCACCGCGCGGATCACGGCGTACTCGTAGTCGTGCAGCTCGACGACGGCCGGCAGCGCGGGCCTCGACGACTCGGTCATGCGGGCACCTCCGGCAGCCAGTCACGCGGACCGGCCAGTCGCTCGGTCAGCTGGGCACGGTACGCGGCGCGCACCTCGTCGGGCGAGTCGAAGCCGAACTCGTCCATCAGCCAGACCTCGGGGATCCGCGCCACGGCCGCCTCGATCGCCGCCTCCGCGAGCGGCGCGAGCGCCTTGTCCGCGGCGGCCAGGTCCGGCCGGGCGCGCAGCAGCGCGTGGTCGGAGGCGTCGTACGGGCGGCGCACCCAGGCCGCGGCGCCGGGCCAGTTGTGGTGGAAGATCAGGCTCGCGCCGTGGTCGATCAGCCGCAGCCCGCCGGTCGCCACCAGCAGGTTGGGGTTGCGCCAGGACCGGTCGACGTTGCCGATCAACGCGTCGAACCAGAGCACCTGGCCCGCGAGTTCGGGATCCACCTCGAAGCAGAGCGGATCGAAGTTGAGCGCCCCGCTGACGAAGGCCATCCCGAGGTTGGTCCCGCCGCTGGCCCGCATCTGGTCCTGGATCTGGTGGTCTGGCTCACTGCGCGCGAGCACCGGGTCCAGGTCGACGGTCACCAGCTCCGGCACCGGCAGCCCGAGCCGCCGCCCCAGCTCCCCGGCCAGCACCTCCGCGACCAGGGCCTTGCGCCCCTGCGCCGCACCGACCCATTTCAGCGCGTAGAGCCGCCGATCATCGGCCTCGACCAGGCCCGGCATCGAGCCGCCTTCTCGCAGTGGCGTCACATACCGGATCGCCGTCACCTCGGGTAGCACGCCCCCAGCCTATCGGTGCCACCACACCCATCCCCGACACGCCCCGACCGTACCTCCCGCCCCGCCCCTCACCGCCTCTTCCTCCACCTCCTCACCCACCCCGACCCCACGTCCCTCGCCCGCCCCACCCCGGTGGCAGCCCCCGCTGCTCCGTGCGAGTGTGGCGGACAGTAATGGGGACCTTCACGGCAAAGGGATGAGCGATGGAACGACCTCGGATCCTGATCGTGGGCGGTGGCTTCGCCGGCCTGGAGTGCGCCCGCCGCCTCGAACGCAAGCTGTCACCCTCGGAGGCCGAGATCTCGCTGGTCACGCCGTTCAGCTACCAGCTCTACCTCCCCCTCCTCCCCCACGTCGCCGCCGGCGTCCTCACCCCGCAGTCCGTGGCCGTCTCCCTGCGCCGCTCGCTGCGCCGCACCCACATCGTCCCCGGCGGCGCCATCGGCGTGGACCCGGCCTCCAAGGTGTGCGTCGTCCGCAAGATCACTGACGAGGTGGTCGCGCAGCGGTACGACATCCTGGTGCTCGCCCCCGGCAGCGTCACCCGCACCTTCGACATCCCGGGCCTCACCGACTACGCCCGCGGCATGAAGACCCTCGCCGAGGCGGCCTACGTCCGCGACCACGTGATCGCCCAACTCGACCTCGCCTCGGCCACCTTGGACCAGCGGGAGCGCGAGTCCCGGCTCCAGTTCGTGGTGGTCGGCGGTGGATATGCGGGCACCGAGACGGCCGCCTGCCTGCAGCGCCTGACCACCGCCGCCTCGCACCGCTATCCGCGGCTGGACGCCCGGCAGATCAAGTGGCACCTGATCGACATCGCCCCGAAACTGATGCCCGAGCTCGGCGACCCGCTCGGCGAGGCGGCCCTGGAGGTGCTGCGGGGGCGCGGCATCGAGGTGTCGCTGGGTGTGTCGGTGGCCGAAGTCGGTGCCGAGTCGGTCAAGTTCACCGACGGCCGGGTGATTCCCTGCCGCACGCTGATCTGGACGGCGGGCGTGGCCGCGAGCCCGCTGATCGGCACCCTGGACGCCGAGACGGTCCGCGGACGGATCGCCGTGACGGCGGAGATGCGGGTGCCGCAGTTCGAGGGCGTGTTCGCACTGGGTGACGCCGCCGCCGTGCCGGACCTCGCCAAGGGCGACGGCGCGGTCTGCCCGCCGACCGCCCAGCACTCCGCCCGGCAGGGCCGCGCGGTGGCGAACAACGTGATCGCCTCGCTCCGCAACCAACCCCTGGAGCCGTACTACCACAAGGACTTGGGCCTGGTGGTCGACCTCGGCGGCAAGGACGCGGTCTCCAAGCCGATCGGTGTGGAGCTGCGCGGGGTGCCCGCCCAGCTGGTCGCGCGCGGCTACCACCTGATGGCGATGCGCACCAATGTCGCCAAGTTCCGGGTGGGCACCAACTGGCTGCTCAACGCAACCGCCGGGGACGATTTCGTCCGCACCGGCTTCCTCGCCCGTCAGCCCGCCCGACTTCGCGACTTCGAGTACACCGACGCCTATCTGACGAAGGATCAGGTGAAGGCGCACGCCCAGTCGCTGCTCGCCAAGGGCTGATCGAACCGAACGTTCCGGTGGCCCCGCGGTCACATCCGCAGGGGCACCGGAGCGTTCAATCAGCACACGGTCGGCGCACGGTCACCGCGCGCTCAGGTACATGCCGCTCGCGTCCTGCCCGGCCGTGTTGCGGCACGCGTAGTCACCGCTCGCGCGACCCCACAGCAGCGTCAGGCAGCGCCCGACCGCCTGCTGACCGTAGTAGTTGGGGTGCATCGACTCCTGCAGTGCGCCCTGCGTGGAGTTGAGGCCGCCGTCCAGGAAGCGCGCCCACTCGCTGGTGGTCGCGGACGGGCCGGAGGTCGCGGTCGGCTGCCTGGTGGCCGTCGAGCAGACCTCGCGGCCCTGCAGCATGTCCGACAGGTCGAGGAACTGCGCGCCCTTGGCGGAGGCGACGCCGGCCAGCGCCTGCGAGATCTGCGGGACCATCGAGTCGCGGGCCCAGTCGGCGTCCCCGTCCCAGAACGGGCAGCCGCCGGTGTTGGAGCGGGTCCAGCCGCTCTCGGGGTACCGCATCTCGGCGCTGCGCGGGATCGGCGACGGGTAGGACTGCAGCACCAGCCGGTAGTCCGACCGGGCGTAGCCCGCGTCGGCCATCACGGCGCGGATCTCGTCGATCGCCTTGCCGACCCCGGCCATCGCGGTGGGCATCTTGGAGTCGATCTGGGACTGCGCGGAGTCGTGGCAGTACGAGTACCAGATCAGGTAGTCCTGCACGCAGTTGGAGATGATGTCGGCGAAGCCCAGGTCGTTGCCGCCGATCGACAGCGTGATCAGCTTGACGTTGTTCTGCCGTGCCACGGTGGCGAGTTGGTCGGCCTGCGGGGCCTCGCCCTTGTACGACTGGCCGCCGTTGGCGGCGCGGAAGACGTTCGCGGTGACGGCGCCGGAGCAGGCCAGGTTGACCTCGTTCTGGGCGCCGGTCGAGGCACTGATCACCTCGGCGACGTCGGAGCGGTCGCAGCCGCTCGCGGCGGTGGCGCCGTAGACCAGCGAGGCGTCGGCCGAACTGCCGGTCCAGGCGCGGTCGCTGCCGTTGCGGCTGCCGCTCCCGCCGGCGGAGTTGCCCTTCCAGCGGCCGGCCTCGCCGGAGATGTAGCTGTCACCGAGCGTGACGCTGGCGGTGGGCCCGGTGGGTACGGCGGTGGTGGCGGCCGTGGTGGCGGAGGCCGGTGCGGCGACGGCCAGGCCCGCGACGGTGAGCGGGAGGACGAAGGCTGCGGTGAGCAGTCGTCGGCCGAGTCGAGGCGCGCTGCGGGTGATGCTCGAACAGTTTTCGGGCACGGCGGAACTCCTGCGGCTCGGTCTCCCCGAGGCATGGGGAACGGGAAGACACGTAGGTGAGGGTGGGCCGCCGGCCGGTGGCGCGATGAAGATGACATGCCCCCGCCTGTTACCGCTAGGTATCTGCAGCAGGTTTCCGCATTTGTTACCGGCGGGTTCAGACCAGCGCGGCACCCGATGAGCGGATGCCGCCCGCGGTTCACGTCCGCAACACCTGCCCCGCCCGCCCCACCGCCGGCCTCACCGCCGCCGCCACCGCCCACGGCCACGGCCCACCCGCCGCTCACACCAGCCGGGACCTGCCCCCGCCCGCTCCCAGCACCGCCGCCAGGTCCTCCGCCAGGTCCCTGGCCTGCGCCGGCTCCAGCCGGGCCGTGGTGAACCGCAGCCCGGGCGGCGACTGAGTCCGGTACCGCGCACCGGGCGCCGCGACCCAGCCGCGCTGCACCAGGGCCGCCAGCGCCGAGGTCTCGTCCGGCACCGGCACCCAGACGTTCAGCCCGCTCGCCCCGTGCGCCTCGATCCCGCGCACCGCCAGCTCGCCCAGCAGCGCCTCCCGTCGGGTCCGGTAGGCGGCGGCCAGCTGCCCGACCGGCGCCGCGTCGCCGCGCCACAGCTCGGCGACGGTGCGCTGCAGCAGGTGGCTGACCCAGCCGGCGCCCAGCCGCAGCCGTCCGGTCACCCGTCCGATCGTCTCCGCGTCGCCGACCGCCACCGAGACCCGCAGGTCCGGCCCGTACGCCTTGGCCGCGGAGCGCACCACCGCCCAGTGCCGCGACCCGGCGCCGACCAGCGGGTGGTACGGCTGGTCGACCAGACCGTGCCCGTGGTCGTCCTCGATCAGCAGCACCCCGGGGTGCTCGGCCAGGACGGCCTTCAACTCCTCGGCCCGGCGCGCGGTGAGCGCCGCGCCGGTCGGGTTCTGCGCCCGGCTGGTGACCACCACCGCCCGCGCGCCCTCGGCCACCGCCGCCGCGAGCGCGTCCGGCAACGGGCCCTCGTCGTCCAGCCGTACGGGCAGCTGCCGCAGGCCCATCGCGGGCAGCAGATCGAGCAGGCTGCCCCAGCCGGGGTCCTCGACGGCCACCGCGTCGCCGGGGCGCAGCCGGGCACCGAGGATGCGTTCGACGGTGTCGAGGGAGCCGGAGGCGACGGCGATCGGGCCGCCCGGCAGGCCGTCGGCCTCGAAGGAGGCGTGGGCGAGCGCGAGCAGTTCCGGGTCGATGTCCGGGTGCCCGTACAGCACCGGCTCGGTGCGCGCGGCCTCGGCGGCGGCCGCGAGGGCGGGGCCGAGGTCGGGCAGCAGGGCCGGGTCGGGGTTGCCGGTGGACAGGTCCCGGGCATGCGGGGGGACGGGGATGCGGATCTGGTCGCGCGGGACGAGCACGGGCCTGGGGCGGATCCGGCTGCCCTTGCGGCCGGCGGTCTCGATCACACCGCGGTCGCGCAGCAGCCGGTAGGCGGCGGCGACGGTGTTGGGGTTGACGCCCAGTTCGGCGGCGAGGTCGCGCAGCGGGGGCAGCGCGGTCCCGGGGGCGAGAAGTCCACTGCTCACGCCCTGCTCGATGTGCGCCGCGATTTCGCTGGCGCGTCGCCCTTTCAGCGGATAGTCTCCTAGCACAAACCAAATTATGCACTAGTACATAGAGGATGTCATGTCAGACACCACGGAAGGTTCGCCGACCTACTCGCGCACCCCCAGGACCACCCCGACCCGCTACAAGGACCGGGCCACCTGGGAGCAGGACGCGATCCACGCCATCCTCGACAGCGCCTACATCTGCCACCTCGGCTTCGTCGCCGACGGCGCCCCCGTCGTCCTGCCGACGATCTACGCCCGGGTCGGCAGCCGGCTCTACATCCACGGCTCCACCGGCAGCCGCCCGCTGCGCGGCGCCTCCGCCGAGCAGGGCATGCCGGTCTGCGTCACCGTCACCCAGGTCGACGCGCTGGTGCTGACCAAGTCCGCGTTCAACCACTCGGTGAACTTCCGCTCGGTCGTCGCCCACGGCACCGCGTACCAGGTCACCGACCCCGAGGAGCTGGACGTCGCGCTCGCCGCCCTGGTCGACCACGCCATACCCGGCCGCTCCGCCGAGGTCCGGCCGGCCAATGCCAAGGAGCTCGCCGCCACCGCCGTCATCAGGCTGGAGCTGGACGAGGTCTCCGCCAAGACCCGCGAGGACGACGCCGGCGACGACCCGGCGGACGTCGACCTCCCGTACTGGTCCGGCCTGATCCCGGTCACCACCGTGCACGGCACGCCCGTACCGCACGACGACCGCACCATCCCGCTCCCGGCGCACCTGCGCACCTACCCCCGCTGACGAGGAGCACCACGATGCTGATCAGGTCCTGGGACCGCGGTGACGAGGACGAGTGGCGCGCCTGGCTGGCCGAGGGCCGCGACTTCGGCCTGCTCGCCGCCAACGGCGGCCCGGGCGAGGGCCCGGTACTCGTCCCGACGCACTTCCTGCTGGACGCCGAGCGCGGCGAGATCCTGCTCCACCTCGCCGCGCCCAACCCGCTGCTGGCCGCCGTCCGGGCCGACCCGCAGGTCACCCTCGCGGTCACCGACGGCTACGCCTTCGCCCCTGGCCACTGGCGCGGCGCCCCCGGCACGCCGACCAGCTACTACGCCTCGGTCCACTTCCACTGCACCGCCGAGGTGGTGGAGTCCGCCGCCGCCAAGGCGGAGCTGCTCAACCGTCAGCTGGCGCACTTCCAGCCCGAGACGCCGGAGGTCCGAGTGGTGCCCGGCGAGGGCGAGTTGGCCCGGCAGCTGCCCGGCATGCGCGGGCTCCGGCTGACCGTCAACGAGGTGCGGGCCAAGTTCAAGTACGACGACAAGAAGCCCGCCGAGACGCAGTACGAGTTGGCCGAGCGCCTCGCCGAACGCGCGGGCTCCGGCGGCCGCGGCCGCGACCAGTACGCCGCCGCCCGTACCCAGCTGCTCCGCCGCAACCAGCGGCGCGCCGAAAGGTCCGACTCCTCGTCGCCGCGCGCCACCCTCCAGCGCACCACCGTCCAGCGCACGACCGCCCAGCACACCACCGCGCCGCGCGCCGCCGACTGACCCCGCATCACCCGATCGGCCCCGAACTCGCGCAGGTCGGCCCCGGCGCTGCTCGAATGTGAGACGAGCCCTGCCCACTCGGCGTCAGAGCAGGCCCGTCCACCCCGGGGAGCGCGCGTGTCCACCGTCAACAGCCAACGGGCGTCCGGCGAGGCCCACCTCGGTCACGTGGTGTTCATCTCGGCGGCCGCCGCGATGGGCGGCTTCCTGTTCGGCTACGACAGTGCGGTGATCAACGGCGCGGTGACGGGCATCCAGAAGCACTTCGGGGTGGGCAACGGCACCACCGCCTTCGTGGTGGCCATCGCGCTGCTGGGCTCGGCGGCCGGCGCGGTGGCCGCCGGCCGGCTCGCCGACCACCTCGGCCGGGTGCGCACGATGCTGCTGGCCGCCGTGCTGTTCGCGGCCAGCGGCATCGGCTCGATGTTTCCGCCGAACATCGAGGTCCTCGCCACCTGGCGCGTCGTCGGCGGCATCGCGATCGGCATCGCCTCGGTGATCGCGCCCACCTACATCGCCGAGGTCGCGCCGACCGCCTACCGCGGCCGCCTCGCCTCCTTCCAGCAGATGGCGATCGTGCTCGGCATCACCGTCTCCCAGCTCGCCAACTGGGCGCTCAACCAGGCCGCGGGCGGCGAGTCCACCGGCCACCTCGGCGGCATCCAGGCCTGGCAGTGGATGCTCGGCGTCGAGGCCATCCCTGCCCTGGTGTACGGGCTGATGGCGCTGGCGATCCCGGAGTCGCCGCGCTTCCTGATCGCCGACCACCGCGAGACACAGGCCCGCAAGGTACTGGTCGAGGTCGAGGGCGAGGACGTCGACCTCGACACCCGGGTCGCCGAGATCCGCGCGGTGCTGGAGTCCACCCACAAGCCCCGCCCCAAGGACCTGTTCGGCGGCCGCTTCGGTCTGCTGCCGATCGTCTGGGTCGGCATCGGCGCCTCGGCGTTCCAGCAGTTCGTCGGCATCAACGTGATCTTCTACTACTCGTCCTTCCTCTGGCAGTCGGTGGGCATCAACGAGTCCAACTCGCTGCTGATCAGCCTCTCCACCTCGATCATCAACGTGATCGGCACGGTGATCGCGATGGTCCTGGTGGACCGGATCGGCCGCAAGCCGCTCGCTTTGGCCGGCTCGGTCGGCATGGCGGCCGCGCTCTCCACCGCGGCCTGGGCGTTCTCCTACCGGGAAGGCACCGGCGACACCGCCACCCTGGACAACACCCACGCCACCGTCGCCCTGGTCGCCGCCCACGTCTTCGTGCTCTGCTTCGCCTTCTCCTGGGGCGTCGTGGTCTGGGTCCTGCTCGGCGAGATGTTCCCCAACCGGATCCGCGCCCTCGCCCTCTCCGTCGCCGCCTCGGCCCAGTGGATCGCCAACTGGGCGATCACCGTCAGCTTCCCGGACCTCGCCGACTGGAACCTCGCGGCGACGTACGTCATCTACGCGGCCTTCGCGCTGCTCTCCATCCCGTTCGTGGCCTTCTGCATCAGGGAGACCAAGGGCCGCGCGCTGGAGGAGATGGGCTGACCCCGCCCGCCCCACCGACCCCCGCCGCACGCGGCCCGACCCACGGAGAAGAAGCCATGCCTGACCAGGGCGGCTCCCGGCAGAACGTCACCTTCCCGAGCAACGGCCGTACCGCGCACGGGTATCTGGCCCGTCCGCCGCAGGGCGTCGGGCCCGGACTGGTGGTGGTGCAGGAGTGGTGGGGGCTCACCTCGCACATCGCCACCATGGCCGACAAATTCGCCGCCGAGGGCTTCACCGTCCTCGCCCCCGACCTGTTCGGCGGCGCGACCACCCACGACCGTGCGGAAGCGGCCCGGCTCAAGCGCGAACTCCCGGTCGAGCAGGCCGTGGAGGACCTCTCCGGTGCCGTCGACCACCTGCTCGAGCTGGACGGCGTGGTCGGCGACGCGGTCGGAGTGGTCGGCTTCTGCATGGGTGGCGGCTTCGCCCTGCTGCTCGCCGCCCGGGCCGGCGACCGGGTGGCCGCGGTGGTGCCCTTCTACGGCCTCCCGCCCGACCCGGAGTTCGACTACCGCGGCCTGACCGCCCACGTCCTCGGCCACTTCGGCGAGTCGGACGGCTCGATCCCGACGACCGCCGTGGACGAGGCCGCGATCCGGATCGGCGAGGCCACCGACGTCCGCCCGGAGATCCACTTCTACCCGGCCGGGCACGCCTTCATGAACGAGGAGGACCTGCTCGGCACCTACGACCCCCTCCAGGCCCGGATCGCCTGGCGCCGCACCGTCACCTTCCTCCAGGGCCACCTCGGCTGACCGGTCCGGCCCCACCCGTACGCCGACCGAGCCGCCGGAGCAGCATCGACGCACCACCGACGCACCAGGGCGCGCCGCCGTGCCCGCACCCACGTCGTGAGCGCCCCGTGCGCCCCGCGTGCGCCCACCGGTGAGCAACCAACGGTACGGACGGTTCGTCCGAAGAGGTAGCAAACACCACCGCCTTGGGGGGCCACCGGTGCCGAAGCCACTGCTGTTCCTGGACGTCGACGGCGTCCTGAACCCGGTCTGCCCGCACCCGGACGCCGGGTTCGACACCCACACCCTGCTGGGCTGCGCCGTCCTGCTGTCCACCCGGCACGGCGAGTGGCTGCGCGAGCTCGCCGGGACGTACGACCTCGTCTGGGCCACCACCTGGGAGGAGGACGCCAACAGCCACATCGCCCCCGCGATCGGCCTGGACCCGCTCCCGGTGGTCTGCTTCAGCGGCTACGTCCCGCAGCCCGGCGACCCGCGCGTCCCGCTGATGGAGCTGTTCTCCGCGCAGAAGTGGGCCCCGCTGCTGCGCTACGCCGGGGGCCGTCCGTTCGCCTGGGTGGACGACGTCATCCCCGGTCGGCTGGTCCGCAACTCGCTCTGGCGCCGGGACCGCCTGCTGCTGCCGATCGACCCCGGCCAGGGCCTGGAGCGCCGGCACGTCGAGCGCCTGCTCGCCCGCCCGCCGCGCGGCCGGTCCCTCCCGGGCAGGGCGCTCAGGGGGTCGGCAGCCAGCTGACGTGCCCGGCGAGCAGCGCGTACCCGACGAAGGCCACCGTGTCGATCAGCGCGTGCGCCACCACCAGCGGCATCACCCGCCCCCACCGCCGGTACAGCAGGCAGAACACCGCCCCCATCACCATGTTGCCGACCAGCCCGCCGACCCCCTGGTACAGGTGGTACGAGCCGCGCAGCACCGAGCTCGCCACCACCGCCGCCGGCCAGGACCACCCCAACTGCCCCACCCGGCGCAGCAGGTAGCCGAGGACGACGACCTCCTCGAGGATCGCGTTCTGCCAGGCCGACAGCACCAGCACCGGCACCCGCCACCAGACGTCCGGCAGCCCCGAGGGCGCCACCGTCAGGTTGTACCCGGCCGCCTGCGAGGCCAGGTACAGCACCAGCCCGGACCCTCCGATCGCGGCCGCGACTGCGGCGCCCCGGCCGAGGTCGCGCAGTTTCTGCCCGAGGTCGAAGCCCAGCACCCGCAGCGCGACGCCCTCGCGCACCAGCAGGTAGCCGACCAGCACCACCGGCATCAGGCCGCGCCCGATGTAGTACAGCTGCCACACCAGGTCCAGCCAGGGCCGCCCGGGCGCCCGCGAGCCGTTCAGCGTGGCGACCTGCTGGCCGAGCTTGATCGGTTCGGTGAGCGAGCCGGCGAAGCTGATCAGCGCACTGATCCCGCTGGCCCCGAGCGAGAGTCCGAGGACGATCAGCAGCTCCACCCCGAGCAGTTTGCGGGTGGGCTGCGCGGTCTCCGGCGCGGTCGGGACGGTGGTCACGGGGGCTCCAGCGGACGGGCGGTCGCTCCGGCCGTCGGCCGACCGGAGCGATCATCCTGACACAGCGGGCGCCCAGGCCGACCGGCCAGGTGCGCCCCGGCCTGCTCGTCCCTCCGGACCGGCGTCGGCGTCCTCGCGGCGCCGGCGCCCGTCCCGTCAGCCCACCGGCCGGCTGCGCCCCGGCTACCCGACCGGCCAGGTGTGCACCGGCTCCCCGCCGCGCATGTGCTCGGCGTAGCGCCGGGTCATCGCCGCGAGCGCCGTCGGCCGGTCCATCCCGTACCGCTCGCGCAGCCGGTGGAAGGTCGCGCTCTGCCAGGCCGCCCCGTTGGTGCGGCGCAGGCAGCGCTGCTCGATGATGCCCAGGTAGCGGTCCCGGTCGGCGGGCTCCACGCCCCACGCGTCGAGGCCCTGGTAGGCCATCGGCAGCAGCTCGCCCAGCACCAGGTCGACGGCGGAGACCGTCTGCAGCCCGCCGCCGCGCCCGGCCCTTCCGGGGCGCGGCCACTGGAACACCGCGTCGATGCCGTACCGGGCACCCTGCCGGAAGTTCTCGTCGGCCCGCTCGAACGGCAGCCGGGTCCAGACCGGCCGGGGCTGCTCGGCGAGCACCCGCACCAGCCCGTAGTAGAAGGCGGCGTTGGCGAGCGTGTCGGCCACCGTCGGCCCGGCCGGCAGCGCCCGGTTCTCCACCCGCAGGTGCGCGACCCCGCCCGCGACGTCGTAGATCGGCCGGTTCCAGCGGTAGATGGTGCCGTTGTGCAGCCGCATCTCGGCGAGCTTGGGCGCACCGCCGGAGGCCAGCACCTTCAGCGGGTCCTCGTCGTCGCAGATCGGCAGCAGCGCGGGGAAGTACCGCAGGTTCTCCTCGAACAGGTCGTACGCCGAGTCCACCCAGCGCTCGCCGAACCAGGTGATCGGGCGCACGCCCTGCGCCTTGAGCTCCGCCGAACGGGTGTCACAGGCCTGCTGGAAGAGCACCGGCCGGGTCTCCCGCCACAGCTCCCGCCCGAACAGGAACGGGGAGTTCGCGCCCATCGCGAGCTGCGGACCGCACAGCGCCTGGGCGGCGTTCCACACCGAGGAGAAGCGCTCCGGGGTCACCTGGAGGTGCAGCTGCAGCGAGGTCGCGGCGGCCTCGGCGACCATCGTGATGGACTCCAGCTGGAGGTGTTCGACGCCCTCGATGTCGAGTGCGATCTCCTCCCCCCGGGCGGCCAGGATCTGGTCGCTGAGCAGGTTGTACCGCTGGTTGTGGCTCATCGCGTCCAGCCCGGTGTGGGCGTGCTCCAGCGTCGGCAGGATGCCCACCATGACGATCCGGGCGCCCGTCTCGGCGGCCCGCCGGTCGGCGTAGCGCAGCCCGGTGTCGATCTCCTCGCGCAGCTCCTCGAAGACGTGCCCGCAGAGCCGGTGCGGCGTGATGTTGACCTCGATGTTGAACTTGCCCAGTTCGGTCTGGAAGTCGCTGGAGCCGATCTCGCTCAGCACCTGGGCGTTGTTCATGGCCGGCAGGCCCTGCTCGTCGGCCAGGTTGAGCTCGATCTCCAGACCCATCACCGCCCGGGGCCGGTCGAAGCGGTCCTCCCGCAGCATCCGCCCCAGCGCCTCCTGACAGGCCTGGAGCTTGCGCCGGTAGAGCTGCCGGTCCGCCAGATCCGCCCGAGTCGCCACGACCTTCTCGCCCACGGTCCCCTCCTCCTGAGACACCCCGTTGAGCCACCGGCCGACCGACCGTGCAAGCATCATGCCCACCTCGAAGATCGATACCCGAATGCTTGTACTGGCTTGCAATGCAAGGCAACTGACGGAGATTCAGTTCATCTGTGGACTTGCCCGGCGCCACCGCCTGTGATAAACAGATCACCCTGCGCATCTGTTCGATGGAATTCGCACTGCGCTCCGGCCGGTCCGCTCCCGCCTCGAAGCCCTCGTCGAGGGCAGCGACCGCGCCGACACCGCGATCCTGCACAACCGGACACGGCCAGGCCCCGTCACCGAAGACGCGCCGCGCCGTGCCGGTATGCCGCACTCGCACGCCGATCTCGTTTGGAGAGGCGGTCCCCGCCATGACTCTGCAGACCCCCCAGCCCCCACCCAGCGCCCTGCGCGCGGTCCTGGGCGCACTCGACTCGGAGACCGCGCTGTGCCAGCCCGCCGCCGCAGCGCTGCGTCATCCGGCCGGCCCACTGGTCCCCGCACATCCGCTCGCGGTGCACGTCCTGGACGGCCCGCGCCCCGAGCTCCCCGCCGCCCGCCGCACCGGGTGGCGCTTCCTGATCAAGGACGGCGCCGACGTGGCCGCCGCCGCCGAGGTGGTGCAGGGCGTCCAGGGGCACACCTTCTCCCACTTCACCGCCGGCCCGTACCTCGACTCGACGGTCCGGGCGCTGCGCGAGGCCTGGCAGCTCGCCCAGAGCTCCCGGATCCGCCAACAGCCCCGCCTGCTGACCTTCCCGGGCCAGTACGCGACGGCGCTGTGGCTGCACGCCCCCGACACCGGCCCGGCCGCCGACCTGCTGATCCCGCTCGCCCCGGCCCCGCTCGGCGTCACCGCCCACCGCGCCTACCCGGCCGCCGAACTGCTGCCGCTGCTGGCCCGCGCCCCGCTCGCCAGGCCGCTCCTGCTCGGCTCCTCCTGAGCCGCCCGCATCCCACGGGCCGCCGGACCACCCGCCCGGCGGCCCTCCGCCGCGCGCCCGCGCACCCGAGGCCGCGCACTCGAGCCCGCACACCCGAACCCGGGGCGCATCACCCGAACGGCGACCACCTGAACAAGGCACCCGCCATAGCCCGATCGGGCCATCCCCCGCCTGGCCCACCGGTGCGTGTTTTCCCCCCGACCCCACCTGAACGGGTGATCTCTGTGCGGGAGTTGTGGCGCATGTCACGAAATACCTGCGAGCACGTCCGCAGATGCCGACACTGGGAACCAGCGTGGAAGGACCACCTGTCCTACCCACTTGAGCGCCGGTCAACACCTGGTCGGCGTGCGGACAGGATCCGACTACCGCGGCGGCCCCGGACGGCACAACCTCCGGCGACCGCACCACGGGGAGGATCGCAGAGCGAAGCGAGGGTACGCGTATGTGCCAGCACCGTCCTGAGTGCCCGTCGGCCGAGTCCGAGGACCGCGAGGCGGCCGTATCGGTGGCCCGCCACCCGGAGCAGGGTTGGAGCCTGCTCTGCAACGGCGTCGTCCTGTTCGAGGACACCGGAGAGCTGCTCCCGGACGGCCGGGTGATCGCCCCGCGCCGCCCCGTCGCCCACGCGGCCTGACCGTTCGGTCCCACCTCCGGGTCCGGCCGTACGGCGGGGGCAGCCGCCGGATCGACGCGAGTACGGGCAGGGCCCCGGCGGAAAGCTTCCGCCGGGGCCCTGCCGTTCGTCCGGACTACCCGGTCACCGGGTCCGTCAGACGCCGTACTCGTCCAGCGGCGGGCAGGAGCAGACCAGGTTGCGGTCGCCGTACGCACCGTCGATCCGGCTGACCGGCGGCCAGTACTTGTCCGCGGGGTTCACGCCCGCCGGGAAGACCGCCTCCTGCCGCGAGTAGCCGTGCGCCCAGTCGCCGGCCAGCTCGGCGGCGGTGTGCGGGGCGTTGCTCAGCGGGTTGTCGTCGGCCGCCCACTCGCCCGAGCCGACCTTGTCGATCTCGGCGCGGATCTCGATCATCGCGTCGCAGAAGCGGTCGATCTCGTGCAGGTCCTCGGACTCGGTCGGCTCGATCATCAGCGTGCCGGCCACCGGGAAGGACATCGTCGGCGCGTGGAAGCCGTAGTCGATCAGGCGCTTGGCGATGTCGTCCACCGTCACGCCCGTCTCCTTGGTCAGCGGCCGCAGGTCGATGATGCACTCGTGCGCGACCAGCCCGCCCGGACCGGTGTAGAGCACCGGGAAGTGCGGCGCCAGGCGCTTGGCGATGTAGTTGGCGTTCAGCACCGCGACCTGGGTCGCGCGCTTGAGGCCCTCGCCGCCCATCAGCCGGACGTACGCCCAGGAGATCGGCAGGATCGCCGCCGAGCCCCACGGCGCGGCCGAGATCGGGCCGACACCGGTGGCCGGGCCGGCCTCCTCCTGCAGCGGGTGGTTCGGCAGGTACGGCGCCAGGTGGGCGCGCACCGCGACCGGGCCGACGCCCGGGCCGCCGCCGCCGTGCGGGATGCAGAAGGTCTTGTGCAGGTTCAGGTGCGAGACGTCCGCGCCGAACTTGCCCGGCTTGGCCAGGCCGACCAGGGCGTTCAGGTTGGCACCGTCCACGTACACCTGGCCGCCGGCCTCGTGCACCAGGGCGCAGATGTTGGTGATCTCGGTCTCGTACACGCCGTGGGTCGACGGGTAGGTGACCATCAGCACCGACAGGCTGTCGCGGTGCTGCTCGATCTTGGCCTTCAGGTCCTCGACGTCCACGTCGCCGTCGACCAGGGTCTTCACCACGACCACGCGCATGCCGGCCATCACCGCGGAGGCCGCGTTGGTGCCGTGCGCGGAGGACGGGATCAGGCAGACGTCGCGCTGGGTGTCGCCGTTGGCGTGGTGGTAGGCGCGGACGGCCAGCAGGCCGGCCAGCTCGCCCTGCGAGCCCGCGTTCGGCTGGATCGAGACGGCGTCGTAGCCGGTCACCTCGACCAGCTGCTGCTCCAGCTGGCGGATCAGGGTCAGGTAGCCCTGGGCCTGCTCGATCGGCGCGAAGGGGTGCAGCTGGCCGAACTCCGGCCAGGTCACCGCCTCCATCTCGGTGGTCGCGTTGAGCTTCATGGTGCAGGAGCCCAGCGGGATCATGCCGCGGTCCAGCGCGTAGTCCCGGTCCGACAGGCGGCGCAGATAGCGCAGCATGGCGGTCTCCGAGCGGTGGCTGTGGAAGACCGGGTGGGTCAGGTACTCGTCCTCGCGCAGCAGCCCGGTCGGCAGCGCCTCGGCGGCCTCGGCGACCTCGACCGCCTCGACACCGAACGCGGCCCAGACGCCGGCCAGGTGCTCGCGGGTGGTGGTCTCGTCGGTGGAGACGGAGATCCGGTCCGCGCCGTCCTGGTACAGGTTGATGCCGTTGGCGCGGGCGGCGGCGGCGATCTCGGCGGCACGGCCCGGGACGACGGCGGTGACGGTGTCGAAGAACTCGCCGTGCAGCAGCTCGACGCCGCCGGCCCGCAGGCCCTCGGCGAGGGCGGCGGCGTAGCGGTGGGTACGGCGGGCGATGTCGGCCAGGCCGTCCGGGCCGTGGTACACGGCGTACATCGAGGCCATGACGGCGAGCAGCACCTGGGCGGTGCAGATGTTGCTGGTGGCCTTCTCGCGGCGGATGTGCTGCTCGCGGGTCTGCAGCGCCAGGCGGTAGGCGCGGTTGCCGTCGGAGTCGACGGAGACGCCGACCAGGCGGCCGGGCAGCGAGCGGGCGTACTCGGCGCGCACCGAGAGGTAGCCGGCGTGCGGGCCGCCGAAGCCCATCGGGACGCCGAAGCGCTGCGAGGTGCCGCAGGCGATGTCGGCGCCCAGCGCGCCCGGGGACTTGAGCAGGGTCAGCGCCAGCAGGTCGGCGGCGACGGCGACGATCGCGCCCAGGCCGTGCGCCTGCTCGATCACCGGGGTGAGGTCGCGGACCACACCGGTGGCGCCCGGGTACTGCAGCAGCACGCCGAAGACGCCGCGCTCGGCAATCTCGGCCGGGATGCCCTCGGACAGGTCGGCGACGACGACCTCGACACCGGTCGGCACCGCGCGGGTGTTGATCACCGCGATGGTCTGCGGCAGGGTCTCGGCGTCGACCAGGAAGACACCGCCCTTGACCTTGGTGACGCGGCGGGCCAGCGCCATCGCCTCAGCGGCCGCGGTGCCCTCGTCCAGCAGCGAGGAGCCGGAGGTCGGCAGGCCGGTCAGGTCGGAGACCAGGGTCTGGAAGTTGAGCAGCGCTTCCAGGCGGCCCTGCGAGATCTCCGGCTGGTACGGGGTGTACGCGGTGTACCAGGCCGGGTTCTCCATGACGTTGCGGAGGATCACCGGCGGGGTGAAGGTGCCGTAGTAGCCCAGGCCGATCATCGGCTGGAGCACCTGGTTGCGGCCGGCCAGCTCGCGCAGCTCGGCGAGGACCTGGGCCTCGGTCCGGCCGGCGGGCAGGTCCAGGCCGGTGATGGAGCGGATCGCCTCGGGCACGGCCGTGGCGGCGAGCTCGTCCAGCGAGCCGTAGCCGACGGACGCCAGCATCTTCTCCTGCGCGGCGGCGTCGGGGCCGATGTGGCGGTTCTCGAAGGGGCTGGCCAGCTCAAGCTCGGTGAGGGTCGAGGCGCCGGTGGGGCGTCCCGCGTTCGGCTGGGCGTTCATGGTGGTCGAGGCCTCCTGGTCACGGACCGGCGGGGGTACGCACGCCGACCGGCCTTCCCGCTGCGGACAGCGAACTCGGCGATGGCGGGCGGACCCGACAGGCCTCCCCCTCTGTCATCGGGACCTGAGAGCTTCGCCCGCACGGCGCGCTGTGAGCGCTCCGTCGGCTTGCACCGTCGGTGAGGGTGGTGGTCGCCGGCTCCCATGCCGAGACTCCTGCCCTGCTTTCCAGAGTGACCTACCCCACACGGTACGGATGCCTGAGAGATTCCGGGGAGGAGTTGCTCCTTCGGCGCCCCGACCAGCGGTTTTCGCGGTCGGAGACTCTCCCGAGCGGGCTCTGCGGTCGCCGCCCAGGGTACCAGCGGGAGGCCTTCCGATCACGGGTGCTTCCCGTCACCCCGGGTCTACGCGCGTCCCCCGGACAGCTCAGCCCGCAGCCCGTCCGGCGCACCCCGGTCGCGCCCGTCCGTTTCATGGCATTTGGTGTGGAGAGGCGGACGGGACGGGCGCTCCGACCGCCGACCTGCGGGAGTGCCACAGGCCCAGCGCACTGGAGGAAAGAGTGCAGACCGACATCGACCCCCGGGACCTCATCGGCCACAAGGCGGTCGACCGCAACGGAGACAAGATCGGCACGGTCGACGAGGTGTACCTGGACGACGCCACCGGCCGGCCCGAGTGGGCCGCCGTCCGGACCGGCATCTTCGGCCGGGACGCCTTCGTCCCGCTCACCACGAGCGAGTTCGCCGGCGACGAGCTCCGGGTGCCGTACGACAAGTCGCTGGTCAAGGAGTCCCCGGACTTCGGTGTGGGCCAGCACCTGTCCCCCACCCAGGAGCTGCAGCTCTACCGCTACTACGGCCTCGACACCGCGGCGGACGGCCACCAGGCCGGCGAGAACGGCAGTCGGTCCGCGCCGTCCGACGTCGACTTCGGCACCACCCCGGCCGCGGCGCCCGCCGCAGCCGCCGCGGCCGCGGCCGCCGCCAAGCCGCCCGCCTTCCGCCCCCCCGAGCACACGCCGATCAACACCAGCACCGCCCCGGAGGCCAAAGTACGGACCCTCAGCACCCCCGCGCCCACCCGCGCTGTCACGCCGCACGTCGAGCCGAAGCCGCAGCCCACCCCGGCGGCCACCACCCCCGCGCCCGCCGCGGGTGCCGCCGCGTCCGCTCCCGACGCCCCGATCGAGATCACCTGCCGCGAGGAGCGGCTGGACATCACCACCGAGTGGCACACCCTCGGCACCGCGAAGCTGCGCAAATACGTGACGACCGAGCAGATCGAGCGCCGCGTCCCGGTGGTCCGCGAACGGGTCCGGGTCGAACGGATGCCGGTCAGCGAGGCCGAACGCGCCTCCCTCACCGAGAAGGAGATCGACGAGGCCGTCGAAGAGGTCACCCTCCGTGAGGAGCGCCCGGTGGTCCGCAAGTACCTCGCCCCCATCGAGCGCGTCCGCCTCGTGGTCGAGCGCTACACCGAGGAGAAGGTGATCCGGGAGGAACTCCGCCGCGAGCACGTCGACGTCAACGACAACACCACGCCCCCGGACACCGCCGCCCCACCCTCACCGGCGACCGACACCCCCCACCCCACCGCCCCACGCCCCCTCATCTGACCCCACCCCCACCCAGGGCCCCGACCCCCCAAAGGCCGGGGCCCTCCCCATGCCCGCTCTCCTGCCATACCCCAGCCCCTCCCCGTCACCAAGGCGCCGCCCCCTCCCCCAGCCCGCCGCAGGCGCCCCCACCAGCCCGAACTCCGCCCTTTGCCAAAGCTTAACCGCTCGATATTTGACACTCTGAAGTATCTCCCTGCATGGTTACTTCAGTTCATTCACTATGTACGGGAGGAAGCAACCGTGAGTGAGGCACCCCAGCCCACCACCGCGGCCGAGAAGCAGAGCAGCGCCCGGGTCCTGCCGGCCCTCATCCTGGCGATGCTGTCGTTCAGCGTTGTGCAGACCGCGGTCGTCCCGATCCTGCCCTCGCTGGCCAAGGAACTGAGCGTCTCGGCCTCCAGCGTCACCTGGCTGATGACCGCCAACCTGCTCTCCGCCGCCGTGCTGACTCCCCTCCTCGGCCGCTTCGGCGACCTCCGGGGCCGCAAGCCGATGCTGCTGATCTCGCTGGCGGGCCTGGTCGCCGGTTCGGCGCTGGCGGTCAGCACCCACTCCTTCACCTGGCTGGTCGTCGCCCGTGTCCTGCAGGGCGCCGGCGGTGGCGTGATGCCGCTGGCGATCAGCATCGTCCGCGACGAGCTGCCCAAGCAGAAGGTGACCGGCGGCGTCGCCGCCATCAGCGCCTCGATGGGCGTCGGCTCCGGCCTCGGCCTGGTCGCCACCGGTCTCCTGCTGGAGCACTGGAACTACACGTCGATCTTCTGGATGGGCCTGGTCTTCGGCCTGATCGCGATCGCCCTGGTCGCCTTCCGCGTCCCGTCCGACCCGGTCACCGACAAGGACGGCGGCGCCGACCCGCTCGGCGCGCTCACCCTGGCCGGCTGGCTCTCCGCGCTGCTGGTCGCGGTCAGCCAGGGCAACCACTGGGGCTGGACCTCCACCAAGACCCTCGGCCTGTTCGCCGTCGCCGCCGTCGTGGCCCTGGTCTGGGGCATCATCGAGACCAAGGTCGCGCACCCCCTGGTGGACATGAAGATGATGTCCCGCCCGGCCGTCGCCTTCACCAACCTGGCGGGCCTGCTCATCGGCTTCGGCATGTACGGCTCGTTCATGGTCATCAGCAACTTCGCCCAGGCCCCGGACAAGCTGACCCACTACGGCTTCACCGCCACCGTCCTGCACGCCGGTGTCATGCTGCTGCCGTCCGCGATCGGCTCGATGGTGGCCGCCCCGCTGGGCGCGCTGCTGATCGCCCGCCGCGGCCCGCGCCTGCCGCTGGTCCTCGGTGGCGCCCTCGGCGCCGTCGCGATGGCCTACCTGGCCCTGCGGCACAGCCGGGAGGGCGACATCTACACCGCCTCGGCGATCTTCGGCCTCGGCGTCGGCCTCGCGTTCGCCGCGATGCCGGCCTACATCAACGGCGCCGTCCCGGTCGAGCAGAGCGGCATCGCCAACGGCATGAACTCGGTGCTGCGCACCGTCGGTGGCGCGATCGGCACCGCCGTCATGGCCGCCATCCTGACCGGCGACACCATGAAGCTGCCGCCGCAGATCCCGCTCACGCTGCCCACCCTGGACGCCTTCAAGCACGCGTTCTGGACCGCGGCCGTGGTCTGCGTCGTCGCCGGTGTCGTCCCGTTCCTGATCCGCACCGTCAAGCCGGCCGTGCCCCTGACCGTCGTCGACGGCTCGGCCCAGCAGGACTCCAGCGACAAGCTGGTGAAGACCGACGCCTGACGAGGCGTCCGGCCCCCGCGCTCAGGGACAGGGCGCGGGGCCCCGGCCTCCGTACGTCGCGAGGGCATCACGAACGTACGGGGACCGGCACGGTGATGCGGCCCCACCCGGTACTCCCCCACCGGGTGGGGCCGTTTTCGTGCCTCAGGCCCCGCCATCCGTCCCGCCGTCCGCCCCGCCGCTGGCGTCCGCATCCCCGTCCGCCTCCGCGTCCTCGCCCCGGCGCAGCGGCAGCGGCCGGGTCGGCTCGAGCGCCGGGTCGTCCACCGCGAAGGTCCGCACCCGCCCGGGTCCGCTCCACGGCGTCTCGAACCGTACGGTGACCCTCCCGACGCCGCTGCCCTGCACCCAGCCCAGCCCGAACTCCTCGTGCCGGACGTCCTGTCCGGGCATCCACCGCCGCACCGCGACGGCCTCCGCCTCCTCCGCGGCCTCCTCGGACTCGGCCGCCTCCTCCGTGTGCTCCGCCGCCTCCTCCCGCAGGGCCTGTGCGAACAGGTCCTCCTGGGTGTAGTCGGCGAGTTGGGCGACGCCCACGCCGAGCAGCCGGACCCCGCCGGTGATGTCCACCTGCTCGGCCAGCCGGCGGGCGGTCGCGGTGATCACTGCCTCGTCGTCCGTGGGCCCGCCGAGCGTTTCCGAGCGGGTCAGCGTCGAGAAGTCGAAGCGGCGGACCTTGAGCACCACCGTCCGCCCCGAGCGCCCGGCCGCCCGCAGTCGCCGCACGCACCGCGCGGCCAGTGCCTCCACCTCGCGCAGCACCCGCTCCCGGTCGGCCAGGTCCACCTCGTAGGTGTCCTCCACCGAGACGGACTTGGCGTCCTGGTCGGCGACGACCGGCCGCTCGTCCAGCCCTATCGACATCTGGTGGATCCCGGCGCCGTGCGCCCGCCCCAGCAGCTGGACCAGCTCCGCCTCGCCCGCCTCCGCGAGGTCGGCCACCGTGGTCAGCCCGGCCCGCCGCAGCACCTGCTCGGTGGCCGGCCCGATCCCCGGCAGCGCCCGGACCGGCATCGGCCCGAGCACGGCCCGCTCCTGCCCCGGCTCGATCAGCACCAGGCCGTCCGGCTTGGCCTGCTCGGAAGCGATCTTGGCCATCAGCTTGGACCCGGCTGCCCCCACCGAGCCGGTCAGCCCGGTCAGCCGCAGGATGTCGGCCCGCAGGTCCTCCGCCAGCGCGAGCACCAGCCGCTCGCCGGTCTCATGGTCCGTCTCCGCCAGCACCGGGCCGTACGGTCCGGCTTCGAGGTCCACGAAGGCCTCGTCCAGGCTCAGCGGCTGCACCAGCGGCGACAGCTCCCGCAGCAGGCCCATCACGATCTCGCTGACCTGCCGGTAGGCCTCGAACCGGCCCGACAGGAAGGCCGCGTTGGGGCAGAGCCGGCGCGCCTGGGCCATCGGCATCGCCGAGTGCACCCCGAACTTCCGCGCCTCGTACGAGGCCGTGGAGACCACCCCGCGCCCGCCGAGCCCGCCGACGATCACCGGCTTTCCGCGCAGGCTCGGCTTGGCCGCCTGCTCCACCGCCGCGAAGAAGGCGTCCATGTCGAGGTGGATGATGCTCGGCAGTGATCGCACCAGCCGATCATCGCGTACGGGTCCGACAGTGCGTACGAACCCCGGCCGGTCTCCCGCCGCCGGCGGCCGTCGGCTACTTCTTCGCGGCGTCCGCCAGCGCCTTCGGGATGCCGTCCTCCTTGGGCCCGAGGAACACCGGGTCCGGCCGCAGCCAGGCGTTGACCGCCGCCTTGCCCGCCCCGGCGACCTCCCGCAGCCCGCCGTACAGCCAGGTCTCGTCGTGCAGCTCCGACACTCCGACCGCGTACGACCGGATGCCCGCCGCCTCGCACAGCGCCAGCGCCCGCCGGACGTGGAAGTCCTGGCTGACCAGCACCGCCCGGTCCACCCCGAAGACCCGGTGCGCCCGGGTGCAGGAGTCCCAGGTGTCGAAGCCCGCGTAGTCCCGGACCACCCGCTCCGCCGGCACCCCGTGTCCGGTCAGGTACGTGTACATCGCGTCGGGCTCGTCGTACTCGACCCGCCCGTTGTCCCCGGTCACCAGGATCGCCTGCACCTTTCCCTCCCGGTACAGGTCCACCGCCGCGACCAGCCGGTGCTCGAGGTAGGGCGAGGGCTTGCCCTGGTCCAGCCCGGCGCCGAAGACCACCGCGACCGGCGCGGACGGCGCGCTCTCCACCGTGCCCACCCGGTCGCCCGCGGAGAGCCACACCCAGGCGCTCGGTGCCAGGGCCAGCGCGCAGAGCACCGTGCCGGCCTGGAACACCCTGCGCTGCGTCCGGCGCCGCCGCAGCCGCGTCCCCATCACTCCCGCCCTGCGCCGCAGCAGCCCCGCAATCCCGGTGCCGACCCCCACGTGCCCCTCCCTCGATCGTTTCGCCACGCAACACGACGGGGCCGCGGGCCCGAACGGTTCCCCGTCCGGGCCCGCGGCCCCGTCGAATCCGTGCTCAGACCGCCCGGTTGCGGCGCTGGGCGAGCTCGTCGGCCGGGTCCTGCCCGACCAGGGTCTCGCCGGTGTCGGTGCGCTCCGCGTGCAGCCGCCCGAGGGTCAGCTCCAGCTCCTGCCAGACCGCTCCCACCGCGATGCCGAACACCCCCTGACCGCCCTTCAGCAGGTCCACCACCTGCTGCGGCGTGGTGCACTCGTACACCGTCGCGCCGTCACACATCAGCGTCATCCCGGCCAGGTCGGCCTGCTCGGCGGCCTGCAGATGGGCGACAGCCACCCGGATGTTCTGCAGTGAGACACCCGCGTCGAGCAGCCGCTTCACGATCTTGAGCAGCAGGACGTCGCGGAAGCTGTAGAGCCGCTGACTGGTCGAGGGGTACGCCGTCCGGACGCTGGGCTCCAGCAGCCCGGTGCGGGCCCAGTAGTCCAGCTGGCGGTAGGTGATGCCGGCGGCCGCGCAGGCCGTCGGGCCGCGGAAGCCGACCAGTTCGGAGGTCGGGGCGAGCCGCTCGATGTCCGGCTGTCCCGGCTGCACGGCCGGGAACCTGCCCACCCGGGGCAGGTCCGTGACGGTGCGAGCGGTGCGCGGCACGTGCACGGCGCACAGGCCTCCCACGGCCGCGTCATCGCCGGTGCTGCTCATGCCTGCCTCCGTCCACTTGTGCTGCGGGCAACCCGACTGCGGGCATCGGCCACCCGGACAGCCACTCCTGACGGTAGGCAGTCCCCTATGACCCGTCAACGATCGCCACGCCGGGCCAGACAAACCACATCACTCAGGAGAGTGGTTTTTCGTGCCCCTAGTGTGGGTAGACAGGCGATTTTTGGCAAAACGCCGGGCCAATGGGCAGGAGGGGCGGTCGAGGAGCCGGCCCCCGCTACTGCGGGCCGCCGCCCCCGAAGTCCTCGGGCGACACCTGGTCGAGGAACTCCCGGAACTTCTCGACCTCGTCCTCCTGCTCGTCCGGAATCGCGATGCCCGCCTCGGCGAGCACCTCCTCGCTCCCGTAGATCGGCGTGCCGGTGCGCAGCGCCAGCGCTATCGCGTCGGACGGCCGGGCGCTCACCTCGACCCCGCCGGCGAACACCAGCTCCGCGTAGAACACGCCCTCCCGCAGATCGGTGATCCGCACCTCGGTGAGCTGCTGGCCGAGCGCCTCCAGGACGTCCTTGAAGAGGTCGTGCGTCAGCGGACGCACCGGCGTCATGCCCTGCTGGGCGAAGGCGATCGCGGTCGCCTCGCCGGGGCCGATCCAGATCGGCAGGTAGCGATCTCCCCCGACCTCCCGCAGCAGCACGATCGGCTGGTTGGAAGGCATCTCCACCCGGACACCCACGACGTCGAGCTCATTCACACAGGCAACCCTATGGCTCCGATCCCGGATATGAAAGCGCAGGGCCGACGCCGCTGGTCAGCGCGGTGCAGCCGGTGTCCGCAGGCCGTCCGGGAGGCTACCCGCGGGTTCGCAGGCCGGCCTGGACCATGGCCGCGTGCAGTCGTACGGACAGGGTCGCGAGCTCCCGCGCGGTGGCCTCGGCGTGCGCCCTGGTCTGCGGGTTGCGGTGCCGGCGCAGCGGTGCCACCACCTGTTCCACCAGTGCGATCTCGCGGTCCGCCGCAGCCTTCATGGCTCTCAGGTGCCGCGGCTCGAGGCCGTACCGGCCGAGCTCCGCGACCAGCCGGGCCACCTGCAGCGCCTCGCCGTCGTACCCGCCGTCCGGGCCCGGCGCGACCAGCCCGTACGACTCCCACTCGGCGAGCTCCCGCTCCCCGGCCCCGGCCGCGGCCAGCAGCTCGGCGCGCCCCAGCCGGACCCCGGACGGGACGTCGGCGGCGGCGACCAGCTCGCGGTCCGCCTCCTCCATCGGTCCGGGCCGGGCATCGGCCGCGGAGGGCAGCGCGGGTGGGCTCTCACCGCGCTCGATGGCGTCCAGGTGCTCGCGGATCACCCGCAGGGGCAGGTAGTGGTCCCGCTGCATCCGCAGCACGTAGGCCAGCCGCTCGACGTCGGCCGGACTGAACTTGCGGTACCCCGAGGGCGTGCGCTGCGGCTCGACCAGCCCCTCCGCCTCCAGGAAGCGGATCTTGGAGATGGTCACCTCGGGGAAGTCGTCGCGCAGGAAGGCCAGCACCGCGCCGATGCTCAGCAGTTCGTCACCGCCACGCCGCCGCCCGGCGGGCCGGTCCGTACGGACCGGCTGCCTGGGTCCCGCGACCACCCCGCGCCCGCCGCGGTCCGCCTGCGGACCGGACGAGTCTGGGGTGGCCGCCCCGAGAGAAGAGGAAGGGGTATTCGTATTCACTCGGGCTCCTGCCGACGTTGGTTTCAGTACCCCCGGTTGTGGCCGGCGAAGAACACCAGCCGGTACTTCCCGATCTGGACCTCGTCGCCGTTGTTCAGCGCCACCTCGTCGATCCGCTCCCGGTTCACGTAGGTGCCGTTGAGGCTGCCCACGTCCGCGACGCTGAAGCCGGCCGGGGTGCGGCGGAACTCCACGTGGCGGCGCGAGACCGTGACGTCGTCCAGGAAGATGTCACCCTGCGGGTGACGCCCCGCCGTGGTGACGTCCGAGTCGAGCAGGAAGCGGCTGCCCGAGTTCGGGCCGCGCTGCACGATCAGCAGGGCCGAGCCCGGCGGCAGCGCGTCGATGGCGGACAGCACCTCGGCCGACAGGGCCGGCGTGGCACCGGTGCCGGTCGTGGTGTTGGGGTCGTACGACTCCAGGCCGGAGATGGAGATGGTCGACGTGGTCTCCGCCGCCCCCTCCGGCAGCAGACCGCCGCGCAGCGCCGTACCGCAGTTGGAACAGAACCGGGCCGAGGCCGGGTTCTGGTTGCCGCACCTGGGGCACGGAGAGGGGCCAGCCATGTTCACAGCCTCCTGGCGCGGCACACCCGACGGGTTGTGCCCGGCGTACGGGTCCGGGGCAAACCCTCCACCAGAGGTTGAGGGTGCTGACGGGAAACCTATGCGCGGGTCGCCGGAGGGGTCAACCGACGCGCCGTAGCCCGCCTGATTCCCCGCGTACTGGGCGGCGCCGCCGTCCCGGAACATCTGCTGACCCCCGTACGGCGCAGCCTCGGGGGCGGGTCGCATGCCCGGCACGGCGGGCTCGTCCTCGGGCCGGCGGTGACGTGCGGTCGGCGCCTCGACGGCGGCCTCGTCACGGTCCTTGTTGCGACCGAACAACTTCGAGAAGAAACTCACGGGCGAATCCCCTTGCGTGTGACAGACCCGCCCGCGGGGCAGGGTGAGAACCTCGGACAGGCGGCGAGCCCGGCTGCGGCTCGGGCCCGCTGGAGTGGTACTCCGACAGTTGGTGCTGCGGTTGTTGCTCCGGAGCGTACTGGTGCGAACCAGTCTCGCCCACGTGACGGCGGCGGCCCGCACCGGGTGCCGCCGGCCCGTGACGGGCCGTTCGTCGGGCGCCTCGTCACTTCGACGCCGGCTTGGCGTACTGCGGCGTCTTCAGGTCCACGAGGGCGTCGACGACCACCTTCTGCTGCTGGGTGATCGTCGCCCGCGCCTGGTGGCTCTCCAACGTGCGGACGACACCACCCGGGATGTTCAGCGCGGGCGTCAGATCCTGCGGGTTCCCCACGACGGTGAACCGATAGGGCTGCGAGACCTTCTTCCCGTCGATCTGCACCCCACCGCCCGCCAGGTCGGTGAAGTAGGTGTTGACCACCACGCGCACATCGTTGATCTGAATCGCCTCCGCCCCCGCCGCTCGAAGTTCCTGCAGGGTGTCCAGCAGCATATCTGCCTTCACCTGCCCTTGGGGATCATCGACCGTGAGTACGATGCCCGGACCAGTGGCCTTGACGGTACCGGCGAGCACACCGAGTTCCGTCACCTTCTTCCTGGTCTGCTCCTGGGCCTCCTTGGCCTGGTTGGAGCTGTTCTCCAACTTCGCCAGGGACTGCTCCAGCTCCGCCTTCTCCTGCTGCAGACGCTGCTGACGGCTGTCCAGTTCGTCGAGGATCCGGACCAGGTCCTCCTGCCGGGCCCCGCGCAGCTGGCTGTGGTGGTCGTTGGTCGACCGCACCTGGATCGCCAGCGCCAGACCGAGCGAGAACAGGAGTAGCGCCACCACCAGCTGACCGCGCGACAGCCGCGGCGGCCACAGCGCCGCCTTCAGCCGCCGCCGTCCGGCACTGCGGTCCACGGCTGCCGGCTGCTCGACGGCCTCCTCCGCGGCGGGCTCCGGCTCGGGCTCCGGTTCCGACTCGGACCGCACCGCCGACTCAGGCTCGGGCTTCGGCCGGACCGCCTTCACCAGCCGGAGCGTCCGTTCCGGCGCCGACTCGACCACAGGCTCCGACTCGAGCTCGACCTTAGGCTCCGACTCTGGCTCGGGCTCCGGCTCCTGCACGTCCGCCTCGGGCTCCGCAGCGGCGGCCGTTGCGGCCTCCTCCGCAGCCTCGTCGGCGTCCGCGGCCCCATCGGTCCCGGACTCCCCGTCCGCCACCGGCTCGGGCACCTCAACAGCCTTCTCGACGGCCTCCTCGACCGTCTCCTCAGCCGTCGTCCCACCCGCCTTCCCGGCCGGCTCCGCGACGGTCCGCTCCGCGGTCCGCTCGGCCACCGTCGCCTCCCGCTCCGGCTCCCGCTTCTCCGCCGCCTCCACGCGGCCCGACTCAGGCACGGAAGACATGGCGCCGGATCGCAGCCGCGTTGGAGAAGATGCGGATGCCGAGGACGACGACCACACCCGTGGACAGCTGCGAGCCGACGCCCAGCTGGTCACCGAGGAACACGATCAGCGCCGCGACCACCACGTTCGACAGGAACGAGACGATGAACACCTTGTCGTTGAAGATCCCGTCGAGCATCGCCCGGACACCGCCGAACACCGCGTCCAGCGCCGCGACCACCGCGATCGGCAGGTAGGGCACGACGGCGTCCGGCACCTCGGGTTGGACGAAGAGGCCGACGACCACCCCGATCACAAGACCCAGTACGGCAATCACGGTCTGGCTGCTCCTGTCCCTGTCGGGGTCTTGGCGGATCCGGTCGACGGACGCCGCTTGGTGGTCGGGCCACCGCCGGTGGCAGATGGTGAGGCGCTCGGTGAGGCCGAGGGTGAGGGCGACGGTGAGACGGACGCGCTCGGGCTCTCCGAGGTTCCGGGGCCGGTCGAGGGCGTTCCGCCCGGTACCGGTACGGCCGACGCGGGCACCGTCGGCGAGGGCTCAGGCGTCGCCTGCTGCGCGGTCCGCAGCGTGACGCCCACCGCCGCCGGCAGTGTCAGGCTCTTCTGCGTGGAGAGCGTCGACTTGATGCCGTACTTCTCCTGGAGCAGCCGCAGGTACTGCCCGGCCATGTCGTTCTCGAAGGCGGTCAGGAGCTTCGGCCCGTCCCCGATCGCCAGGATGTTGTAGGGCGGCACCAGCGGCCGGTTGTCCACCAGCACCGCCTCGCCCGCGGCCCGGATCGCGGAGAGCGCCGTCAGCCGCTGGCCGTTGATCGCGACGGCCTCCGCCCCGGATCCCCACAGACCGTTCACCACGAGTTGCAGGTCGCGGTCCCGCAGGCGGCCGCTGTTGGAGAAGCCCTGCCCCGCCCGCGGGTCGACGTTGCCGCCCAGGCCCGTCCCCGCGGCGTCCTCCAGGACCAGCTTCATCCCCGGCCCGGTGACCTCCCCCAGACCGACGCTGCCGACCAGCCCACCCGCGTCTCCGTCCCCCGAGGCGAGCGCCTGCTGCTGCGTGCTGTCGACCTTGCGGCGCAGCTCCTGCACCTGCTTCTGCAGCCGGTCGGCCGAGGTGTTGCTGTCGTTGATCCGATGGATCAGCGCGTCCCGCTCCTTGGCCAGCGTCGGCTCGGCCTTGTGCGCGTTCACCGCGCCCACCGTCACCACCGCTCCGACCAGCGCCAGCCCGGCGCCCAGAGTGAGCAGCCCCTGGAGCGTGCCGGGTATCCGGCTGTCGCGGGCACCGCCGCGGGCCGCGGCCGCCTCGGCGTAGCCCTCGTCCAGGCTGTGGTCCATCACATTGGTCAGCAAGGACATCGAGGCGTCCGGGCGGTTGTACCGTCCGTTCGGGGCACTCGGCGTCGGCGTTGCTGGCATGGGGACCATCGTCCCATGACGGCGAGGGGGCCCGTACACGGCCCCTGAGCTGCACACACGCTGCACACATGACGGAAGCGACGGATCATTCCGAATAGCGTGAAAACGGACAGCGGGGCGCACGAACCATGCCGCGCGCCCCGCCGATCGGGGGAGTTCCGTCCTCAGCCCCGGGCCGTCACCGCCCGGCGCCGTCGACCACCGCCGCCCACTCGTCCAGCAGCGCCTCGGTCGCCTCGTCGTCCGGACCCTCCGCCCACAGGTGGGTGACCGCCTCCGCGGGATCGGGCAGCACCAGCGTCCACCGCCCGTCGGCCTCGACCACCCGGACGCCGTCGGTGGTGTCCAGCCGCCGGCTGCCGGCCGCCTCCACCACCGAGCGCATGACCATGCCCTTGGCCGCCCACGGAGTCGCGATGTCCCGGCGCCGGATGTGCGCCTGCGGGATCCGCGCGTCGATCTGGCTCAGCGTGAGCTGGGTCCGCGCCACCAGACCGACCAGCCGGACGAAGGCCGCGGCCCCGTCCAGCACGCCGCTGAACTCGGGCACCACGAAGCCGCCGCGCCCGTCCCCGCCGAACACCGTGCCCTCGGCGGAGGCCGCCTTCGCGAGGTCGTCCGGCGTCGTCGTGGTCCAGATCACCTGGGTGCCGTGGTACGCGGCGACCTGCTCGGCGATCCGGGTCGTGGTCACCGGCAGCGCCACCTGCCCGCTGCGCCGCTCGGCCGCCACCAGGTCCAGCAGCACCAGCAGCGCCCGGTCGTCGTCGATCACCCGGCCCAGCTCGTCCACGAACGCGACGCGCTCGCCGACCGGGTCGAAGCGGACACCGAACGCCGCCCGCGAGGAGGCCACCAGCTCGCCGAGCCTGGTCAGCCCGGCCCGCCGCTCCTCCGCGTCCTCGGTCGGTCGCGCCTCGTCGAGACCGCTGGAGACGGTGAGCGCCTCCACCCCGAGCCGGCCGAGGATGCTCGGCAGAACCAGCCCCGCGCTGCCGTGCGCGGTGTCCACGACCACCTTCAGCCCGGCCTCCCGGACCCCGGTGGTGTCCACCGTCCGCAGCAGGTTGCCCGCGTAGGAGTCGAAGACGCTCGACGGGAAGGTCAGGTCCCCAATCTCGCCGGGGAACGCCCGCCGGTACTCCTGGCGCGCGTAGACGCGGTCGAGCTTGCGCTGCCCGGCCTGCGACAGGTCCGCGCCGCGCTCGTCGAAGAAGAGGATGTCCAGCGAGTCGGGCACCCCCGGCGTGGTCCGCAGGAAGATCCCGCCCGCACTCCCCCGCGCCGTGTGCTGCCGGGCCACCGGCATCGGCACGTTCTCCAGGTCGCGGACGTCGATCGCGGAGGTCTGCAGCGCCGAGATCATCGCCCGTTTGAGTGCACGCGCACCACGCGAGTGGTCACGCGCAATGGTGACGGTGGCCCCCTTCTTCAGGGTCGTCGCGTAGGCACCGGCCAGCCGGACGGCGAGCTCCGGGGTGATCTCGACGTTCAGGATCCCCGAGACGCCACGGAGCCCGAAGAGGTGCTCCTGCCCGCGCGACTCCCAGATCACCGAGGTGTTGACGACCGCACCGGCCTCGATGGTCTTGAACGGGTACACCCGGACGTTCGCGCCGATGATCGACTCCTCGCCGACCAGGCACTCGTCCCCGATCACCGCGCCGTCCTCGATCCGCGCGGCCCGCATCACATCGGTGTTCTTGCCGACCACGCAGCCCCGCAGATTGCTCTGCGGACCGATGTACACGTTGTCGTGCACCACCGCCTTGTGCAGGAACGCGCCGCGCTTGACGACGACGTTGCTGCCCAGCACGGTGTGCTCACGGATCTCGACGCCGGCCTCGACCTTGGCGTAGTCCCCGATGTACAGCGGCCCGCGGAGCACCGCCTCGGGGTCCACCTCGGCCCCCTCGGCGACCCAGACGCCGGGCGAGATCTCGAACCCGTCCAGCTCGACCTCGACCTTGCCCTCCAGGACGTCCGCCTGGGCCTTGCCGTAGCTCTCGTGGGTGCCCACGTCCTCCCAGTAGCCCTCGGCGACGTACCCGTAGACCCGCTTGCCCTCCTTCAACAGCTGCGGGAAGACGTCGCTCGACCAGTCGACGGACTCACCCGCCGCGACGTAGTCGAAGACCTCGGGCTCCATCACGTAGATACCGGTGTTCACGGTGTCGGAGAAGACCTGCCCCCAGGTCGGCTTCTCCAGGAATCGCTCGACCCTGCCCTCGTCGTCCGTGATCGTGATACCGAACTCCAGTGGATTCGGCACCCTGGTGAGACAGACGGTGACCAGAGCGTTCTTACTGCGATGAAAGTCGATCAATTCGGAGAGATTGAAGTCGGTCAGCGCGTCACCGGAGATCACCAGAAAGGAGTCGTCCTTGAGCGCGTCCTCGGCGTTCTTGACACTCCCCGCTGTGCCCAGAGGTGTCTCCTCGTGGGCATAGGTCAGATGCATGCCCAGCTCTTCGCCGTCACCGAAGTAGTTCTTGACCAGTGACGCCAGGAACTGGACCGTGACGACGGTGTCGGAGAGGCCGTGCCGCTTCAGCAGCCGAAGCACGTGCTCCATGATCGGCCGATTGGCGACCGGAAGCAGCGGCTTCGGCATGCTGGAGGTCATCGGGCGGAGTCGAGTGCCCTCGCCCCCTGCCATTACAACGGCTTTCATTACGGGTGCGTCCTCCTTCGCGGTGGTGGACCAGCAGGTCCATCAAACCGTTCCAGAGGGTTCTCTACCCGGAAGGTATCGTCCGACGCACCGATGGAGCGTGGGGCTTCTCTCAGATCACGTCTCAGACTGCGGACGCCGAGCCCGCCGCGCTCCCCTTGACGATCTGCCGCGCCTGAACCGCGTAAAGAATGGCGGCCCACCAGTACAGCACGGTCCCCCACCAGATGAAGGCCCAGCTCACCACCTCGGCCGGCCGCGCGATCCAACTGTCCACGCTGCCGAGCAGCAGAAGCGGGAACGCGTACATCAGGTTGAAGGTCGCGGCCTTCCCCAGGAAACTCACCTGCAGCGGCCCGTAACCGTGCCTGTTCAGAATGGGCAGCAGCGCGGCGATAAACATCTCGCGGGCCAGCAGAATCGCCGTCAGCCACCACGGCAGGATCTCACGCCAGGTCAATCCCACCAGCGTGGACAGCACATAGAGCCGGTCGGCCAGCGGATCCAGCACCTGGCCCACCCGGCTGATCTGCCCCCACCGCCTGGCGAGCTTTCCGTCCAGGTAGTCGCTGACACCGCTCAGCGCCAGGATCAGCAGCGCCCAGCCGTCATTGTTGGGCCCGTCGAACACCGGCCACAGAATGAGCCAGAGAAAGAGCGGAACGCCGACCAGCCGGCCCATGCTCAGCAGGTTGGGGATGGTGAGGACGCGATCGGTCTGGACCCGCGTCTCCTGGACCTCCACCCGGGGGCCTCCTGTACGTGTGACGACAATGCACGTTGACCTTACAACAGAGAAGCCCCCGCCCGGTTCACCCGGCGGGGGCTTCTCTCGAATGATTGTTCGGCGGCGTCCTACTCTCCCACAGGGTCCCCCCTGCAGTACCATCGGCGCTGTGAGGCTTAGCTTCCGGGTTCGGAATGTAACCGGGCG